>DCUI01000016.1 GCA_002327785.1 Phycisphaerales bacterium UBA2218
GTGGCGGGAGTAGTTCTCGATGCCGCTGCAGTAGCCTACTTCCTGGATCATCTCCAGGTCATACATCGTCCTGGCCTGGAGCCTCTGGGCCTCGAGCAGCTTGCCCTCGCTGCGGAACTGCTGCAATCGCGATTCGAGCTCGGCTCGAATCCCCTCGACCGCCGGCTGGATTCGCTCGCCGGGCATCACATAGTGCTGGGCCGGGTAGATGAAAACCTGGCTCTCCTGGGCCAGGACCTCGCCCGAGACGGGGTTGATGTAGTTGATCTGCTCGACGGTGTCGCCGAAGAACTCGATCCGGATGGCGAAGGACTCATAGGACGGGTGCAGCTCGACCACATCGCCCCGGACCCGGAAGGTCCCCCGTTGGAAGTCGATATCGTTGCGGGCGTACTGCATGTCGGCCAGTCGGCCCAGAAGGACGTTGCGTTCGTGCGTTTCGCCCATGCGGACCGCTACCACGCTGGCCTTGTAATCCTCGGGCGAGCCGAGGCCGAAGATGCACGAGACCGAGGCCACGACGATGCAATCGCGTCGGGACGAGAGACTTGTCGTGGTCGAGAGCCGCAGCCGATCGAGGTCTGCATTGCGCGATGCGTCCTTTTCGATGTAGATATCCCGCTGCGGGATGTATGCCTCGGGCTGGTAGTAGTCNNTAATAGCTGACGAAATACTCCACCGCGTTCTCGGGGAACAGCTCCTTGAACTCCTCATAGAGCTGGGCGGCCAGTGTCTTGTTGTGCGAGACGACCAACACAGGCCGGTCAAAACAGGCGATGACATTGGCCATCGTGAAGGTTTTGCCGCTGCCGGTGACACCCATGAGGGTCTGGAACTTCTTGCCCTCGCGAAGACCCTGCGCAAGCCGTTCGATCGCTTGCGGCTGATCGCCCGAGGGCTTGAACTGGTTGTTCAGCTTGTACGCGCCCATATTTCCCACGACGATCCCGGCCGCCGAGCACGCAGAACACCGACGTTGGATTCCGGATGCTTCCCCTGCGGACCGCACGGACATTGTACTCTGCACCGTAGAGGCAGGGCTTGTTCACGGGATGCCTGATGGGCAATATGGTAAGGCAGCGCGGCAGTCAAATCAAGCGGCCATCATTTCCTGTGGGCTGATTCTGGCGTTCCTGGTGTGTGACGTCGCGCTCAAAGCGAGTCTAAGCGTGGTGCCCGCCCGCGGGGGGACCCCGGGCAGTCGAAGCCAATTCCATCACCTGTTTCCGGCTTGTTACAGCGGGTGCTGGGGGAACAGGATCGCTGCCAGCAGGGCCCTGCCGTACTTGTCCCAGAGAGCTTGCTCGCTCTGCTTTGATGCCTCGGCGGGAAGTTCGACGGTGATCGTCGCAATGCCGAGTGATTCGCCGGTGTATGAGCCGAGCGAACCGGGCTTGGCGCCGAGTTTCTTGAGGGGCAGGTCGCAATATTGTGCCATACGCGCGGCCAGCGTCCGTCCGGGACCGTCGTAATCGATACAAGTCAGCGGTTGATGGATGCTTACGATCCGGCTTGGACTGTACTCTTTGATGACGCTTTGCAGCGCTCGCGATTCCGGCTCCGAGAGAGGCCGAAAGCCGTTCGTCTCGTCGTTGACGCGGTTGGCGGCCTCGAAGTTGCGGTTCAGGTCGATGCGCCGGATGTTCTCCCGCGTTCCGGCGGCGAACCCATCCGGATTGGCGACGGGCATCAGCACGATCCGCCGACCCTCCAGCAGGCTGCGATTATTTCGCAAGTAGCCGGTCAGACTGTTCACGAGCGGGGTGCCGGCGGGTTCATTCCCGTGGATGGTGGCCATGACCAGCACGGTGTCATCGCCATCGCCCAGGATCTGAATCATGATGGGCCGGCCCTGGACTGAGCGACCGACGAGTCGATGTTGCGCCGGCGGGGCCTCCGCAGGCGGCAAGACCAAAGGCGGCATCTCCCCGATGATTAGGGGCTTGGGCTCGGGCTCGTAGCACCCCGAAATTGCCAACAGGCCGACAAGCAGGCTGATTCGCGAGAATTGAGATCGTACCCTATCCATAGGCCTCTATCCTTCCAACCGATCCTGTTTGAGCTGTCATAATAGGTGATATCGGCCGGCAATGCAATGGGCAATGGCGAAACTTGGGATTTCGTGGGTGTTTGAATGCAGAAACCTGTTTGCTTGGGCCGATGAAACATCCGGTAGGAGCGGTTCGTACAGAGACCGCAGGAGGTTGGATTGGGAAAGGATGGCGTTTTTGCTGAAGAAAATGCGGTTCATTCTATACGGTTTTGTCGCGGTGCTTGTCGCGGCCGCCGCACTTGTGGGACCCGGCGTCTACCGTGGGGCGATGACCATCCACGACCTGCTCACCGAGAACAAGCAACTCAGGCAGGCCATCACCAACCTGACCGACGAGGATCAGATCGGCTATGCGAAGGTCATCTCGCAGCGTAATGAAAACGGCCGACTGCTGACCACGATCCGCTTTGTCGAAACCGCCCGGAACGACAAGACCAAAGTCGTTCTCCAAAAGGAATACGCGATTGAGGGCGATGTCGTCTATTTCGACGCCCTGATTGTCAAATTCGACGACAAGATGGTGACGGACGGCAAGTCCCGCGCCCTTTACCTCTGGCGTCGCGTCTATGGCGAGAAAATGCCCCCCGGAGAAGGGTTCCCGATCGAGGAGCCCGGCGCCGAACCCAAGCGGTACAACGGCCTGCTTCAAGCCCTGCCCATCCGGCATCAGCAGTTGTTCTGGTCCAGCATTTGGGACCTCGCCAATGATCCGGAAAAGCTCCACGAGTACGGCATCAAGGCCATCTACGGCAGCGTGATCTACCAGAAGCTCCGGGAAGACCTGATTTACGTTTTCAAGATCAGCCCCACGGGCCAGTTCTATCCGGAAGTGGTTCCCGACATGTGAGGCGATCCCCTCCACCACCATTACGTGCCGATTCTACGCCACGGCAGTGAATCTGGTTTTTTTCGTTACCGCAACAGCCCATCGCGCCTTATACCTGTAGATGGATACTCCGGACCGGAGTGTGCAGGCTGGTTTGCGCGGGCTGGCCAGGATGGTTTCGAGCCTTTGCGGCCGGGCGGCAAACCTTAAGACCTTGAAAACAGTAGAGTTAAAGGTGAGCCTCCGATTCATGGAATCATTCCTCACGATCCAGTAGAGCGTGTCGAATGCCGGCGGTCAGCCGGATGGGGAGATGAGGCTCATCGGCATTGCTGCCGCCGGGGAGAAAGGAGTATTGTGATGTTTGCCATAATTGTGAGAAAGCAATCGCGAGCGGCGGGGTCCCGGAATGTGAACGAAGGCGTTTGGGGACCGTCGGTTGTTGCGGTCTTGCTCGCAGTGACGTTGCTGGCGGGACCGTTGGCTCAAGGCCAGTCGCGCGGACGCGACAGCTCCAGCCGTGCGAGTTCTCCATCGAGCACAAGGAGTGCGCCCTCAAGTGCGCCGGCCTCGCCGCAAATGCCTTCCAGGCCATCAGTTACGAATCGGGGGGGAGCAACGACACGGTCATTCAACTCCGCCCCGAGGCCGAGCGCGCCGAGCGGGAGCGCACCGAATCGGATGCCCAGCCCGTCCAGGTCGGTTTCGCGGAGTCCAAGCCCATCGGCAGGCTCAGGCTGGTCGAGCCCGTCGGCGGGCACGTCTTTCAGCCGGCCGAGCGCGCCGATCAACCGTTCGTCCCCATCCATTGGTTCCAGTGAGCCGGCACCGTCGCTCCGTTCAAGCCCATCGACGAGTCGGAGCAGATCCTTCACGACCAGCCCGTCGCAGCCGTCCTATTCGATGCCCTCAGGGGGCGACGGCTCCATTGGTGTTTCAGGTGGTTCGCAGAACCATAACTCCTTTGTTTACAGTCCTTTGCAGCCGACTCAGAGCGGAAGCATCAGTTCGGGGGTGACGAGCCGTATCGGCGATCAGATCGGCGCCGCGGCGTCATCGAGCCCGATGTCCGGTCGGTCATCGTCCGGTGTCTTCGGGCGAAACACCGTGGAGCGGCAGTCCACGGCGGATCGCATGGCGAATCAGCGACGAGAGATCCAATCACGGTCGAGCCAGCCATCCGGCGGCTCAACGCCATCCAGTCCATTGAGTGGCCTGAGTCCGACGCCGAGCGAGAGTTCCTCGCGATCTACGGATGCGACGACGCCCGACAGCGCACGGGTCCGGCAGTTCTCTTCGCGGATCGGATCCGCGGATCGGCAGACGCCGACGAGCCCCTCCGGCGGAGTGGCGCGGCGGTCCGAGAGATCGCCTGCCGATTCGGCAACGAGCCGAGATTCGCTTCTGGGGAGGATGAACGAACGCAGGCCGTCCCAGGACCGGGTGGGGACCGCCGACACCAGGCCGCAAAGCCCGATTGCATCCTCCCAGCGGGCCCGTACTCCCGGTGCGACGGACACCCCCCGCAGCCAAGTGGAACTCCGGGATCGGTTGGTGGATCGACGGACGCGGGCTGTGGAACGGCCGACCGCGACCGCTTCGCCGGTTGTGGCGGCGCGACAGCAGGTCGTCCAGGCGGAGGTGCGCCGCAGCGGCCTGGGTTCCCGGATGGCTGAGTATAGCCGGCGTCATGGCCTCGGATTCACAGACCCGGATACCCCGAGAGGCCGTCCGGGTGCGATCCAAACGCGTGGCGTTTCTCGCCCGTGGTCCGTTCACGCGAGGTACTATGATCGACCGGACCTGATCCGTCACGACTACCGGCATACGTACAGTTACTATGATCCTTATTATCGGCTGCATCATCGCGTGATCTGGCCGAGCTACTACTATCCGGTTTGCTACAGTTTCGGTCCTCGCGTGTACTTCCGGCACGTCTATCCGTACTACCATCGCAAGTACGTGTTCGTCAGCCTGGGGGGCTGGTGGCCGTGGGATTACTCGTACGTCCGCTACTACTGGTACGGATACCATCCCTATGTGTGGTACGGATACTACCCGATCGCGCGCGAGGTGGTCGCCGACAACTATAATTACTATACCTACAATTACTACTATCAGAACGACGACGGCGGTCTCACGAGCTACAGTTCCGAGACCCCGGTTGAAAGCGCGGCCCGCCCGGCGGATCAGAGCACGTGGGCGGATGTCCGCGAGAAGCTGGATAAGCAGGATGGCCAGCAGCCGGCGGCGCAGACACTCGCCGACACCCGGTTCGAGGAAGGTGTCAAGGGCTTCGAATCGGGCGACTATGGCATTGCGGTCCGCAAGTTCGAGGAAGCCCTGCGGCTGTCGCCCGACGACATGATTCTGCCGTTTGCGTACGCCCAGGCGCTGTTCGCGGACGGGCGGTACACGGAGTCGGCCGAGATCCTGCGCAAGGCGCTGAGCAAGACGTCCCCCGAGAAAGAGGGGGTCTTCTATCCTCGCGGTCTCTATGCGAACGACGATGTGTTGTACGCCCAGATCGAGAATCTCGTGGATAAGCTCGATCGTTTCGGCTACGACGCCGATATGCAGCTTCTGCTCGGGTATCACCTGCTGGGGGTTGGCGAAACGGGCTATGCCCGCGAACCCCTGGAGCGCGCCAGCCAGGACCTGGAGAACACCGGGTCGGCCAGGGTTCTGCTGAAGGTGCTCGACAAGATCGAGAGTGAAGCCTCAGCGTCCGACAGGGCCGGTGAGGCGGCCGTCAAGCCGTCGAATGTCACGACAGGGAGCGGCGCTGAAACGAAGGCCGATGTCGCGCCGCAGCGCGATGCTACGGTCGCCCCGGCGGCTGCTCAACCGTCGGACGTGCCTGATGTTCCTGTACAGGAAGTCCCGGCCTCCGACAAGATAGGCGGCGCGGCGGCTCCGGGACAATCCGGCGCCACGGATAAGCCGGAGCCTTCCACCGGCGGGAATGGCAGCGGGGTAACGCCGATCGCGCCGGCGGGCGGGAGCCGTCTTTCGAGCCGGGGGCCTGGGGCTTCTGCCGACACGGATGTCGCACTGGCCGGTTCGCCTTCGCAGGCGATTGTGGGCATCAGCCGGTATTTGCGCGCGGACTTCGCGATTTTCGCGGGGATTGTTCTGCTTGGCTGGGCCGGCGTCTACGTGCAATGGAGAGGTCTGGACGGCAGCCGTGCCTGATTGCGTTTGGAAGAATGGCGAATACATCGGATTCTGAGGCACTGGAGATCTTTGGCAAGGGACTCTCGGGTTTGGTTGCAGGGCGATGGTCAGAGGCTGGCCCGAGGGGACATGGACGCGTGGGAGTTTGCCGGTTGAACTCCACCAATCTCTATGATAGAATAGGGAATTGCGGGTTGTATGGCCCGTAACCGTCGATCTGGTTCCGACGGGGTCCAGGGCAACGAGTATAGGAGATCGAAATAACCGGACATGGATAAGCGGCTGCGTAACGCTCTAAAGCAACTGACGGCCTCTGATACCGAGTCGCGTCGCCGAGCCATGGAGCCTTTTGTGAGGGCGACTTTTGCCCTGTTCATCGGGCATCTGCATCGCTACCTCGGCAACGAAGTGGAATGTGAAGACGTACTGGAGGACGTGTACGCGGATATCTGGGAGAACCCGGATCACTTGCGCGACATCGAGGATGACAGGCATCTTCTCCGAACGGTATATCTCTACTACATGCGCAAGCGGCTCCGCGAGGTCTACAGAAGGATGAACCGAAGGGCGTCCATGTCACAGGACGACCTGCAGAACCTGATGGCGCCGGACCTGGGATTGTGCGACCTGGCCTCGCAGGAGGAGCTCACGCAGCTCCTGCACAAGATGCTCGGCAAGCTCAAGGCCCGGGAGCGAAAGGCCATCGAGCTGTGGATGGAGGGGATGTCCAATCGGGCCATCGCCAACCAGCTCGGGACGACGGTCGGCGCCGTCAAGATGCTGGAGTTTCGAACGATTTTGAAATTGAGAGAGATGTTGAAAGAATATTGCAGGGAGTCTGGTGGGGAAGACTGACGACCTTCCCGAGATTGGAGCGGTTTTCACATGTCGAACACGGACAGAGAGATCCAGGAATTGTTGGCCGACTACGCCGGTGCGCTTCGCGACGGATGTCTGCCGACTTTTTTGAAGTCCCTGACTCGCGATGAAGCCAAGCGGATCAGCGAGTCCCGGGACTTCTGGGAGGCCACGGAGATCGTGCGATTGATGAACAGCGCCGGCTTCGGCGCCAAGGTGGTGACTCCTGATGTCGGTCTTTTTATTTCACGCGTTGACGCGGGGATTGCGTCCCGTATGAAGAAGGCTCAGGCGTCAACGCGGGATCGTAGCCGCAGTCACGTGAACCTGCAGTAAGGATGACGGAATCAACGCGCCGATATGATCTTGGATAGTTATCAGTGTTCTTCCTGCTACTTTGAGGATAAAGAACCGAGTACGAGGATCGACCCTTCGACGATCTCCCCGCCTCAGTTGCGCGTGAGCTTCAACAATGTGCTGGTGGTCTTCGTCTGCGTGGAGCGCTACGACGGGCGCGAGGAGCTCGAGCAGGCGGCGACGGAGCTCGGCGCGTTGACGAACATGCTGGGCAAACGGGCGATTGTCCTGTGTCCGAACGTGCACCTGTCGATCGACAAGGCCCCGGAGAAACAGGCGATTTTTCTGATCTGCGAGCTGGAGAAGTCGCTCCGGGAGCGGGGCCACGACGTGCACCGCCTGTCGTTCGGCTACCACAAGAAATACGGGCTGGAATGCAACGGCAACGTCGGCAGCGTGGTCGGCCGCCGGTTCTACGGGTCCGAGCACAAGCAGTTTCTTCGATTGATGACCCGGCTGGGCGTCTGCCCGCCCGAGGCGATGCCGAGCGACATGCCCGTATGGGCCGATGTTCTTATGGAGCGGCAGTTGAAGGTGCTCGGCAACCGGCGCGAGACCTATGAGACGGCCAAGAAGATGCTCCAGGAACAGCTCGACGCGACCGGCCAGGGCGAGCTCTGGACCTGCATGTTGTTCGAGGGCGAGCGCCAGCCGATGGAGGATTACATCAGTCAGCTCCACACGATTCTCCACGAGTACCCCGATGTCCGGGTGCACCGCGCGATGAACCTCAGTGTCTCGGGTTTCTCCAACGCGGCCCGGCACCTGTTTCGCAGGTTTCCCGAGGCGATCGAATCGGGCCGGCTGAAGATCTACAACAGCAAGGTCTCGGATATCGAGTTTCTGCTGTCCCGCAGCGCCGGGCTGCTGGCCTTTCCGCAGCGGCCTCGCAAGGGCGAGTCGCACGCGGGCGAGATCTCCTTCGGCATTTACTGCAAGGACGACGACTTTGCGAAGAACCTGATTCAATGGTATGGCACGTTTCTCGTCGATGCGAGGTTCGGATGGATTCGTACGGAAGCGGACCTGGACGCGGTGATCAGCGAGCTGGAAGAGGAAGCGTTTCAGGAAGGGCATGAATGAACGGCGTGGCAGGTGTGAGGCAAGAAGTGTGAAGTTTGAAGTGTGAAGTTTGGAGTCAGAGGTGCGAAGGCGTGGTCTTTCCGACTTCGAACTTCGAACATCAAACATCAAACTTCCCGAGGTTGTGCATGTGGTTCTCTCGACGGTGCTCGTTGTAGGCTACGTGGTCGTATTGATCGTCGTGGCCGCGCGCGCACGCACGGCCCGCGAGTACGCGGACTTCTCCATTGCCCGCCGGGCGCTGCCCCTGGCGCTGATCTTCGGTAGTCTCTGTGCGACGTACGTCGGCCCCGCGTTTTCCATCAGTTTTGTCGGCAGGGGGTACAATAATGGCTTTCTGTTCCTTTTGGTTGGCCTGGCTTACTCCGTGCAGAATATCCTTGTCGGTCTGCTCGTGGCCCCGAGGCTGCGGGCGTTGAAAGACTGCTATACCTTGGGCGACGTGTTCGGGCAGAAGTACGGCCCCCGATGCCAGGTTCTGGCGGGGATCATCTCCGTGCTGCTGTGCACGCTGTTCTCCGCCGTAATGATCAGCGCCGGCGCGGTCGTTCTGGACGACATCTTCGGTCTGCCCCGATGGGTGTCGGTGGCCGTTGTGGCCGTCGTGACGACGTCCTATACTGCCTTCGGCGGCCTGCGGGCGAGCGTGATCACCGACGCCTATCATTTCGCTTTGTTCGCGCTGCTCCTGCCCGGCATCCTCCTGTATGAGCTGCTGTTCCACGTCGAAGGCGGCGCCGCGGCCTTCTATGAGCAGGCTGTGGCCGCGACGTCGCACGGATTCGCAACGACACCGCCGGTGGAGATCATCGGTTTTGTCACGGCGTTCTTGCTCGGCGAGACTCTCATCCCGCCGTACGCGAACCTGGCTCTTGCGTCCAGGACCACGGTTGTTTCCCGCAACGGCTTCATCCTGGCCGGGCTCTTCAGTACGCTCTGGTTTGCTGTGATGATCGCCCTCGGCATCATCGCCAGGCCGGTCGTGCCGAGCAGCACCGGCGAGGACTATGTCCTGCTGACCTTCGTCAAGGCGACGATGCCGCATGCCGCGTATGCCCTGTTGCTGGTGTCGCTGGTTTCCATCGTCCTGTCGAGCCTCGACTCGCTGCTGAACGCCGGGGCGGTGGTGTTCACACAGGACATCATCCGACGGTTTGCCGCCCGCCAGGACAGCGCGGCGCTGACCGCGGGACGGTATTCGACCGTGGTCATTGCGGCCGTCGCGGCCGCCATGGCGGTGTTTGTTCCGAGCGTCATCAAGGGGCTGCTGGTCTGCTACAACATCTGGGCGCCGGCGATCCTGCCCGCGCTGATTCTCGGTCTGTGGATCCACAAGCCTCGGCCCTTGGCGGGAATCCTTTCCATGGTGGTGGGCACCGTGGTGGCCATCTTGTTCCAGCTTGAAACCGTCTTTGAGACCGACGTGGTCGCGGTTCTTCCGGCTCTGATCTGCTCCCTGGCCGCGTATGCGGCAGGGCACTACATCCAAGGTCTTCTTGTGGGAGGGCCGGATCGATGATGATTGGTCTCCTGGTGGTCGTGATCGTCGCGGCCGGGCTGGTTATTTTCAGTGGCGTGTGGGTTGCTGTTGCCCTGATTGCCGCCGTCCGGCACGAGGAGCGCCCTGTCTCGTCGCCGCCGATCGGCACGTCCGACAAGAACGCGCAGTGATCTCTCATTTGGCTTGGCGTGTGCGCCAGAACCTCACTATAATCCCATCTTGTGCGATCTGAAGGTGTAGTACGGATTATGATTGATGCTTGCGCGGATTGTGCCATCCGGAACGGAGCGCAGCGTAGTGAAGGATCTGGCCTGCGACCGAGAGAAACCTCTCGTACGACGCCCAGATCCTCCGGTTTTGCCTCAGGCGCCGCTCTGAGCATCGTGAAGGGATGACAAAGTCTTCACCGCGAGCAGATCATTCCGAATCCCTATAATGGGGACCGCGGGGTCCGTCGATTCAAGGAGGCCAGTATGAGATCGTTCCTTGTCACCAAATCCGTGCGATACCTGTTGCTTCTCATGGTGTTCCCGGCCTGTGCCGGGGCAGCATTTGCCGCGAGCGGGGAGTGTTCCTTGACGGTCGCCGATCTGCGATGCGAGTATCTGGAGGACCCTCTCGGAATCGATGTGCGGCAGCCTCGATTAGGCTGGGAACTGGAGGCCATTGACTCGGCCGCACGTGGGCACAAGCAGACCGCATATCAGGTGCTTGTGGCGAGCGCCAGGACGCTGCTGGAGGAGGGCACGGGCGACCTGTGGGATTCCGGCGTGGTCTCTTCGGATCAGTCCGCGCATGTCGTCTATGCCGGCAAGCCGCTGGTCTCCGGGACGCAGTGCTTCTGGAAAGTGCGCGTGAAGGACGAGAACGGAGCAATGTCGGCTTGGAGTGCGTCGGCGCGCTGGACGATGGGGCTGCTGGACAAATCCGATTGGTCGGGCAAGTGGATCGGCATCGATCAGGTCTTCCAGCGAAAGGGCGGTTGGCCGCCGCCGGACAACAAGGTGCCGGACCCCTGGCTACGCAAGACGTTCGACCTGAAGGCCAAACCCAAGCGGGCGGTCCTGTATGTGGCTTCGGTTGGCTATCACGAGGTCTACGTGAATGGCAAGAGGATTGGCGACGCCGTCCTGTCGCCGGCCGTGACGAACCATCGCAAGCGGGCTCGTTACGTGACGTACGAGATCGCCGACCAGCTCAAAGAGGGCAAGAACGTCATCGGTCTGTGGCTCGGGGTCTCCTGGTCGATCTTCCCGCCGTACAAGACGGACGATCGCCCACAGACGCCGATTGTGTTCGCCCAGGCAAACATCAGCCTGCCGGGCGGCGAGGCCGTAAAGGTTGTAACGGACGAAAGCTGGCGAACCCACCCGAGCCCCAATACGCTGATGGGCGTCTGGGACTTCATGCATTTCGGCGGCGAACGGTATGATGCGAACAGAGAGGTCCCCGGCTGGTGCGAAGCGAGTTTCGACGATTCCAGTTGGAAGCCCGCGACCGTGTACTCGCCGAACCTGATAGTCTCAGCCGAGATGGTCGAGCCGAATCGGCGGATTCAGGAAGTCAAACCGGTGGCGGTCGAGGAGGTCAAGCCGGGCGTGTATCGCGTCGATCTGGGCGTGAACGTCACCGGCTGGCTCGAAGCGGACGTCCGCGGAAAGCCGAGCGATGAGATCGAGTTCAAGTTCTCCGAACGGCCCGAGGCGGACATGACGAACCGGCTCCACAGCAAGTACGTCGTCGGTCCCGATGGCAAGGGGACGTTCCGAAACCGGTTCAACTACTTCACGGGCCGGTGGGTCACGATCGAGGGCCTCAAGTACAAGCCGGCACCGAGCGACATCCGCGCATGCCTCGTGCGGACGGACTATGCGAGGGCGGCGGATTTCGAGTGCTCGAACAAGCTGCTCAACCGGATCTACGACACGACGCTGTGGACCTTCGAGGACCTCAGCCTTGGCGGGTACGTCGTCGATTGCGCCCATCGCGAGCGGATGGGCTACGGCGGCGACGCGCACGCGACGACCGAGTGCGGCCTGAACAACTACAGCCTCGGGGCGTTCTACACGAAGTGGAGCCAGGACTGGCGCGACGTGCAGGGCGGAAGCGCCGCCTGGGGCACCGCGGAGATGGCCGCCGTCAAGGACACCGTCGAAGCCGGCAATCTACCCTACACCGCTCCCACCTACTGGGGCGGCGGCGGGCCCGGCTGGAGCGGCTACTGCGTCACGCTGCCCTGGGAGATGTACGAGCGCTACGGCGACACCCGTATCCTCGAAGAGAACTTCCCCACGATCCAACGATGGCTGGCCTTCCTGGAGACCAAGGCCAGGGACAACATTCTCCGCCGGTGGGGCGGCGAGTGGGATTTCCTCGGCGACTGGCTCTGGCCCGGCGCCCAGGGCGTCAACGGCGATACCCGCGAAACGCTGTTCTACAACAACTGCTACTGGATCTTCAATCTCCAGACCGCCGCGAAAATCGCCGACGTGATTGGCAAGAAGAGCGGTGCCGAGAAGTATCGCGCCCGCGCCGATGAGGTCCGCAAGGCTGTGCACCATGAGTTCTTCATCCCGGCTGAAAGCAGCTACGTGAACGGTTTCCAGGCGTACCTTGCGATCGCGCTGCTTGTGGACTTGCCCCCGAAGGATGTGCGTCCGGCAGTGGAGAAACGCCTTGAAGAAGAAATCCTGATCCGCCGCAAGGGCCACATCCACGCCGGCATCACGGGCGGAGCGTTTCTCTACAAGACGTTGCTCGCCCTGGACCGCCAGGACCTGCTCTTTACGATGGCGAACAAGGACACCTATCCAGGCTGGGGCGATATGCTCCGCCACGGCGCTACGACGATGTACGAGTCGTGGGACATGGACAACTCCCTGTGCCACAGTTCATACCTCTACATCGGGACATGGTTCATCGAGGGCCTGGCCGGCATCAAGAGCGACCCGCGTTTCCCGGGCTTTCAGCGATTCGTCCTCAAGCCGGGCGTCGTGGACGATCCCTCGCTCACCTGGGTCAAGTCGCACCACGACGGCCTCTACGGCCGGATCGTGAGCAACTGGAGCCTCGACGCCGAGGGCCTGCTCACGTGGAATGTCGCGATCCCGCCCAACACCACCGCATCGGTCATCCTGCCGACCGCGGACGAAAAGACGATCACCGAGGGCGGCCGGCCGCTCTCGAAGGCCCAGGGGATCAAGCCCGTCTCGGCCCAATCCAGTCAGGTGATTCTCGAAGTCCAGCCGGGCGTCTACGAGTTCAAATCCGCCCTGTCCGTCTCGGGCAGGCGGTAGAGGACATCGCGTAGATATGGCGGTCCTGGGGGTCGTTGTTTTCCCGTTGCATTTGTTCTGCGGTGACTCTACAATCAGGCCGTGAATCCGGAACGAAGAGGCCCTGAATGATGCATGGGAATCCTCGGTCCGGAGGTTCGCGGCGCCGGGAGAACAGGAGAGATCCGCCGGTGGAACGCCCGATTCCCCGGGTGATTGTGCCCGGTTCTCCCGATTGTCGCGCAGACCGCCAGGCAATCTGATCGCGGGCAATGAAGGGTTGTGCTCCATGGCGATAAAGGCAAAACGGATTGGGCTGTTTCTTCTGCTGGCGTCCATTGCCCACGGCGGGCAACCTGATCCGCCGGGGCAAGTGGTGGATGGTAAGCCCATTCATGATGCCTATCTCTTTGCCCACATGAGGCATGGCGACTACGGCCGGCTGTACTACTCGGTGAGTCTGGACGGTCTGCATTGGCGGCAACTCAATCAGGGCCGGCGCGTGTCCGAGGACTACCGGGGACATGCGGACATTTGCCGGGGGCACGATGGGCGGTACTACCTGGTGGGCAATCGCAACGACGGGGCCCCGGATGTCAATTTCTGGGTGTCCGAGGATCTCGTGACCTGGACCCGCTACAGCGATGTCACGCCCAAGCTCAGGCAGACCCCCGGTTACGAGCACGCTTTGCAGCGGATTGGCGCGCCGAAGCTGTTCTACGACCAGGCCGGGTCGCAGTACATCCTGACCTGGCACACGCCTCACAAAGAAGGGACGCCGGAGGATCCGGAGCGGTATTGGGCGAGCCAGCGGACGTTGTATCTGACCTCCAAGGATCTGAAGGTGTTCTCCGATCCGCCCCAGCGGCTGTTTCCCTGGGATATGGGCACGATCGACGTCGTCCTTTACAGGCAGGGCGACCGGTACTTTGCCCTGATCAAGGACGAACGGTATCCGACTCTGGATTGGGTCACCGGCAAGACGATTCGCATCAGCGAGGCCCCGAGCCCCTTCGGGCCGTGGACGGAGCCGTCGGCGCCGGTGAGTCCCAACTTCCGGGAGGCGCCGACGCTGATCCCGTCTCCCGACGGCAAGGCGTGGTATCTCTATTACGAGCAGTATCCCGGCGTCTCCTACGGCCTTTCCGTGTCCGCGGATCTGCGGGGCCCCTGGTACCAGGTCTCCGGCTACACCTACCACGAGGACTGGGACAAGTACAGCCTGCCCGCCAAGGTGCGCCACGGCTGCATGCGCCCGATCACGCGTGCCCGATATGATCGCCTGGTCGGTGTATTCGGCCTGGGCGACCGGATGGGCAGTAACGACAATCCCGATGGAGTGCCCAATCCATGACGAATCCAAGGGCCTGAGGGGATTGTACGTCAAACATCACGCTTCGTGTCAGCGTGCGGGATCGAGGCCTTGGCGCATGAATTCCAGGTCGTCGGTCCCGTCGGGGGCGGGCCAGCGGATGCAATCGGGATAGGCCACGTCCGTCATGGCCAGGGTGCTCTTCTGCTTCCACTTGTGCTTGGTGGCGTGGCCGTCGGAGAAGGCCAGCACGCTGAGGGTGCCCGTGGCGCACGACAATCGGGTCCCACCATCGATCGCCTTGCTTCTCCAGGTTCCAGGATCCCCAATTCCAGCCGCCCACGTCGGTCTTCTCCTCGAGGAAGACATACTTGACGCCCGGATTCCGGATCTGCGTGAGCTTCTTGTAGGAGGGGGATCCCCACTGCTGCATCAGCCAACTGCTCGCACCGGTTCCGACGTCGCTGTTCATGCCCCCGGCCTGAATTAAAGGTGTCAGGTACTTTTTCTGGGTCTTCCTCTGGGCCTCAGTGTGGATTGGAGCTTCAGACGCAGTGCCGTCGCCGCGACCCAGCGAGCGTCGCCGAACGGGCTTCCCCGGCGGATGCTGTTCCCTACGGCGTCCAGCTCCGGCGGGCCCAAGGCTCCATGAACCAGTCTCGCCCAATTCGGCGGCAGTTCCGCCGGCCCATCGCTCAGCATGACTTCAGATTCCCGCCCCCGCCGCACCGCGAAACTCGACCATGGCCACTGGCCGGCGCCCTTGACCAGTCCCGCCCGCAGGGGGTTGGCCTCGATGTACCGCAGCACCTTCAAAAAGTGCGGATCGCTCTGCACGGGGAAGCTCTTGTACCGCCCTTGATACAGGTGCCCGATCCCGACGGTCGCGTGCGACGTGTGGTATCTCTGGGTATGCGTGAGAGTCACCCAGCGCATGAAGGCCGGCAGGTCGTCATCGCCTCGCGGCCACAGGAGCAGGTGCCAGTGGTTGCTCAGGATGCAATAGCCGCACACCCGCATCGAAAACATCGCCGCCCCGTCGGCCAGGATCTTCTCGAACGCCAGGAAGTCGCCTTCCTTGCGGAAGATGCGCAGACGGCCATTGGCTCGATTGAGCGCATGGTACACGTATCCACCCAAAGTAATTCGTTCGGGCCTCGACATGTCGATGATTCTACACGCAGCACACGGCGAGTACAACAAAAACCACGCCAGAAAAAGTACCTGATACCTTTAATTCGCGAAGCGCGCAGCCTGCCTGCACCAAGGCGAAAGAAGGCCACGAGGGGAAACGACGGCAAATCTGAGACACCCACACAGACGGGGCGACAGCGGTAGGGTGTGCTCCGCACACCGCTCTTTTGGCGCTCGAAGTCCCCGCTCAAAATGGGTAAGGCGTCCCCAGATAACCTGAGATAACCTGAGATAACGAGATAACCTGGGTTGCCTCTTAACTTGTATTTTAAGGGCTGGCCCTTTTCTTCCGTGGTTGCTCAGGATGCAATAGCCGCACACCCGCATCGAAAACATCGCCGCCCCGTCGGCCAGGATCTTCTCGAACGCCAGAAAGTCGCTTTCCTTGCGGAAGATGCGCAGACGGCCATTGGCTCGATTGAGCACGTGGTATACATATCCACCCAAAGCAATTCGTTCGGGCCTCGACATGACGATGATTCTACACGCAGCACACGGGGTGTACAGCAAAAACCACGCCAGAAAAAGTACCTGACACCTTTAATTCTTGCACAGCTTTCGTATGAGCCTTTCTATCGTTACTCTAAACGTCTCGATATGGTCTGCGGCTTTCCGCTGAAAGACCATTCCGCCGATCGTGACGCCAGCACGACCCATTGTCTGAATGTGGTGCTGGGATGATTCTACTGCATGGGCATCACTATTGACGATATGCTGATAGAGGTTCGCAACAAGCGAGCAGTCAGCATAGGTTTCCCAGAAATCCTCGATTTCAGTTCCTGAGTATGCTTCTCCGAGAAGGGCTGCGTTGCTGAACCACATGAATGTGCCAAGCTCCGGGAACGGCGTGTCAGCAATGGCTTTGCCGAGGCGGAATCTGTTGATCTCGCCGTCAGCCTTCTGCCATTCGTCCTTATGACTCTCAATATGTTCCCAGAAGGCACGCAGTGCTCTTCCATTTGCCTGTATCTCGAGGGTGATAAGTCGACGGACATTGGCGTGCGTTCTACGCCTGTCCCTGCTGGACTCGACCCAGTGCTGGAGCGCACTGAGGAACCATCCAACGACAGCACCGGATAGGGTGGAAATTACCGCGAGTGTTTCAGCCTTCATGTTCCTACAATCTCCGCTCTGCTATTGCTTGTCTTCCATAACAGGCCAGCTAACCATCGGTCAGGTACCGTATTGTCAGGACTGCTCCTTGTTGAAGCATTGTCGACACGCCGGGCACTCATAGTCTCCGTACACAACCCAACAGTCCTTCTGTTTGGTCAGACGGCTCACCTGGCGTTTGGAATCGTAACAGTGTGGGCAGAAGGGACCGTCTCCGGAGGCATCGAAGTACAGCCCACCTTTGACCAACAATCCTTCTGCTCGCGCGGCGTGACTCTCGATCAACTGAAGTCTTGTCTTCAATCTACTGTTTTCGTCAAGGACATCCACAAGACGCATCTTTGCATCTGCCAATTGGAGACTGAGATCGGCGACGGCATTCTTGAGCTCAGCGTCTTTGGTCTTCTCGCTGATCTCTTTGATCTTTCTCACAAGGTCTATCGCGCCTTGTACGATCTTGAGAACATCTGTCACGCCAGTTGCCATCTCTTCTCCTATCTCATGCCAATTTGTGCGCGATCTGTTCTTCGAGAATGTCTTTGACGGTCAGGGCGATGATGCTCTTGCCGCTCTTGCGGAAGAAGGCGTCGATTTCGTGCATCGCATCGGCGCTGTAGTCGAAGGCGACGAAGAAGCCTTTCTGCCGGTCCTCGCGGGCCATCACCGCCTCGAAGGCGTCGATATCGGGCCGGCCGGCCTTGTCCTTTTGCTTCACCTGGATCGGATACCAGACATCCATGAAGTCGAGCTCGCCTTCGCGTTTCTTCGGCGTGGCCGAGACCGGGTAAATCCGACCGTCGATGCCCATGTCGCCCACCTGGGCCTTGTTCGGAACGCCGCCCAGCGCGATGACCGCCCAGTTCTCGAACTCGAACGGCGGGATCTTGTGCAGTTGCCCCTCGGTCCAGGGCAGGTCCCGGACCACGAAGCCCCGCCCGATCCGCCATAATCTCTCGTCCTCCTTGATCCCGCAAACGTCCCGCAGACGCTTCGCCATCACCCGGCAGGCGGTGGGCGAGATATCGATCCCGATCCACTGCCGCCCCAGGTTCTCCGCCGCGACCAACGCCGTCCCGCAGCCGCAGAAGGCGTCGAGGACGATATCATTCGGATTGCTGCTCGCCTTGATGATGCGGTCGAGGAGCGCAAGGGGTTTCTGTGTCGGATAGCCCAGACGCTCTTGCGCCTGCGAATTCAGCGGCGCTATGTCATCCCATAGATTATCCAGAATTTCCCCCTTCTGTTCATCGAGATACCGGACAAGGTATGGTACACCGCTCTTGGACCATTCTACTCGACCTCCTGCGTCCAGCGCTTCGAGCTTCTCTCGTACGACGCGCCACCCGTAAGGGGGAGTAAAGCCTTTGTACTCATAGACCAAGTTAGGTCGTGGTCCCATGCTCTGGGACCGAATTATGTTGTCAAGTCGATACACGCGGCCCTGTGCATCCGTATGGCAATAATGTGACTTCAGGTATGACGCTTTGTGTGGCTTATACGCAGGATTCCACGAGTACCTCTCGCCATTACTGTAGAAAAGAATCGTGTCCGTAACATGGCTGAACCTCGTCTTGGAGTCGCTGTGTGCGGTTGTGCGTTTCCAGATGATCTCATTTTGGAATTGGCTCTGCCCAAAGATCTGGTCGAGCATGACCTTGACGTAGTGGGAGGCGTGCCAGTCACAATGATAGTAGAAGGAGCCGGTCTCCTTGAGGACGCGGTGCAGCTCGACGCAGCGCGGGCGCATGAAGTCGATGTAGGCGGCGGTGGAGGCGTGACGGTCCTCGAATGCTCGTTTCTCCTTCGTTTCGCCCCAGAAGACTTCGTAGTTGCGATTCGAGTTGAAGGGCGGGTCAATATAGACGAGGTCCACGCACGCATCGGGGAGCTTTCGGAGTTGGTCCAGGTTGTCGCCGCAGTAGACGACGCGGGTATCGACCAGCGCGGACGGCTTGCCGCCGGCCGGGGCGGTCTTGGCTTCGGATCGAGGTTTCTTTCCCATGCCGTGCCAGTGTACGCGGTGGCCCGCAAAATGCAAGTCCCGGCCGATTTCTCACACGAGGAAAGGGGCCCGGCTTTGGACATCGGCGTCGTCAGTCCTATGCCTATGCCTCTGCGTCAACACCTGTGCCCAAAGCCCGGCTCCGTCTGCCCCCGACCCGATCGGGGGATGGCGACGCATTGTTGCGACTCTGTCATTCCTGCGAAAGCAGGAATCCAGGAATCATGGGATGAGCCATGTCCCGGGAAGTGACACGGGCTTCCAGCCCGTGCGAACACGGCCAGGATATCCACACGTACGGCGCGGCCCGGCCTTCACCCTGCATCCGTCATGCCGGCCGGGAGTTCGGGCTTGCGGGTCAACGTTCGCCGCCGGAAGGGACTCAAAAGCAGTTTGAGGATATCGGACTTCTTCATGTATCGGCCGAAAGTGCGCAGGACCTTGTAGGTCTGGATCGGACGCCCGAAAATGCGGCGGGCAAAAAGCCGGGCGTAGCCCTTCTTGCGCAGACGGTTCACCTCCTCGCTCGGCAGGGCGGTCGGGTCGATATCCGACACCTTGAACCATTTGTGCCAATCCCGTTCGTCGTCGATGATGCCGCGGGCGACGTACTCCTGCCAGAGAGGGGTGCCCCGGTAGACGCACAGGCGATTGAAGCCAAAGGTGTCCAGTTGCAGTCGGCCGGCGAAGCGGAAGCTCTCCAGGATGTTCGCCGCCGTTTCGCCGGGGGAGCCGATGAGAAAGAATCCGTGAACCATCTCGATGCCATGTTCCTTCGCTTTTCTGACCGCACTCTCGATCTGCGCCAGGGTCTGGTTCTTTTTCAGCCGGTCCAGCACCTTTTGCGTGCCCGCCTCCACACCAAACGCCAGGAAGTTGCAGTGGGCCTGGTGCATGATCGGCAGTTGATCGATCGCCGTCGCATCCACCCGCCCTTCGCAGCCCCAGCGGAATTCGAGCTTGCGTTCGAGGATGCCGTTGCAGATGGCGTTGATGCGCTCTCGCTTGAGTAGAAAGTGGTCGTCGGTAAGGTAGATCGAGCGATAGCCCATATCGTTCAATTGCTGCATTTCGCCCAGGACATGCTCCGCGGACCGGCATCGCCATTTGTGCTGCGAAAGGGAAGGGATGTCGCAGTAGACACAGGCATAGGGGCAGCCTCTCGAAGTCTGCATGGTGCAGAACTTGTCCAAGGACAGGACCGCGGGGACGTCCAGGGGCATGGACTCGATGTAGTCGATCGGCAGACTGGTCCGGTCGGGATAGGGATACTGGTCCAGGTCCTGAATCAACGGACGCGGAGCATTCCGAACGATCCGGCCCTCATGGCGCCAGACCAGACCCGCTNNCCCGCCACGGAGCCGGGATCGCCGAGGTGCTCCAAATAGTCCGGCAGAAGCTCTTCGCCCTCGCCGACCCCCACGCAGTCGATGTCGGGGCAGTCGCCCAGGATGCGGTCCGCATTCGCGGTGGCGAACGCTCCGCCCACGATGATCGGAATCTCCGGTGCTTGGGCCTTGAGCCGGCCGGCCATTGTTTTGGCCGCCGGGTACGTGGTCGTCGAGAGGAACGAGAGTGCAATGACGTCGGGCCGGTCTGCCGCCATCGCCTGGGCGACGTGCTCGGCCTTCATCTGCGGGTGACACGTGTCGAACATTCGCACCTGGTGTCCATGCCGGCGCACGACCGGAGCGAGAGTCTGAATCCCCAGGGGGGGAAACGCCATCACCTTGATCCGCCCATCGTCCGACCGCGACTGATTCAGCTCCTCAGGGAGCAATCGGCAGAAGTTCTCGTCCCGAACATAGATCAGAAATACATTCATAACAGAAGGATCCTTCGTATTCGTTGACCACGAGATAATAGTCGAAATGTGGCATTAAGCAAACAGTGAAGTGGGTCAGTCCTTGAAAAATGGGTGCGGTGCCGTCGATCCTGCGACTTCGCAACTTCAGATTTCACACCAACACCTGACGGGGTCACTATGAACGCAGCGACGGAAGCCGCCGGGGTGGTTGAAATGCCCCGTCACTCTCATATTCCATCGTTCCATTCTCACGCCGAGGTGGGTTCGGTTTGGACACAGAGGGGGCGAGATGCTACAATGGCGGACGGATCGGCGCCTCGGGTTTGCTTGCGGGCGCCGAGCAGTAGCAGACCCGTGTTTCGTGAAAGGAGCAGATGATGAGTCGAATGAATCGCCGGGGGTTCTTGAAACGCACCGTGGCCGCGACGGCCGGTTCGTATGCGGCCCTGTCTTCCTTCAACTGCCTCGTGCCCAGCGCGCGGGGGGCCAACGATGAGATCCGCCTGGCCGTGGCGGGGATTCGCAGCCGGGGCGGAGCCCACGTCGACGATTTCATGAAGCTGGAGGGCGTCAAGGTCGTCGCGCTGTGCGACCCGGATAGGCAAATCCTCGGGCAGGGCGTCGAGGTGTTCAAGAAGAAGTACGGCGTCGGTGACTCGGATATCCGGGGATATGCCGATGTCCGAGAGATCCTGGATCGCAAGGACGTCGACGCCCTCGTGATCGCAGCACCGAACCATTGGCACGCGCTGATGACCGTCTGGGCGTGCCAGGCTGGCAAGCACGTGTACGTGGAGAAGCCGGTCAGCCATTCGATCTGGGAGGGCCGCAAGATGGTCGAAGCGGCCCGCAAGTACAACCGGATCGTCCAGGCCGGCACACAGCACCGGTCGTGCCCGGCCGTGCAGGAGGCCGCCCGCGACATCCGAGCCGGCAAGTACGGCGAGGTCCTCTGGGTCCATTGCTCCGTGCTGCATTCACGCGCAGGCATCGGAAAAGTGACCGAGCCTCAGCCTGTGCCTGAACACATCGACTACAACCTCTGGGCAGGTCCTGCCCCGATGACCCCCCTGATGCGTCAAAGCCTGCACTACACATGGCACTGGTTTTGGAACTGGGGCGATGGCGAAATGGCGAACTGGGGCATCCACTATCTGGACGATGTGCGGCACTTGCTGGGTTGGACGGACGTGCCGACGAGCGTCGTGGCGGCGGGCAATCGATTTGTCTGGGACGACAACGGCGAGACGCCGAACGTGCATCTTGCCCTGATGGACTATGATGGTTTGCCGATGGTCGTCGATATCCGCAACCTGCCCGATCCGAGGCGCCGCGGCGGCAAAGAGGGCGCCGTGTATCAAGGTTCCCGCGGCGGCAACTACATCCAGTGCGAGAACGGTTCCGTTCGCATCTCCCGCGGCGGTGGCTGGTGGCATGATGATGACGGCAAGCGGGTCCACCAGTACAAGGGCGATGGCGGCGGCGCGCACACGCAGAATTTCATCCATGCTCTTCGCAGTGGCCGGCGTGAGGATCTGGCGGCCGAGATCGAAGTCGGCCATCTCGGCACTGCGATCTGCCACCAGGCCAATATCACCTGGCGAGCCGGCAAAGAGGCCACTGTGGATCAGGTCCGCGAGAGCATGAGATCGCATGAGGACGCGGCGGACACGCTCTATGCCATATTGAAGCAACTCGACGGCAACGACGTCAGCCTGCTTAAGAAGCCGTTCGTCCTCGGGCCGATGCTGACCTACGACCGCGCCAAGGAGCAATTCACCGGCGACAATGCCGAGCAGGCCAACAAGTACATCAAGTGTTCCTATCGCGAGCCATTCGTCATTCGCGACAGCGTGTAGGACGAGCCGATGTGCGAGAGACCCGGGAGGCATACGTCGTCGGGTGAGCCGGCAGTTGATGTGTTCTCAAGGTGTTAGCCGGCATATTTCACGAGGGCTGTAGATTCCGGGTGGCGACCAACTTCTGGATATAATCTGGCTGTATAGGGTCGGTCTGCGGTAGTCGGCGCCCCCCTTTTCCCCCCACTCGCCGGACCGGAATGTCACTTGCGTTAGCCCGAGGCCGGAGATCTCGCCGACAGAGCAAACAGGCGGCTCAGAATCCCGGCGAACAGGTCCTTCAAAGGACCTGAAACAAGGGGTCTTCCCGCAGACCCTGGTGGTCTGATGAACGTCAACTATTTGATCCCTTCAGCGACAATTATTTCTACCGTCCGGGGAGCCCCCTATAGGGGGCTCGATTGTGGACCGTCTCTATCGTTATCTTTTCTCTTCTTGGCCTCCTCGGCCCGGTAGCTGGGGACGTTCAGTTCCAGCACCACACTGTGGTGGATCAGCCGGTCGATGGCCGCCGCGGTTGTCATCGGATCCTTGAAGATCACCTCCCACTTCGAGAACGGCAAGTTGCTGGTCAACAGCATGCTCCCTCGCTCATACCGATAGGCCAGCAGGGTGAATAGGACCTCCATCTCGTCCCGGTCCGGCTGGAGAGAGGCTTGCCTCGTACATATCGGAATAATCATACGTGCCGTCCTGAGAGAATTGAAATGAGCGAATGGCCTCGAATCGCAGAAGAACAACTTATCGGGTCGATGCGCCGGTGTAGCTACGGAGAACAATTGATCGAACGGTTGTCCCAAGACTTGACGACCAAGCACGGCCGTTAATTCTCAAGGCGAAACCTGGAGTAGATGCGGATCTTTTACTTGGGCTGGGAGATTTGGCAGGCCCCGTCTGACAAATTCGAGACCAGGGTCATGTGTTCGACGCTGTCGAATGAATTGGGCCCTCTGGAATTCCAGGCACTGTCTGGAAAATCGGAAATTGCGCGGACCGCCTCTACACAATTGACAAACAGTCTAATTCCCGTCGCGTTCCTGCTTTCGTGGTTATTGAGAATCACCCCCAAATCCAATTGTGCTTTCCCGCCCCTCCCCTCCACACGTGAATAGAAAAAGACCGCAAGGAGCACCCTGCGGTCTTCTACAGGTGTTAAGTTGCGCTGGAGTCCTGAATGCCTACTTCATGATTCTGTCACCGACAAGTTTCGCCATGATCGTATAATTGAAGAGGACCTTTGCGGCCATGTAGGTAGGCTTAAGGTTCTCCGGTATGTTGGCGTCGCCCGTTGCTTCCAGAATCAACCAAAAAACGGGCAATCCAGTCCCCCGTGCAATATTCTCAACGTCTTCTATGTCCAGAGACCGCCGGTTGCGACTGACGTGCGACACAAATGAGGGTGACTTGCGCAAGAATACAGCGATATCGGCTTGCTTGAAGTCCAGCCTCTTCAGCAGCTTGATGATTGCTGAAGACAACGTGGGCAGTTCGCGCGACTTAATGCGGTCCTGCGCTCGTACCTTTCGGACCTCAGATGTGGTCTTAATGTCTCTCACCTGTAATTCCTTTCCATAATGCCCCCGAAAAGGGCCAAAATACAAAATTCAATGTTCTACAGTTCAACTATGTCGAGAAGAATCACCTCCTTTCCGTTCCCTCCGAGCATGCGTGCTCCCCTCACAATTCCTTTGCTGCTGGTTGTCGTCTCCCATACCGAGCCTGCTAAGGAGCCTACCTCCCAACTTCTCCAAATCCTCAACTTGCTCCGTCATCCTTCGTCTCTTGGCTTCTCTCAGGGCCGCTTCGCTGCCCTTCTCTTTGCGTACGCGCCTCACCGCTCGATAATCTTTCAGGAATTGCTCAACCTTTTTCGCAAATTCGGCAATGACCTTCTTGGCATCGTCAGCCGGATCTATGAGATCCTCTTTGATTCTCTTCAGCAATTCCTTTGCCCAGTAGATGGTCGCTGCCCAGAGATACATTAGAAGATGGAGCGAATATGGTCCGCCTGAGCCCATCCCATCTGCGATGAGCTTCCGCCTTGATCTCCGGTCTCCTCGACCCCTGTTGTGAAGGTCGAGGATTACAGGCATCAATGACCGACCTTGCAGGGGAGGTAACTCGTGATCTCCGATTTTGCGGAATAAGAGCGCCCGCCTCGGCGCGGCACATGGATGCTCCGCCCAACGCAAGCAGAAGAAGGGACCCCCGGAGGGCCTCGATTCATACGCCGGCTGGTCGGAGATCGTTGTCTGCGTCCTATCGTGGACTACACGATCTCGAAAACGCCCGGGCCATTCACAAACACCGAGATATCGAGCATTCTCACTGGAATCAACAATCAGACCAAGCGAGAGCATGGTCCACTTGCTCAGGCGAGCGCACGCCCGACTGGACTGACGGCCCCTGTTCAGGCTGGGCATCAAGATCGCCATGAGAACTGCGATAATGGCAATCACCACCAGTAGTTCGATTAGCGTGAAACCGTTTCGTTTCGTACTCACTGTGCGTCCCTTTCGTCTGACAGACCCCACATTACCCGTGTACGCCTTGGCAGCACGACTTTCCTTCCGGTTGCATCTCTTAGACCTGCCGATAGCACTCTCGTGGCTCAAAGGCAGCAGAAACACAAGACCGCACACGCCAACGGCAAATTGACGATCAATGTCTTATCTGCATCATCAATTGCTGTCAGCCCGGAAAGCCAATTACACACTCTACACGTCTTACAAATAACGGTTGGTAGAGCGGTTGTCAAGCAGAAAAGTGACTGGGTGTCATAAAAAAATACACTGCGTCATCATAGGGGACTGGGTGTCGCCAAACTACGGTATGCTTGACCGCAATTGCCCGCGTGGTGTCAGCCTTCTTCTGGTGAAACCGAGCGCTCGCTGAGTCCCAATTCTTGAGCGGTCGGCGTACCCGTATGCACAGTGTATGTTACGTGATCTTGTGGGCTCTCATCGGGTTGTGCGTTTAGATGGAGCGTGCTTGACACAAACGCTGCTGGGGTCTATCATGGGGCTGATAGAGGGTCAAGATGGGATTCATAAGCTATGTTAAATAAAGGATTTACACACCTCCATCTGCACAGCCAGTATTCGTTGCTCGATGGGGCGATTCGGTTTGAGCCCTTGTTCGAGCGGTGCAAGAAGCTGGGGATGGATTCGGTGGCCGTGACGGACCACGGCAATATGTTCGGGGCCGTCGAGTTCTACACCAAGGCCAGGGCTGCCGAGGTCAAGCCGATCCTCGGGATCGAGGCCTATGTTGCGCCGGGCAGCCGGTTCGACCGGACCAAGGCGTCGATCTCCGATGCGGCCTTTCACCTGATTTTGCTGGCCGAGAACCTCACCGGCTATCGCAACCTGCTCAAGCTGGCCAGCACCGGCTATGTGGACGGGTTCTACTACCGGCCTCGCATCGACAAGGAAGTGCTCGCACAGTTCAACGAGGGGCTCATTTGCTCGACCGCCTGCATCAAGGGTGAGGTCACGGCGGCCGTTGCGCACGGCGATATGAAAGCAGCCAGGGCGGCGGCGGAGAGCTATCTGAAAATCTTTGGGCCCGAGCGATTCTTCATCGAGATCCAATGCCACAAGGATGAGAACCCGCAGGTTCGCGCCGGATGCATCGAGCTGGCCAACAAGCTGGGTGTCGGCCTGGTCGCGACCAACGACGTGCACTTCCTCGAAGAAGAGGACCACGAGGCCCACAACTGCCTGTGTGCGATCAGTACGGGCAAGCTCGCCACGGACCCCGAGCGGATGATCTACCCGCCGGGCGTGTACCTCAAGAGCGCCGACGAGATGCGGGCGATGTTCCCGGAGGCCCCCGAGGCGTGCGACAACACGCTCGCCATCGCCGCCCGCTGCAACGTCGAGCTGGACCTCAAGACCCGCCATGCGCCGCGGTTTCACCCGCCGGACGGCTCGACGCCCGAGGAGTATCTCACGCGCCTGTGCTCCGAGGGTGCCAAGGAACGCTATGGCGAGATCACCGACCGCGTGAAAGAGCGAATGGAGCGGGAGCTCCAGGTCATCCAGTCCAAGGGCTTCGCCAGCTACTTCCTTATCGTCTGGGATTTCTGCAACTATTCGCGGGAACACAACATTCCGCTGGGGGCCAGGGGCAGCGGCGTCGGCACGCTCGTCGGTTACTGCCTGGGTCTGTGCAACGTCGATCCCATCAAGTACGACCTGCTGTTCGAGCGGTTCATGGACCCGGCCCGAAACGAGATGCCTGATATCGACATCGACATCTGCCAGCTCCATCGGCCGGAGGTGATCGACTACGTCCGCAAGAAGTACGGCGAGGTCGCGCAGATCATCACGTTCGGGACCATGAAGGCCAAGATGGTCATCCGCGATGTCTGCCGCGTGCTGGGCGTTCCGCTGGCGGAAGCGGACCGACTTTGCAAGCTTGTCCCGTTCTCGCTGGATATGACGCTCGACAAGGCCCTGGAGACGGAACCCGAGCTCAAACAGGCGTACGACACGAACGATCTGACCCGCAAGGTGATCGACATCGGCCGCAAGCTCGAAGGGCTCGCGCGTCACGCATCGGTCCATGCGGCGGGCGTCGTGATCGCCGATGAGCCGCTGACGAACTTCGTGCCGCTCTACAAGGCCTCCGGCTCCGACGATCTGATCACGCAATATGAAGGTCCGATGGTCGAGAAGGTCGGCCTGCTGAAGATGGACTTTCTCGGCCTCAAGACGCTCAGCGTCCTGGAGCGGGCTCGCAAGCTGGTCCGCGAGAAGCACGGAATCGACATCGACCTGGAGAAGGTGGACATCACGGACCCGAAGGTCTTCGAGGTCTTCACGAAGGGCCGGACCAAGGGCATTTTCCAGTTCGAATCCGGCGGCATGCAGGATCTGCTGATGAAGATGCGTCCCGACCGCATCGAGGACCTGATCGCGGCCAATGCCCTCTACCGTCCCGGCCCGATGATCCTGATCCCCGACTACATCGACCGCAAGCACGGCGCCAAGTGGACCTGCCCGCACCCGATCATGACCGAGGTGCTCCAAGAGACTTATGGCATCATGATCTACCAAGAACAGGTTATGCGAATCTGCAACCGTCTCGGCGATATCCCGCTGCGCGAGGCGTACGCCCTGATCAAGGCGATCAGCAAGAAGAAAATCAGCATCATCGCCAAGGAGAAGGAGCGGTTCCTCGCCGGCTGCGTCGACAAGGGTCTCGGGAAGAGCGAGGCCGAGCAGATCTTCGAGCTGATCGAGCGGTTCGCCGGATACGGTTTCAACAAGAGCCACTCCACGCGATACGCGTTCATCGCCTACCAGACCGCGTACATGAAGGCCCACTGGCCGGTTGAGTTCATGGCGGCGCTGCTGACCTATGAAATGGGCGATACCGACAAGGTCGTCGAGTATATCGGCGAGTGTCGCGAGATGGGCGTCGAGGTGATGGCGCCGGACATCCACGAAAGCGACGTCGATTTCACGCCGCTCTATCGGGAAGCTGGAGAAGGCAGCAAGGGCGTCATCCGCTTCGGCCTGGCGGCCGTCAAGGGCGTGGGCGAGAAGGCGGTCGAGCAGATGATCGTCGCTCGCAAGAAAGTGGGGCGGTTCCGCAGCCTGTTCCACTTCTGCGAGAACGTGGACCTGCGGGCGGTGAACAAGCAGGTGATCGAGGCGCTCATCAAGGGCGGGGCCTTTGACCGTCTCGGCGGCAACCGCAACCAGATGATGCTCGGCCTGGAGCGAGCCATGCAGATCGGGTCCAGCCTGCAATCGGACAAGGTCCACGGCCAGATGAACTTCTTCGGGCAGATAGCGGACGAGAAGCAATACGCCGAGGACCACAAGCAGCTTCCGGACGTGGCGCCCTGGCCGGAATTGCAGATGCTGGCCTTCGAGAAGCAGGTCCTGGGGTTCTACGTCACCAGCAACCCGCTGAGCCAGCACGCCGAGGCGATCAATGATTATTCGACCACGAACACCGCGCGTTTGTCGCAGGATCACGGGCATGTCGATGGAAACGCCAGTGGCAACGGAGGCGGCAACGGCGAGAAGCCGGTCATCATCGGCGGGATGATCACCAAAATCCGCTATAACCTGACCAAGACCGGCCGAAACGCCGGCTCCAAAATGGCGGTCTTCACGCTCGAAGACCTGCAAGGGCAGATCGAGGTGGTCCTGTTCCCCGATACGCTGGCTGAGTATGCGTCACTGCTCGTTGAGGACACGGTGGTCTTCGTCAAGGGCAAGACCGACTATCGCCGAGAGCGGGCGAATATCCTCGCCTCGGAGTTGATCCCGCTGGAGAAGGCCCGGGAGAAGCTCGCCAAGGGGGTCCGGATCCGGCTGGACGCCCGCGAGGTGACGAAGGAAAAAGTGATGGAGATCCGCAGCGTCTGCCAGTCGCACCGGGGCAACCGGCCGCTCTCGATGGTGATCGTGACGGACCGGGGCCGGGTCCACGCGACGGCGGACCGGGCCCTGTGTGTCAACCCGGACCTGGAATTCTGCCGCAAGATGCGCCAGCTCGTCGGCGACGCGAATTTCTCCCTGGCGAAGTAACCGCGTTTGCAGTGTGCCCGTAACGGCATGTCTTCCACGATATGGAAGACAACGCCTCACGGCGTCACTATGAACGGGACCCACCGCGAACGCCGAGCATCCTGCGTCCCCATCCCGCGTGTTGTTACCGGATTGACCGCGAAGCGGGGCGCACGGTATACTCGCTCCCCTGCCGGCACATCCGTGAAATCGTTGTGGATCGAAGTGGCCCGCGCGTTGCGAAAGGCCGTCCGGCTGCATGGTGCATTCTCAAACATCGAAAGGTTCGATAGGGTGGTTCGGAGCAGGCGGGTAGTGAGCACAGGCATGATGGCGGCCGGAGTCGTCGGCCTTCTGATGATCGCCGGGTGCAACACGACGGCATTCCCAGGCAGAACCGGTGTGCCGCGAGGCGCGAAGGTCGTCGGCGGCGGGCTTGCCATCAACTGGGAGGCGCCCACAGCCGGGACGGTCTACCTCGTCGAGGAGACGTCGGGCAAGATCATCGAGACGCAGTCTCTCGACGAGGACGCGACGTTCGAGTTCGATGCGGACTTTTCGGACGACGACGTCGTGAAGACGTTCGAGCGGGTCACGGGAGTGGGTATAGAGAAAGTTCGGTTGGTGCTGTACTTCAAGCCCTCGCCCCCCGAGGCCGAGACGCCGTGAAGCGGGGATTGACTGTCCACACGACGAAACGCTACACTGATATCGGATTGCCGATCGCCAGGCGACGGCTGGAATGAAATGCCCGTGGTGGATGCATGAACCGGATACCTTGTGATACGACCGAAGAAGCATCATCCGTGCACGTCAGGGGTCTGCGTCGTCTCGGCATTGCCGACAGGGCGGCGATGACCTTTGAACTGAGCGATACGGTTCGTCGGATTGTTGGATGCGGCGGGGATCTCCTATATGTTGGCGGGTTCGTTGGCAAGCAGCTTTCATGGGCATCCGCGACCAACTGACCGAAGTGCTGGAGCAGGCCAAGGCAGAGAGTGAGCAGTGCGACCGTGAGTTCTGACAGAATCATCCATCATCCATCGTCCCTCATCAATGGGAAGGCCCTTTTCCTCGTTCTGGACGGTCCCGACGGCTGCGGCAAGAGCAGTCAGTCCCGGATGCTGATGGACTGGCTGGTGGGACGCGGTGTGGAAGCTGTGGGCTTCCGCGACCCCGGGACCACGACCATCGGGGAGAAGATCCGCGAGATCCTGCTCAGTCCCGCCCACGACGCGATGACGGCGCCCACCGAAGTCCTGCTGTACATGGCCGCGAGGGCGCAGCTGTGGTCCGAGAGGATCGCTCCGGCCCTCCAGGCCGGTCGGTGCGTGGTCCTGGACCGCTGGCTCTCCAGTACTTGTGCCTACCAGGGTTACGCGGGCGGCTTCGGCGTCGAGAAGGTGATCGACATTGCGAACGACACGCTGGAGAGGGTCTGGCCGGACCTGACGATCATCCTGGACGTGGACCTCAAGACCGCTTCCCAGCGGCTCGATCGCGAGCTGGACCGCATGGAGCAAAAGGGCGACGGCTATCACACCCGCGTTCGCGAAGGCTTCCTGAAGCTCGCTGAGGGCAGGCCGGGCTTCGCTGTCGTCGATGCAGCCGCCAGTCCCGAGGCGGTGCACAATGCGGTCGTGGCGGTCGTTGAAAAGGCGTTGGGGCTGTGACGGGGTGCACGTGACCCATCTGGCGACCGGCAGCCGTGGAGCTATCCCTGCTGCCGTACGGCGGCATTGCGTGGCGAGCTTGAAGGTTGAAGGTGTGTTGCCTCAGGCGGAATTGGCCATAACATGAGTGCCTCTACTCCTGCTCGTTGGCAGCATAGGCCTCGGAGATTACCTTCCTCAGCACGTCCGTGTTCTTCTCCACTTGCCCAGGCTGAAGGCGGATGCGGTAGCGTCCCCACCGGCTATCGTAGTCCATGACATCGAGCCCGGCAGACTCCAGACGTTCCTGCGTCTCAGGTGAGTTCTTGAGTCGAGGCTCGAATCGTATGAACTCCTTCTTGGGACGGAAGACGACGAAATTACGCGGCTGCCCATTCTTGGCGAGGCCGATTTCCAGCCGATGTAGAACTTGTTGTACTTGAGCTCCAACGCAGGGTCGTGAGTTCTGGCAATCTCCAGGAGTTGATCAGCTATGGCTACTGTTTTCCTGGATCCGCGAGTCTCCCCAATATGGCGGCCTCGGCCGTGTCGCCACGGATTGGGAATCGACTCTTCGGCTCGCGGCTGTGAGTTCGCAGGTTGCCCGGGAAGGCATAGAACCTGTGGGCGCAGGAGAACCCTTCACGGCGTTGCTACAAACGGGCCTGTCGTCTGCGCATTCGGCTTCTGGGCCAAGGGGAAATCCTCTTTTGCACGCCTCTGGTGTAAGGAATGAGCAGCGTGTATATTGGTGAAACGAATGGGCCGGCCAAGCCCGCAGCCGGGCTGAAAATGAATACTGAGTGACGGACAACGATGTGATTCTATCGAACATCGAGATTCAAAGGGCGCTGGGTGAAGGGCGACTGGTGATCGATCCGGAGCCGTTGCCGCGGCGGCCGGTGGCGGGGGAGTATTGTCCCTATGATACCCACGCCGTGGACTTGCGGCTGTTTCAGGAGATCGCCGTGCCGCAGGCGGGGTCGGAGCACTTCGATGTGACCGAGCGGGGGACGCTGCCCGAGGTGATTGCCGGCCGCTCGCAACGTTTCGTCTTGACCGACGACGAACCCTACCCGCTCAGGCCGCACCAGTTCATCCTCGGCCGCACGCTGGAACGCATCGAGCTGCCGGTGGACAAGGGCACGCCGCACCTGGCCGCACGGATCGAGGGCAAGAGCAGCCGGGCTCGTTGCGGCCTGATGGTGCATTTCACCGCCCCGACCGTCCATCCCGGCTGGGTCGGCCCGCTGACGCTCGAAATGATCAACCTCGGGCCGCAGACCGTCATCCTGCGTCCCGGCATGGCCATCGCCCAGCTCATCATCGAGGAGGTCCGAGGGGAGATCTTCCTGAACCCCAGCCAGTTCCACGGCCAGTCCACGCCGGAAGGCCTGGCATAAGGCGATTCTCGGCATGCGGCTCGTCCCGTTGCCTTCCTGGGGGGCTGCTCACATTTCTGTTCGTTCCAGGTATCTTCTTCCCTGCCGAATTCACACCTTTTTGAAATTGTCTTGCGTTCTCTGTGGGTGGGAGCGACAATAGCGCCGCTTGGGCCTGTTGCCCATGCGGGTTGCTGCGGACCGCAGGGGTCCGCGTGAAAACTTGGGAACGAACGCCCTCCGGCGACGGGTGCCGTACACGATGTGCTGTGTGCGGGCCTCCAAACGACATCCGGAGCAAAGGATTGAGCGGATGAGGGGGTGACCTCATGAAGCTGGAAGAAAGAAAACCATCGGGCCGGGAGAAGGATCAGGCGGCGATCGAGCGTCTGGCGGAGTTGCGGGGGAAGCTGCACTGCGAGGATGTCTCCACGGCGAGGAAAGCCGCATTCGCGCTTTCCTGGATGCAGGAGGACGGCTTGGATATTTTTGTGGAGGCGCTCTTCGGCAGTTTTCCACGGACGACCAAGCAGGCAGCCGCGTATGGCTTGCGGAGCATGAACGGCCGGATGCGAAAGATGGCCGAGGAGGTCCTCACACGAGGGCTCACGCACTCCAACCGCATTACGAAAGAGACCTGTGCCAAGTCGCTGCTGCTGATGAAGCAAAGACCTGTCAAGAAGAAGGGCGGCTTCCAGCGCAGACCGAGCGGTGGCGGTGACAGACCTCGCGGCCCTCGAATCCGGGAGTTCCGCGGCCGGGGTCAGCCGAGACGCGACCAGCCCTCCGGAAACCGCCCGCCAAGAAACGGCCCGCCCAGAGGCAATAGAAGATAGGTCGCTACGCGAGATTATAGGACTGTGCGGTTCCCCTCCTGAGGCTTGTTTGTAGAAGATATGGAACGACCGGCTCTCGCCTGGTATGACGAGTTGTCAGGCGTGCCGGAAGGTCCGGTACTATCGCGGGTACCTATCGGCGATAGCAGAGCCGCACAACAATCCCCTTTGGTTGGGAGAACCGGTCTGAAGACAAGTATAACGCACGTCGCCATGGACCCCCACAAGAAACAGCATCAAGTCGCCTGGGTTCATCCGGACACCGGGAAGATCCAGGAGTTCACAGTGGCCAACATCGCCAGGGAGATCGATCGGATGGTCAAAAGGATCCGCAAGCAGGCCCCGGACGAGATCCATTTCTGCTATGAGGCGGGCCTGTGTGGGTTTGTGCTCAAGCAAGGTCGTCCCCACAGAATGCAGTTGCACAGGATGGGCACGAAGACGCCGGCTTGTATTGATTTGCTTGCCTTGGCCTGCTATTATGGGACATAGGCTTGGGCGGTGTCTGGGCATGATGGTGCATTGTTGTTTGATCGCCAAGGAGATGGAATGAAGCCCACGCGAGGATTGTGGGCGCGGGGGGGCCGGTTTGCGGAGGATGAGATTGACCCTCGGTGACGGGAACGAGCGGCAGGAGGATACTGTCCGCAGGCATTGGCTCAGAATATCGTGGCTTGAAATGCCGATAACATCACATGCGAGTGAGATCGGTGCTTATTGCGGAAGGGTAGGACAGAACGGGAGGTGTCGGTATGGCGCATGTCGGCGAGAGAGGCTGGGCTGGTTGTGCAGAGTCGTGTCACGGGCATCCCGCCTGCGTGTTCTTTGCCGGACGAAAGCGGGCGGCGTTGGGCACATTGCTTGTTGTCATCATCGCTCTTGTGTGCCTGCTCTCGAGTCCGGCTGCTCTCGCCGAATCGGTGAGTCCGGCCACGGCGCAAAGGGCAGCCGATACCTTCCTGGCGGACCGATCCACTGGACCCAGCCAAGGCCCGAGTGGGACAATCCGCGCTCAGGCGGCGGGCTTGACGCCGGCCGGTTTTCGGGAGATCCGAGACGAAGACGGGACGGTCTTGGCCTATGTGGCCGACCTTGAGCCTCGCGGCTTTGTGGCGCTGTCGGCCGATACCGACATTGCGCCCGTCATCGCGTACTCTTTCAGTGCCTCCTTCCCGGCGATTCAGGATGCGTCCAATCCGTTATCTCGGATGTTGCGGACGGACATGCAGCTCAGGACGAAAGCCCTGGCCGAACATCCGGAACTCAAGACGGTCGAGACTGCCAGGTTGTGGGACCTGCTTGCCGCCGGGGGAACGGCGGACGCCAGTGACGGCTCATTCCAGCAGTGGCCGCACGCGAATACGACTTCCTCGGGCGGCTGGCTGGCGACGGCGTGGGTCCAGGGCGAGCCGTACAATGCCTTCTGCCCGATGGACCCGGTGACCGGCACCCGTTCGTACGTGGGCTGTGTCGCGACAGCGTTCGCGCAGCTTGTCCAGTATCACCGGATCTGTGAGGCCAGCTTCGGCCCGGACGATTCCTACATGATGTATAGCGGCACGCAGATCGACACCGACAGCGGCCTCTATGATTTCCCGTCCTTCGAGACCCTCAACGGCTATCTCGATAGTATCAGGCTCAAGTACTCCGCCGGCATTGATCTGAACGACGTGGATGCCGCTGCACTGAGTTTCGCCTGTGGCGTGGCCGTCGGGATGGACTACAGCAGCGACGGCTCCGGCGCTTCGCTCTACGTGGTGCAAACGGCCCTGCTCGACCGCTTCGGTTACTACTCGGCCGACATGTTCGGCGGGCTGACTGACGCCGGACTCATCGCCTTGCAGGAGAATATGATCAACGGATTGCCCGCGCTGCTGAGCTTCAGCCCGCCCGATGGCTGGGGTGGGCACGTGATCGTCTGCGACGGATACAACACGGATGGCGAGTATCACCTCAATTTTGGCTGGGGCACCACGCGCCCCCAGGAAATCACCGAGGCATGGTATCACCTGCCGACCGCCTTTCTGTATAAAGACTGCGTTATTACGGAGAGCATACTGAACATCCAGCCGGCCCAACCGCAACTCGAACTGGATGCATCGTCGCTGAGTTTCTACGCCGCTCCGGGCGAGCAGTCGGCGGCCCAGGTCCTTCGCATCAAGAACAATGCTGCGAACCTGTACATCGAGTCCATATCGTGCCCGGATGGTTTCCTGATCGACCGTGCAGGACAGGGGTACGCCGGCCGGATCGGTTCTTTTGTGGTCGAGACTCCCCGGCAGGGGGCCTCGGTCAACGTCGTCTTCAAACCCACGTGGGCCGGGGGCTACTATGGGACGCTGGTGATTCGCTGCGGGGACGGCAGCACGAAGAGCGTGATCCTCAAAGGCTGGGCCTACGAGGATGGGACCACCATCACCGCCGGGCAGGTATGGGGGACATGGTCGGCGGACAAGTCGCCATATTTCGTGACTGGAAACATCCGAGTCCCGACGGACGGGCAGCTTGTGGTCGAGTCCGGCGTGAAGGTCCTGTTCACTGGACCCTACAGCCTGACCGTGGGTCAGAACGCCAAGCTCATTGCACGCGGCAGCGAGGCCCAGCCCATCGAGTTCACCGCGTGGAACCGGGAGACCGGCTGGACCGGCCTGCGATTCGTGAATTCGGGCTCCGATGATCTTCTGAGCTACTGCCGGATCAGCCATGCGAACAAGGACGCGGGGTTGACGCCGCGAGAGGAGGACAAGACGGTCTCGGACGCCGATTCCCTTGGCGGGGCCATCTATTGTGACAGTTCCCATCCGATCATCGAGAACTGCCGAATCACGAACAACCAAGGCAAAATGGCCGGGGCGATCTACTGTGTGGAGAGTTCTCCCCTCGTCAGCGGCACGCTCATCGCGAACAACACAGCCGTGGGTGGGACTGCCCAGTGTGGCGGCATCCTCTGCGACGAGTCCGGCGCGCCGGAGGTCTGGAATTGCACCATCGTGAACAACTTCCCCGGCGGGCTCCTCACGAACTCCTGGGACAGGATGACCGTGGTCAACACGATCCTCTGGGGCAATGGCAGGTACCAGATCCAGACGGATGAGTCCGCTCCGACCATTGCATTCTGCGACGTGCAGGGCGGGTATCCCGGCGAAGGCAACATCGATATGGACCCCTGCTTCCTCGATCCCACGGAGGGGGCCGGGGACGAGTATGACGGCGGCTCGGCCAACTGGGCGCTTCAGAGCAGCTCGCCGTGCATTAACGCGGGGACCCGGATCGCCGACCTCCCGACGACGGACCTGGCAGGGGCCGACAGGGTTCACAGCAACGTCGTTGATATGGGAGCCTACGAGAACCAGTCCGATCTGCCCTTGATGACGATCACGCCCTCGACCACGGTCGATGCGGGTTTTGTCACGGCGGGTGCGAGTGCAACGACCGTGGTGGGGCTCTCCAATACGGGCACGCTCGATTTCCAGGTCCTGGAGGTGCTTGCCGCCGATGCGAATCAGGTCTTCACGATCGAAACGCCCGTTCGCGATCGCCTCCTGGCGCCGGGCGATTCACTCGATGTGACGGTGACGTTCCGTCCCACGGCCGAGAACGTATATGCGGGCACGCTGCTCATTCGCTCGACCAGCAGTAATGCATCGTCCATGGTGGTGCGTCTGGCCGGCGTGGGTGTCACGGGGACGCTCGTCCCTGCCGGCTCGGTCAGTGGGATCTGGAAGAAGGCGAGCAGTCCCTACACCGTCACGGGTGATATCGGCATTGCGAGGAACCAGACGCTGACCATCGAGCCCGGGGTTGTCGTGAGGTTCGCGGGACATTTCAGTCTGACCGTGGGCTATCGGGCGACGCTGCGCGCCGTGGGAACCGAGCAGGACAGGATCACGTTCACCGCGATCGATCTTGAGGAAGGATGGTTCGGCATCCGGCTCATCAACAGCTCGACGGACGACTCGCTCAAATACTGCACTATCGAGCACGCCACGAAACCCCGCACCGGCGGCGGAAGCTTCGAGAACCTCTTCGGAGGGGCGATTCTATGCTTTGGCTCCTACGATCATGATCCGGGCATGCCTATGGTCACCGCCCCGACCATCGACTCGTGCATCATTGCCCGCAACTACGCGCGGACCGGCGGCGCGATCATGTGCTACAACGGCGCCGAGGCGACCATCACCAACAACGTGATCGTGGACAATGAGGCGGACCTGGACGGCGCGGGGATCGCCCTGTACTACGCCGATTGCACGATCGCCAACAATGTCATCGCTCGCAATTACGCGTACGTCGGCGGCGGCATCATGAACTGGATGAGTGCGCCCGCGATCCGGAACAACACGATCGTCGGCAACAAGCCCAGCGCGATGCATCTGGAATCGACCCTGGTGTCCGGCTGGCCGCTCGTGACCGTCCCCGTCGTCAACAACATCATCTGGAAAAATGAGATCTGGCTGGCCGACGACGTCCTCGACGAGGAATACGATATTCGCTACAATGATATCCAGGGCGGCTGGGAAGGCGCGGGCAACCTCGTGGTCGATCCGCTGTTTGCCGACGTCGAGAACGGCGACTACCACCTCAAATCCAAGGCAGGCCGTTGGGACCCCGCCGCCGGGGACTGGGTCACGGACGATGTCACGAGCCCGTGCATCGACGCGGGCGATCCTGCCTCGAACTACGCGAAGGAGCCACAGCCCAACGGACAGCGCGTCAACATGGGCGCCTACGGCGGAACGGCACGGGCCAGCAGAAGCCCGTGACGCCGTTCGGTGGAGCATCTCTTGAGACCCTGGTGAACGGGCCGGGGGTTCTGTTTCCCGCCGGCCCGCTCCGAAGTGTGTGTCGCACTTGCCCATCTGGCCCGCAAGCATACAGTAGCACGGGCATCTTGCCCGTGATTTTCAATCCATGGGCGAGACGCCCATGCTACGGAAACGCCCTACGGCCTCACGACGCGGCTGTAGATCCGCACGTCGTCGATCAGGCCGGACCAGAAACTCCCCGATTGCATGCTGCCGCCGCTGCCAAGGATGAATTTGGACTCCAGCAGGCTCACTTCGCCCAACGCCTCTCTGACGGTCTCCTTGTCATCCACGTACAAAACGCGATCTGCGCCGTCCCACACCAGGACCACACGATGCCACCGCCCGTCGGTGACCACCACGTCGGAAAACAGCGGCGTTCCCGCACGATCGGACTTGCTCAAGTCACTCATCAGGCTGCCGTCGATTGAGTTCGTGTACAGCCATCTCGCGCTGCCCTGCAAGGAAAGGATGGCTTGCCCGGGGGCGCCGCCCTTGACCCAGGCAATCACACTGAAGGACCTGCCCTCGAGATCCACGCCGGAATTGGCGATCACGAAG
>DCUI01000001.1 GCA_002327785.1 Phycisphaerales bacterium UBA2218
CGCGAGCAAGCTGATCGCTTACAACACCGACCGCGTGCCCAAGAACATCAAGTCCGCTCGGGGCGATGGGCTGGCGCCGAAGGTGATTCCACTGGGAAAGGACGACAGCCAGGCGATGCGAATCGTGCATCTTCTGGACAAGGTGTGCGCCAAGAACGGCGTCCCCGAGCCTCTGCCGAACCGTGAGCCGTACCGCTTTGGCGTCCGTGCCGGACAGGTTGCTGTGCTGTCCAGGACGAATGCCGGTCTCCACGAGATCGAGTCGGTGTTCATCAACAACCGTGTTCCGTACATGCGGACTGGCCGGTCTTTCTGGGACGCGCCAGTGCTTCAGGTCTATCTGGCTATCCTCCAATCGCTGATCCATAAGGATGGCATGGGGCTGGAGATAGGCCTTCGCTGGGCCAGGATCAGTGATACCCAGATCCGCCAGCTCACCGAAATCGCCGGGGGCTCCATTTGGAATTTCATCGACCCGATGGAGCCGGTGCATCTGCCAGGTACCGGTAGTGCCGAGCTGGAGAGTATGGTGCGTCTTGGCCGCGGATGGACCACCAAGCTGACCGGCAAGGGGGCCGATGCGGGCGCCCAAGGGCCTATCTACGGCGTGGCTTCATGGATGTCCCGCGTCATGACCAAGACCTGTGGCGAAGACGACGACGGGAACGCCATTCAGGAGCCGGGGCGGCGAGAGGTCCGCGATCTGGATCGCCTTGAGACTGCCCGCGATGCCCTGGCTGATGCCCGGGGTCCGCTGGCCACCCGAATTCGCCGCGTTCAGGAAGGCGACGGCGCCGAGATCCCGCGCGTGATCCTTTCCACCTTCCATGCGAGCAAGGGACTGGAGTGGGATCACGTCTATCTGATCGACTGCTATGGGGGCGTCGTACCGAAGGTCTCAGAACTTTGTTCTGAAGCCGAGGTGGCCGAGGAGCGCCGTGTCTTCTACGTAGCAATGACTCGCGCACGAGACGAACTGACGATCTTTACCCGTACCGACAAGCCAAACAGTGAATTCCTGGTTGATTCCGAACTGTGGTTCGGTAAGACCCAATCTCAATCCAATGACCAAAAAGAACAGGTGATGCAATGAATCCTGCTGTAGTTCCTGATGCAACCTCCATCCCCGCCATGGTGAGCCACCTTGCCGGAACCGAAGTATCTGCTCTTGCCCTCGTATGCGCGGTGGGCGAGGGCGCTCATGCTTCCGTCGCAGCCTTCATCACGCCTGGTGCCCACTGCTCGACGTCCTTCCGGAACGCAATCGCGATGGAGGGGGGCTACAGTGAAACCCTTCTGAGCTTCGACGACAACCCACCCCCTTACTACGGGAGCAGCACCCTGGATATCGATCTCTCGACGGCCGCCGGCGTCATCGGCGTCGACCGTGTGATTTGTCTCGTCGCTCAGGTAGGCGACCAGGTAAGTGTGGTCCGCGACTACGACGGCATCGAGGTCACCCTGCTTGAGGCGACGAAGATCCAGTTTAGCCGGTTCGTCGAAATTCTCGATGGCTCCGGAGTAGGCGGCCGCTACCTCCTGCATTGAGCGATCGCACAATGGACACTTCGGACACCTCCGCCCACCCACTAACCCGTCTCGAATGGACCAGTACCATGGTAGGGCTGGGGCTGATCACCTGCGCTGCCGTCCTGCTCGAAAGCGCGCCGTGCGGTGACTATGCCCAGATCATGCTGATCCTGGGGGCGGCAATGGCTGTGTCGGTGGTCTGCATGGCGTTCGTCCGCACTTTATCCAGAAAAGGGCGTGCCCGTTCCGTACCCTTGGAGCCGGAGGTAAATACCAATGGTTACGCACGAATCTGACGACATGCCCAACTGCTGCTACGTCTTCATCCACGCTTCGCCTGGTGCCCGTGTCGGCCTGGTCAAGAAAGGCGCGCCGGGATGGCTCATCACCTCGGTCGACCAGAAGGAAATGAGCGGCGCCGATGCTCGCAAGGTAGTCGAGGTCCTTAACGGTGTGAAGGGTGTCAATCCGGAGATGGCTGACCGCATGCTCGCGGCCGCTATAACCGGCTGGCGGTGTCCTCGCTACCAACTTGAAGGGATCGCTGCATGAACGGGAAGCAGGTCGCGATCTTGTTCACAGTGGTGGTGATCGTGCTAGCGTTATACGACGCACTGCTGCATCGCATGTCAGCACAAGATGGCGTTCCACCCTCTCCTGCAGCCACCACCGAAAGGAAGAATCCATGATGTTCCGCCCCCTTATCCTTGCTGCCGGCGTCGCTTTCGCCGCGGCCGCCCAGGCCGAAAGTCCCGATCTCCTCATGGCGATCGAGCAGGCAGCCCACAGCGGGCAGGCTGGCGAGGTGCTGGCTTATGGGCAGCCGGTGCTCGTCGTGCCGGTGCAGAACCGCCCCTGCATGACCGTCGGCGTCGTCTATCAGGAAGGAAAGCACCAACGCGGAGGTCCGCGCATCGACAACTACCAGGTGTGCCAGGGCGCCGAGCCCGAGCGCATCAACGACGTGTCGCCGGCGCTGCCCGACGATCAGCAGTTCAAACAGGTAACCCAGATGGCGATCCGTGGCGCGCTGCGCTATGGCGCCCACCGCCGCGATTGGAACGATTACCGGCTCGACACCCGCCGCCTGTCAGCTGCGGACTCCTATGGCTGCGCCCAGGTCGAAACCGTTGTCTCGACCGATGGCATGCTGGTCTCCTACAACGTCGGGATGCTGTGCCCATGATGCGTCTTTCGCTGGCCGATGCCAAGCGCCTGGGCCTGAAAATCGTGGCCGTCACCCCGGCCGCCAGAGGCACCGTCGGCCGGCGCCGGAAGGGCAGGATGCCTGAAGACGTCCTCTGGATGTCGGTCCGCGCGTCCTATCCAAAAGCCGTCCGTGAATATCAAGGCGCGGTACCTGGCCGGCGCTTCCGGATCGACGTGGCCCTGGTCGACGAGAAGATCGCCATCGAGTGCGACGGCTGGCAGTACCATGGCAAGTTCAAGAGCGCCCATGCGACCGACCGGGAGCGCCAGAATCTGCTGGCAGTAGAGGGCTGGCTTATCCTGCGCTTCACATCTGGCCATATCTTCAAGGATCTAGCCGGCGTCTCAGCGACCATCGACGCTGCAGTCCAGCAGAGGAGGGCGCAACTGTGATGGCGGTCCTTCGCGATAGCCCTGTCGACATCGGCAGCAAGCGTCAGCAGTTCGCCTGGTGGCCAGTGGTCGCCATAGCCGCCCCCAAGCCGTTCGCCTCCATCAAGGGCTGGTATTGGCTCCAGCCCGTTGTTGAAACGAGCACCATAAGCGTGGGCTGGATTACCTACGCCAAAAATAATCCCGTCCTGCGGCCGCTGTCCCATCGGAAGATCGTCGCTGCATTCATAGTGGGCTTGGTCATAGTATTCGCTGCGCTGGCCAGCGCGACCCACCCCATCATCTCCCTCCGCTGAAAGGAATCCTCGCAATGGAATCGGCCAATTCGACCTATACCGAAGGTCATGCAATTAAGCGTCAAGCCCCGCACCAAAACGTCAGTCCAGCCGGCCGCCGAGACATCTTTGACACGCTTCCCCTCTGGCTAGACTCTCCTAGCCTTGCTTACTCCTCCTGGCTGGCTGGACAACGGCTGAAGGACTCGACAAAGACCGTCTACATAGCCATGTTTGGACGTTTCTGTCAGTGGCTAAAAGGGCAGGGGAGAAGACTGGACCATCTGGAGGCAGACGATATTAGAAAGTTCCTGGACAGTGCGAATCCAAACCTCCCCGAGAGCCGGAAAGCTCGCACCAACAGCGGTCGCCAACGGCAACAGTATGTTCGCCAACTTGAAAAAGTCTTTGCTCATCTAGGCTCGCTTGGCCACTCCGGCACCAATCCAGGTCGGATAGCAGGGTATGAGCGCGTCGGCTCCGGCTCCGATAAGCCGACGCGGTTCCTGAGCCGTGAGGAGACCCAGGCAGTGATTCGGCTTATCCAGAAGAGATTAGACGAGCTAAGAAGAGAAGAGAAAAGCATAGACGAGTGGATGGAGTTCCGAGACCTCGCCTTGATCGGAGTAATGATCGGGGGAGGACTCAAGGTGAACCACATCGAGCGCCTGACGCTTAATTGCACGGATACGGTGGAGGAGCGGATTGACCTCTCTCGCCCGAACCATGCCCACCGCGCCCGGCTGCTAACCTTCGCCGTGCCTGCCGTGAAGGCCTGGCTCTCCGTGCAGGAGCAGATGCACGGCCGCAAGCTGGAGCCGACGCAGAAGATCTTCGAGGCCGACCGGTCCTCTGGTTTCGGCCGCAATAGCAACACGGTGACGCTCTCAGCCTCCTCGATCCACCGCCGGACGCAACGGCTGCTGGCCTTGGCCGGTATCACCGGCGAGCGCGCCAGCGCCCAGACCCTGCGCAACACCTACGCCGGCCTCCTGATCGACGGCGGCGCCACTGACGACCACCTGGTCGACTACCTCGGCCTGCAGTCCTCGGCGACCGCTCAGCGCCTGCGCTCCGCATACGCCAGAAGCCAACCCAAGCGCGCTGGCGTCGCACATATCTCCGAAGAAAGATGACCCTATGACCACGAATTTCCGAATAATCCGCCGGGAGGCACACCAATGAAGCTGAAGTTAAAACCCCTGCAAGCAAGAATCCTCGTCAAACTGGGCACCGCCCGGGATATCCCCTTTGACCATCTCGTCAAGGCCCTGATGCCCGACCACGAGATGCAGGGGATGTCCCTTGCGGAATGGGACAACGAGATACGCCTGAACATCGAGTTGCTGAAGGTTTATGGCGTCATCCAGATTACCGATCGCCTGGGCGTCAGGATCTGCGTCGCCCCGGACTTCGTCGTCCGCTGGGCCGACGTGCATCGGGTGCGCGCGGCCGCCGAAGGGAAGAAGTACAAGCCGTCGATGGCTATCCCCTTGGCGGTCGCCACCGTGCTGGCCACCGTCACTACCGGCTGCAGCACCTCCCCTGGAATGATCCAATCGACGCCGGCACCGGTGGTGAAACCCTACAACGCTGACGGGACCCCGCCGCCGGAGCGCATGGAGCAGTTCTACAACGCTCGCACCGGCAGCATGGTCTATCGCTTCTGCGTCGGCGATGAATGTCCGTTGCCGACACCGAAAAAGCCCGTCCCGACAATCTCCGTCGTCACGGAAGCCAATCCTGATGGCACAACAACTCCCGTCGAACAGAACGCCGCATTCTCGAGCGGAGAAGCCATCTCTCCGACCCGCAGCGCGTCCGAAACCCGGCAGGCGGTGCGCGAGGCGCTGTCCTCATCGAAGACGGCAAAAAACAATGCCGCTGCCGCGGCTATCGCCGCGCAGCTCAACGATCAACGCCGTGCCCTCCAGGCCGCCGCAGGCGTCGAGCAAAGCCCCGCTACGCCTGTAACGGCCCCAAAATTGTCTGTGAAGACGCTGGGGGTGGGCGGCGGCCAATCTCCGGCAGCGGCCCCGGTGCCGGTGGCAAAGCCGTCCGTACAGAACAATTCCACGGTCCTGCCTGCTACCGGCACGCGGATCCCGTCGTCGCCCTCAGCCAAGGCTTCGGTCCTCAACGGTCCAACGCTGGCCAGCGCCAACGCAGGCATGGCTCGTGAGGCCGTCGGCGGGGTGTCGGCAAACGCCCAAGTCTCCGAACCGCCGATGACGTCATCGGTTTCTGAAATCGACCAGATGGTGTCCATCGGGAAAACTGTCGTCGTTGCGACCCACGCGGCCGACGCACTGGGCAGCAAAGCGATCGCCACGGCGATCGAAGACTTCCTCGCTGGCTGGGCAAGCAAGTGGTCCGCAAAGGACGCCGACGCCTACTTCAATCTGTACGCGAAGGATTTCTGGCCTAGTTACGGCCAGGCAAAGAACATGTCGACCTGGGAGCAGCAACGCCGCTCTGTCATGGTGCGCGCCGGCGCGATCAAGGTCGATGTCGATGTGGTCAAGGTCGAGGAAAAGGACGGCAAGGCGTCCGTCCGCTTCTGGCAGACCTACAAGTCGAAATCCTTCAAGTCGCGGGTGTTGAAGTCCCTTGCTCTGGTTAAGGCCGATGGTGAATGGAAGATTCACCGTGAGCGCCTGATCCCGGTCGAAGCAAAGGCCTCCAACGCTT
>DCUI01000024.1 GCA_002327785.1 Phycisphaerales bacterium UBA2218
CGGAATCCACCTGCCGCGCGGTCGGAGAGGCCTCGCGCCGCAACATGCGGTGGAGTGAACGGCACTTGCACCGCCCCACTCTTGCCATGTACTTCGCCAGAGAGAATGCCGCCAGGAGAACCTCTTCGGTCGGCCCCAACAATGCCATCTGCCGCAACTGACGAAACGCTCGAAGCTCTCCTCGTTCCACTTTCCACAGATCGCGGCTGAGGCCCTTCTCCCCGTACGCAGCCTTGTATAGACAGCCCAGAGGCACCTCCAGACGGGCTGCCTTGAAACCGCACAGCACCGTCTCCAGCACCAGCAGGCGGTCTTCGCCGTATCTCATCGCAGGATTGAACCGTTGCTTCAATGCGGTGCGAAACATCAAAGAGGAAGACCAGAGCAGACAGGAGGATATCTTCAATCTCCAGGGCGAGATCATGACGGAACGACAGCGCGCCGAATGCGGTCCCCAATCGGACGCCTGATGCGCACAACTCAACGGGTGAGCCGAGAAGGCATATTCAGGATGCTCTATCATCCAGCGATGCTGAATCTCGAGCTTCTGGGGATGCCAGGAATCGTCGGCGTCCAGAAATGCGATATGATCACCCGAAGCCAGATCCCAGCCGGCGTTGCGGGCCGCGGCCGGTCCTCNNCGATTTCGAAATGCCTCCGCGCACGCCGCCGTCCCGTCCTCGCTGCCATCGTCCACGACGATGATCTCGCGAGGAGGCGACGTCTGGGCGAGAACGGAGGAGATCGCCCGAAGGAGCGTATCCTGAGCGTTGTAGGCTGGAATGACGACGCTGACACTCACACATCACCCCGTGCAAGAAAGCGTTAGGAACGGTTCGGATCGCCCGGGCGAAGCGAACGCGAGACGCCACGGGTGGCAGCAGCCTGGCCTGGCTCCACAGCATCAGGAGCGACGCAGGGTCTGCACAGAAGCTGCCTCACCCTGCGAACCAGCCGGGTGCAGAAGAACCCCGCGGACACGCTCATCCCGTTGCGATGGAAGGCCTGCGCGATCTCGCGGTTGCCCTGAACGATTCCCCGGATCGTGTTGGCGCGGCCGCCCGCCCGCATGCGAACGAGGGGCTTGGGGAGATAGTGAACGCCGATCCCGTTTTTCTCGATGAAGCGGAGCATCAGCTCGAAGTCGCCGGCGATCCGATAGTCGGGATTGAAACCGCCCAGCGCCCGGTACACCGAGGTCCGGCAGAAGAATGTCGGATGAGGAGGAACCCACCCGCTGTAGAACGCCCGGGGTCGATAGGGCNNCTGCCAATAACGAACGATCCGGTTCGCATCATGGCGGGCCACGTAGACGAGATCTCCGTACACGCCGTCCGTGCCGCCCACGTGCATGGCGGCCACGACGTCGCTGACGACGCCAGGCGAAGCATAGACGTCGTCGGCGTTCAGAAACCCCACGACGTCGCCGGTGGCCAGACCAAGCCCTTTGTTCATCGCGTCGTAGATGCCCCGGTCCGGCNNCCGTTGTATCGTCCCACAATCTCCCGCGTTCCATCCGTCGAGCCGCCATCGACGATGACATGCTCGACAGACTCGTACTCCTGTTCCCGAACGCTGCGAATCGTCTCCTCAATGGTATCGGCGCTGTTGAAGCAGACGGTAACTACGGAGACCTTGAGCGAAGATAACTTGGATGGTTGTGGTCGGCTCATAGTGTCTTGCACGATGTTACCCTCGATCGCATTTTCCTGGATCGCGGCTCATGCAGTGGGTTGAGGATACAGCGGAATTGTCTTGCCATGAAGAATACAATCGCACAGATGCAGGAACTTGCTCGCAGCCTTTTTCCATGTGTACTCATCCCTGACGAACTGCATTCCCCGGCGGCCCATCTCCATCCGCCGGGAAGCAGACATCGCTAGCATTTCGCGAAGCGCATCCAGTAACTCGCCTTTTGCAGGAGGAATCCAACGCCCGGCATCAATGTGTTGCAACTTGTCCCACGGCGTACCCGTGGTCGTTATGACCGGGGTCCCACAGGCCAATGCCTCCGCCACCACGATGCCGAAGTTCTCCGAGTAAGACGGCAGGACGAAAAGGTCGGCGCGCCGGAGCAATGCTGCCTTCCGACGGCCCTGAACCATGCCGGGCATCAGAACACTCTCCTGAATGCCGTGACCCCCAATGAGTGCCTGGACTGCCTTTTGATAACCCCGGTAATCCGGGCCTGCAAGGACCAGCATTGCGTCTCTGTACGCACTGCTGCAGACCAGTTCCGACCAGACGGGGATGAGAAGATCGAGGCCTTTCTCCGCACTCAGGCGAGACATGAACAATACAACGGGGCGGTTCTTCAAACTCGGCCAGTACACCTCGGCCTCACCACCATCCACTCCGTCGAATTGCGCGCTATCAAGGCCATTCGGAATAACCGTGATCGGGCCCCTGTAGCCCAGTCTTCGAACGGCCTGTACTTCCGAAAGGGATGCTGCGCGCACACAGGCTGCATCCCGTATAATCGTGTTTCCAACCAGAGCGCGGTATAGTGACTTCTTGATCTGTTTGATGCAACTTCGCCTTAGAGCCCAAGATTGCAGGGAACCCGCCGGCCGGAGAATATAGGGAACACTCGCTTTCTTCGCTATGCGGCTTCCAGCGTATATGGGATGGAGCCAAAACTCACTCAGTTCCATCACATCCACACACCCAACAAACGCGGCCAGCCCCTCGGCAAGCCCTCTTGACCGATACCACGCATGTGGCCAGTTGGTTTCAAACAGATGCGCATCGGCGACAGACATCAAGTCCTGGCGATCCCGCTTCATCGCCGTCGCCCAGTAGGACACGTCGTGTCCAGCATCTCCAAGTGCCCTCCCGATGCCCTTCGCAACAGCAACCGGCCCCCCAAAGCGATCAGCTAGATACGACAAGACAAATGCGATATTCATTTGAATGGCCCAGCGACTTACCATAATCCATTGTGGGGTGACGGCTGTGCATCTTCAGAAACCTGTCGAACACTTCGTTTGAGTGCAACCCCATACATTATGAAGAGCAACCAATTCACAGGAAACACCTCAGTTATGACATTCCCCAAGGCACCCACAAGTGCAGCAGGGACTGCAAGAAGAACGACCGGATTCATGCCGACATAGGGAGCTGAGAGTGCTCTTCGGAACACCCAAACAGTCAACAGCAGAAACACCAAAAGAAAAAGAACCCCCGCTTGCGCCATCATTGAAGCGTACAGAGAATCCGCGATGAACACCGTATCTGAGTCCCAAGAGGCAAGAGGATTCAAGCTCGCAAATGTAACGGCCACATTGCTGCCTGCACCCAGGCCCCTTCCAATCAGCATCTCCTTTGTGCCAGCCGACATGAAGACATCAGAGAAGATGCCGACGCGAGTCCACAAGGATCTGTATATCGTCGCCCGTCCCGTTATGGTGTGGAGATGGCCGCCGATAACACATGCCATCAGCAGAAACATTGGCACGAGTGAGGCCTTCAAATAAGAGTTTGCTCTGGAGAAGAACAGAAGATAGCACGACAAGAGCGTCGTCAGAGCCAAAACACCCGCACCCGATCCGGATAGCAAAACAAGTATCGTCGATACAGCGACAAGACAGCGCGTCCGCCTGCGAGGCCGCCCAAACCGATGGACATCGAGACCCAGCATATAGCAGATGATGAAGCACAAGAAGATTGACCAACTGGAAGGAGACATGAACGTGCCCGATGGCCTTGCCGCAAGGCCAAGATACGTCACACCATGTATGGCCAAGCCATACCTCATGCGGATGCAGGCTGCACACAGTTCCACAATGAGCAAGAACGACAACACTCTGACGACGCTGCGGATATGTGTCATATCCAGGTAGCTATAGGCAATGAAGACAAGAAAGAATGGTGAGAAAGCCCGAAGGCCAAGCAATGCCAAGACAGGGGGCTGCTCAGCCGCAGTCACAGCAAAGGAGATGCCCAGAAGTACGACTATGCACAGAAGGAGAGGGTTGCACAGGATGGGCCGACCTCGCAGCACATCAAGGATGAAACATATCAGTATCGCGCACAGAATGGCATCTTTGGTTACTTTGATCATGATAACATGAGGACCATCAGTGACATACGCTCCCAAAAGCGGCAGGACTCTCAACCACAACTGAAGCCCCAGTACGGGAGTCAGAGCAAGCCCAATGAGAATGAGATAACAGACAACGCTCTTAGGAGATATCATCTTCTCACGGCACCCACGTCACATTACCAGCGAACTTTCTCTTGAAGAGGTAGATCGCGTCGCCCTGAAGCAGATGGCCGGCCAACCGTACCGCGCGGACACAAGTGAGACAGAAGAAAGCGAACAGTCGGCTCTTACGGCGACGGTATTTCATCCGAATAACTCTGCCCTCTGCCTTCGCAACAGATCGCAACGTGGAGGTCTTCGATTCTCGGTGGATACGAGCTCCGGAGAGATATTCTCGCAGGAATCGAAACCCGGCCGAGCGAACTGCGAATCGAACGAACAGGTCCGTATCCATGCAATGGATGAAGGCGGGATCGACTTCGCCGACCTCATCATACAACTTTCTCGTCCAGAAGGAGGCCGGTTGACTGATGCCGAACCCTCCGTAGATGAATCCCGCACGGGAGATGATCGGGACATAGGGCGTGAACCGCCGTTCGCCAATGATGTCGTCCTTCTCATCGGTCAGATACTTATTGCCGTACACAACATCGACGCCTTGCTTAACCTGGAATACCCTGCCCACCTGATGCAAAGCCCCTGGCAGATACACATCATCAGAATTCAGGTAGGCAAACACCCGGCCGGTGCACAGACGGAATCCCTTTCTTATGGCGTCTGCCTGGCCCTCGTCTCGTCCACTCGTCCAATGCGCCAAGTACCTTTCATATTTCCGTACGATCTCGACGCTTCCATCGGTGGAGCCGCCGTCCATGATGATGTACTCAAGATTAGGGTAGTTCTGGTTCAGGACGCTCAGGATCGTCCGCTCCAGAAACTGCCCCTGATTGTATGAAGGCGTAACGATGGAGATCTTCGGCCAGGACTCCTCTTTGCAGAGGAGCTTCTGTTGATCGAAACGAGGCATCGACACGAAGTCGCGAATCTCATCGCTCGTGAATTGTCTCATCCTGCACTGTCCACAGAAGTTTCGTTCTGTCGTATGAAGACGGAATCAGCTTGCAGGACTTTGCCGTCTTGGGGGTCTCTGATATTGTGTTCGCTGCCCATGAAGATGAATCCCCGGTCGCCCAGCAGACGGTAAATCCTGTCGAAGAGGGCCTGCCCTTTATAGAGAGTCCGGAAGCTCGTCTCCACGATGAGAATCGAGGTCTGGGCCAGCACGTTCTCTCCGCCGAGGAGGACCTTGTCCTCCATGCCCTGTACGTCGATCTTCATCAGGATGGGCTGTTCGAGCGCAAGTTCCTCCGCGAGATCATCGAGCCGCGTGATCTCGATCTGCAGGGGCGTGACGCTCGCGGCGAAGGGGAAGGACCTCGCCAGTTGGCCGTCCATGGGCAGGAGAGAAGAGCTTGGCGTGAAATCGTTGCGATAGATCTGCTCACGGCCGCTTTTGTCCCCCAGAGCAAGGTTGAAGGCACGGAATGCCTCGACGCCCTCCATCGTCTTTGTCAATTGCCGGTAGCAATCTTCAAGGGGCTCGAACGAGTAAATCCCGGCGTCGGGGAGAAGCCGATGCATTTGCGAGGCGAACTGGCCGACGTTGGCCCCGATATCGAGGATCGTGCGAATCTTCCATTCGCGCAGCCAACCATAATGCTCGAAAGGCGAACACCGACTGACCTCCAACCCACAAAGGCGGAAGAAACTCTTCACACAAGCCTTCATCGGTCTGGACCAATCATGCGCGACTCTCATAAGCGTCCTCGCTCCTGCTTCGATGCCACCAGATTCATCGCCCGGTGAGAATCCGTCGGAGGTTGTGCGTCCTGTAGAGATTCTCCTCGCGGCCCGAGTGAATACATCCGATACCCAAGACTCACAAGATAGTCCCACAGATCGCGCGACCGGTATCCGAAGCCTACGGAGTTGACATCTCCCATTTCCAGGAGGATCGTGGGAGCGGCGTCGCGGGACAGAAGCCTCTCGGCGCCCCTTAGGGCCAGCAGTTCGGCTCCTTCGATATCCATCTTGATGAAATCGACCTGATCGATTCCATGCTCTTCGAGGTAGTCATCCAGGCGCACCGTCGGCACTTCTTCGTATCCGACGATGTTCGCCTCGCATCGCTTGTGAGTGCCGAGAGAGCCAAACACCTCTGCGCCTTCTTCATAACGCGAAAGCCTCGCCGTCCCTGTCGCATCGGAAACCGCGAACCGGTTCAGAACGCACATCTCCGAGAGGCCATTGAGTGCAACGTTGAACTCCAGTTCATGGAACATCCTTTCGCTGGGCTCGAAGCTGTGCACCCGTCCACGCTGGCCTACACAACGGGCACCGAGGAGCGTGTACTGTCCCAGATTGGCCCCCACATCGAATAGAACCATGTCCGGCCGCAGGAATCCCTTCACAAAATTCCAGCAGTCTCGCTCGAACACACCGTCGATGTAAATGTATCGCCCGATGATGTCCTTGGGGTATACGCGAACCTTCAGGTCTTGGCCCAAAGCTGTTATCAAAGGCTTGTCAGGGTGGTATTTGCGCATGTAGGCCCACGCGAGAGCCTTCGGTTGCCAGCGGTAGCGCAATCGCGTGCGCAGGGCGCTTGGCGCTCTACATATTTTGGACGCGGTTCGCATATATATGCCTTGGGCCGCCAATCTCATGCTCCTTGGACAAATCCTGTCCCATGCCATTGCTTGTTGAAACGTGGCGTAACATTCGCCGGTTTTGCAGGATCGTATACATGCTCGACAATCCCATGCCAATCGCTGCCGAGATAAGAACCTCCGGCAATGCCAGGCGGTTATCCATCCATGCGAACGTCAGCACCAACAGAACATTCGTTCCCGCCAGGATCGCATGATTCATGAAACAGTGCCTGACCCTTCCCATCCCCAACAATAGATAATATGCCGGTACGCATGTGAGACTCAGAAGACTTCCCAGCAGCGCGATCCGAAAAGCCAAAGACAAGGGCTCCGTGAACCTGTCGCCCAACCAGATCCGAAGCAACACCGGTGCCATAAGGAACAGAATCCCGTACAGAGGCAAAGCAAAATGGATGATCAGACCAACGCAACGGCGGTTGATCTCGCGTATTCGTGTCGTTGCCTGTCCGGCTAGGTTGGCCCCCAAGCGGCTCACTTCGGGCATCAATGCCCGAATACCTGCTTCTGCAAGACCCCTTACCTGCATGCTCCCCGTATAGGCAATTTCGTAGATAGGGATAGATGCAACCCCCGCATAGCGGGAGAGCATGACTTTGTTGAATGGGCTCAGCAGCATGGAAAGAAGCGAACTGCCGAGCACCCCGGTGCCGAACCGTAGAAGGCATTTCCCCCGCTGAGAGTTCCAGTTCTCCATTCGTACTAGGCGGAGTGGGACGATCCGCCGAATACAGAGGAGGCTCACAACATGCACGCCAACGCGGGAGACGACCGCCGCGATGAGCAGGCCCTCGATTCCCAACCCCGCGAAGAGCAGAAGACTGGCGACAATCAACTTAACCAATCCGCCAAGCGACTGGATGCCGTTGGCCAAGTCCATTCGCCCCAAACCCGACAGTGTCCCCTGCAACACTTCGGTCAGAAACACATAGACGCTCAACCCGCCGACATAGGGCAGGAGCCAAGATACCGTCCTGGCGTTGTCGTCAGCCAGTCTGAAAGCGGGCATAATCGCACCTCTCATGGCCACCAGAACGATGAGGACAAGCAGGCCGCTAAAGCACAGGAGCACCATGGCGCTCACTACGTACTGTTGAATGGCCTGGATGTCGCCCCGACCATATTCCTCGGCCACCAGCTTCGTCACGGCCTGATTGATTCCCAGGTTCCCCAAGTGGGCAAAGGTCAGGACCGTCGCAAGGACCAGCCACACGCCGTACTGCTCGTAGCCTAGAAAGTGCAAGTAAATCGGATAACCTGCCGCCAGGACAACCGTGTTGAGCAGCGTCGCAGCCACGCCCGAGACCATGTTGATCCGCAGTTGGCTGGAGAATAGTTTTCTGATCACGGCGTCTCTTCGGATGAATTCAAAGTCGCATGTGGGTGACACTCTGACAGCCTGACGGCATCACCACTCTTTCGTGGTGGAAGGCCGTTCTCGGCAGTCTGTTGTCGGTTCGAATCTACGAATTCAATCATCAATGATGCCCAGGCGGACTCCGTCCCCGTCGGATGCACAACCTCGTCGCAAGCAACCTGCACTTTCGCGCTGCGTCCTTCGCAAATCCGTGGAGCCGGTGCAACGTACAATCCTCCAGCGATTGACTGCACCATCCCCAGCAGATCCGCTTATGCTCCCCTGTCTTCGGTCACCGTCGCCGCGA
>DCUI01000047.1 GCA_002327785.1 Phycisphaerales bacterium UBA2218
ACGGCACCGCGGTCGGCAACGCCACGACCACGACGGATGCGACGCGAGGCCAAGTTCTCCTGCTGGATGGCATCGGCGACGCCGTGGATGTCCCAGCCCTCGGCAGCGTGCAAGCGGTGACGATTGCCATGTGGGTGAATTCGACGATCGATCCGATCCCCATCGAGTACGTCAGCTTCTTCCACAGTGACGGCTGGGCCGCCGGCGATATGCACTGGCGGTACCGTTACGGCGTGGTCGATTGCGGCATCTATGATCTTGCCGACACCACGGGCAAGTCCGTCGTCGAAGCCGACCAGTGGAACCACGTGGCAATCACCATCTCGGCGACCGAGTGCGCCCTGTGGCTCAACGGCTATAAAGAGAACTCGCAGACGCTCAGTGCTGCGCAGACACGGACTCTGGGCGATGGTCTGATCGGCGCCTGGCTTGGCGCCGACGGCATCACGATCAGTCGTGGTTTCACCGGCAGGATCGACGACGCCCGCTTCTACAACCGCGCCCTGTCGCAGGAAGAGATTGCGTCGCTGGCCGGTCGGACGGCGCCATTTGGCAAGCCGTTCTGACAGGTCGCTCGACAGGCCCTCAGCATGATGTGGGGTCCGCCGCAATGATGTATGAACCCGAGGCCCGCGTCCATCCGGCGCGGGCCTCGGCATTATGTGCGGGTGCTTCGGGTGATCCGGAATGGTATAAGACCCTACGCATTTGGCCTTATCATCGCCCCCGATTCGCGATAGAATGCTCGTGAAGTCTTGCGTGTCCGCGCAGGAGTTCTGAGAGGCGGTATGCGGGGATTTGTGGATGTTTGTGGTGACTGTTGAATCCTGGGTTTTGCGAGGCGGTGCGACATGAACGAATTGCGACAAGGTCATTTCAGCGTGGTTGCGGCGGTTGTGCTCGGACTGTGCATGTCGATGCCCGGCTGGGCGAAGGTGCGGGCGTGGGAGGGGACCATCACGATCCCTACCTACGGCTGGGCCGAGGATGTGAACCCCAAGTTCTGGGCCTTGGAGGATCGGATCAAGCTCTCGACCACGGTCAAAGGGGCGATCGTCTATCCATACACGATGCAGGACCATCTCTACCGCGAGAAAGAAGACCGCACGTATAAGGCGTTGTTCCTCGAAAACGAGTACCTGAAGGTGACCTGCCTGCCGGAGCTGGGCGGCCGGCTGCACTCGGTGCTCGACAAGACCCAGGGCAAGGAGACCTTCCACCTCAACAACGTGATCAAGCCCAGCATGATCGCTATGCGCGGGGCCTTCATCAGTGGCGGCGTGGAGTGGAACGCCGGGCCCCAGGTGCATACGGTTACGATCCTCTCGCCGGTCGATGCGCTGGTGGGGACGAACGCGGATGGGTCCGCCTACCTGGAGGTGAGCAATCTGGAGAAGACGCTACGGACTCGCTGGACCGTCCGCGTCACGCTCCATCCGGGCAGGGCCTATCTCGACGAGCAGATTCGCATCGCCAACCCGGTGGACGCGATCAATCCGTACTACTTCTGGAACTGCACGGCGTTTCCCTGTCACAAGGGGACGCGATTCATCTACCCGATGACGCTGGGCACGGACCACTACGGCGTCAAGTTCTTCTCGTGGCCGATCCACGAGGGCACGGACCTGTCCTGGCTCAAGAACTATGAGATATGGGCGTCCATCTTCTCCGTGGACTGCGTGTTCGATTTCTTCGGGGGCTACGACGTGCCCGCGGATCGCGGCGTCGTGCAGGTGGCCAATCACTATGAACTCAGCGGCAAGAAGGCGTGGACCTGGGGGCAATGGGACTATGGCCTCGTGAGCCAGAAGAATCTTACGGACGACGACGGGCCGTACATCGAGATTCAGAGCGGGCCGCTGCCGACGCAGTCCGACTATGGGATGCTCACGCCGAGGCAGGAGGTTGCCTGGCGCGAATGGTGGTACCCGGTGCACGGGCTGGGCGACGGCTTCGAGTTCGCCACGAAGGACGTGGCTGCGCAGACGGTCCGAGACGGCGACGAGCTTCAATTGCGAATTCTCACGACGGGCAAGTTTCCCAGGGCGTCCTGTATCCTCTCCCAGCGGGGCGCAGAGCTGCTCTCGAAGCAGTTGAACCTGTCGCCCCAGGACCCCCAGACCGTTGTGCTGTCGCCGTGTCCGGAAGGCCCGGTCGATGTGGCGATTCGGACCCATCGCGGCGTCGTGCTGGCTCGCTTCACGACGCCGTTGCCGATCCCCAGGACGGAGCCGCCGGTCCGTGCCGCATGGGCGGAGAAACCACAGGCCGGGCTGACGATCGAGGAGAAATTCCTCCGGGCCCAGAAGCTCGATCTGGCAATGGATCGCAAGAAGGCCCGGGAAGGCTATGAGAAGGTCCTGGCCGACGATCCGGGGTACGGGCCGGCGCTGCGGACGTTGGCTATTCTCGATACGGAGGCGGCACTCTATGACGACGCCATCGGACGATTGCGGAAGGCGGTGCAGCGCGATCCGGGCGATGGATTGGCCTGGTACTTCCTCGGCGTGAACCGGCTGAAGACCCACGAGGCGAAGGAAGCCCTTCGCTGCGCCCGGCGGGCGTCGCTATGTTCCGGGATCAGGGCTCCGGCCCTGGACCTGGCGGGGCGGGCGCATGCGGGGCTCGGCGAGAAGCAGGATGCCGTCGAGGCTTTTGAGAAAGCCGTGCGTCTGAACCCGAAAGACGCGATCGCGAGGGATCATCTTCTCGTCGCCCTGTACGCCGCGGGTCACACGGCCTCGGCGTTCAAGCGGGCTCAGGAGGCTGTCGGACGAAACCCAACCGACCTGGTGCCGCGAGCGATCCTGGCGTTACAGGGCCGAAAGCAGATGGATGCCTTCGTCGCAGAGGTTAGGGATTTCGTCGGGGAGGATGATTTCGAGATGCTGGAGACGAGTCTGCACTTCGTGGAGCTTGGCCTCGCGAAGGAGGCCGCAAAGCTCCTCTCGGCCGTCTGCGTGGATGCCATCCCCGCGAGCGAACGCAGCCCGCTGCCGATGTACTATCTGGCGTGGCTTGAGAAGGGTACCCCAGCGGCCAGAACCTGGCTCGAGCAGGCCGCAGCGATACACAAGGACTATGTGTTCCCGTCGCGCCCCGAGGAGCTGGCGGTGCTGGACCACGCGCTGCAAGAGAATCCCCAGGACGCCTGGGCGCATCTGCACATCGGGAATCTCTACGCCCACCTCGGACGAGCGGTGGAGGCAGCCGGGCACTGGCAAAGGGCCGTTGCACTCGACAGGTCTCTGAGCGTGGGGTGGCGCAACCTCGGCTTATATGCCTGGGCTGAGAAGAACGACCTGGGGGAGGCCGCAGCGTTCTACAGAAAGGCCATTGAGGCTCGACCGAAGGATCAGACGCTCTACCGGGACCTGGCCGAGATCCTCATTGCGCAGGAGAAACGGCCCGAGGCCATCGCGCTGCTCGAGTCAACGCCGCCCGACAAGCTCCGGCGGGCCGATGTAATCATCCTGCTCGCGCAGACGTATCTTGATGAACGACGCTATGACGATACGATCAACCTGCTCGAATCAACGCCTTATTTCGTCAACTGGGAAGGCCAAACGATTACGTGGGACCTGTTCCATCGGGCGCACATGGATCGCGGCCGGATTCGCTTCGACGGCCAGGATTTTGCCGGGGCACTGCAGGATTTTCAGGCGGCGTTGACCTACCCCGAGAACATCGGTGTAGGACGTTCGAACAAGCCGCAGGAGGCGGCAGCCCAGTACTGGCGGGGCAAGGCGCTTCAGGCGCTCGGGCGGTTGGAGGAGGCTAAAGCGGCGTGGCGGGAAGGGGCCGCAGGCGTGGAGGGCTCCGAGGACCAGAACAAGCATCGCGAGCTCTGCCGTCAAGCCTGCCAGTAGTTGATTCCGACGACGGGTTCTGGTATACTCTGTGCATAGGGACACCGGGAGAGGAGGTGAGTATTGTGTCATCGAGGAAGGTGTGATGGCTATGCGTTTGCGGATTGTCGTGCTGCTTTTGTCGGTGTTGTCTCTCGTATCGCCGGGTCTGAGGGCGAATGAAGGGTCCGATCCTCCCTGGAAGCATCAGATCGGCTTCTCGGACGAGCCGTTCCAGAGTTGGACGTCGCCGCCCTATGTCAAATTCACGATCATCACGAAATACGGCTACGATCCGAACCTGGTCTACTTTCAGGATTCCCGGTGGTACGAGTACCACTTCGATTTCGCCACGGAGTACCTTGAACCGTTTCTCGGCATGACCATCGAGGAGTTCGACGCGGCCACGCTTCATGCCAGTGGCCAGCAGGCCATCCTTGGGGCCGTCATCCTGCCGCCCTGGCACGATCCGCCTTTCAATGAGTACGGAATACAGCTTGCTCGGACGGATCCCTACACGCGAGAAGAAGTCGCTCAGATTCTGCATCTGGTGAAGGCCGCAGTCATGGCCGATCCGAGCGTCAAGTCGTACTACTTCCCGACCTACGAGCAGTACCCGGTGGCCCAGCAGAACCGCGAGTGGCTCGAGGCGCAGGACATACCCATTGGCTCCACAGCCCAGTGGACCGAGGGCAACGCCTGCTACTCCCAGGGATGGGCCCTGGGAACGCTGACGTTCGTCGCGGGGACTGACATTCAGCGGGCGTATACCGCGGGCGAGTTGAAGCCCGATGATGTTCTCCTGACGGATGGCGTCCCGGCGGAAGTGCCTTCTCTGGCGGGGATCGTCACGTTGGCGTCCTCCACTCCGAATTCGCACGTTGCGATTCTCTCACGGTCACAGGGCGTGCCTTTTGCGCACCTGGCGGTGGAAAGCGATGCGGCGCAGGCGAAAACACTCATTGGTCACAGCGTCTACCTGGCCGTGACGGAATCGCAGTTCGGGGGGGCGGTCAGCGTGAAGCTGTTCGACGCCGGATCGCTCAGCGAGGCCGATGAATCCTCTCTGCTCTCGTTGAAGAAGACGCCGCCGCTGGTGATCCAGCCGATGGTCTCCCCTCGTGTACTCTGGGCGGATGCGAACGACCTGGAGCCTGCGGATATCCGCTTCTTCGGCGGCAAGGCGGCGAATTTCGGCGTTCTGCGTCGAGCCTTCCCGAATGACTCGCCGCGGGCGATGGCGTTTTCGTTCGATCTGTGGAATGCTTTTCTGGATCAGCGGCTCTCGGCAACCGCCGGCGCGAGGACGCTCCGCGAGGAAATCGCCCACCGGCTCGCGAAATACCCGAGCTATCCGCCGGCTGATCTGGAGGTCCTTTCGACCGATCTGGCTGCAATTCGGGACCTGTTCAGGGATTCTCAGGCGACGGACTTCGGTCAGGCGGGCGTCGCCGTGATCGAGGCCTTGCAGGAATTCGGGTTCGACCCGAGTCGCAAGATCCGCTTCCGCAGTTCGACGAATGTCGAGGACAGCGATCAATTCACGGGGGCCGGTTTATATGACAGCTTCAGCGGTTGTCTGGCCGACGACCTTGATGCGGATGACGCCGGGCCAAGTGCGTGCGATCCAGCGGAGAAGAACGAACGCGGCGTGTTGCGAGCCATCCGCAAGGTCTTCGCCAGCTTCTACAACGACAATGCCTTCCTGGAACGGCTCAAGCACGGGGTGAACGAGGCCGAGGTGGGCATGGCGCTGCTTGTGCATCACTCGTTTCCCGACGAGATCGAGCTGGCCAACGGCGTCGCCACGCTGGAACGAGACTACAGCCGGGATTGGTCGGCCAACGTGGTCTCGCAGAAAGGTGCGGTCTCCGTGACGAACCCGCCGATGGACGCGGCGCCGGAGGAGGTCCGGATCGACGCGGGGTTCGGCGGTCCGATGCCGCAGCTCCTGCGTCAATCGAGTCTCGTCTCGCTGCGCGAGAACACCGTGCTGGAGTGGGAGGTCGAGTACATCGAGCTGTACGGGTTGCTGACCACGGCGGCCGACCGGTACTGCAAGGAAACACAAAAGGACGATATCATCCTCGACTTCGAGTTTAAGAAGACCGCGCCCGAGGGCAAGCTGGTGGTCAAGCAGATCCGGGAGATTCCCCGCGCGGGCAGTGCGGAGTATGCCACGCCGTTTCTGCTTGCCGAACCAAAGACATACCGGACGCTCCAGGGGCGGGGGGGCAATGTCTTCACGAATCACCGACTCAAGTCCCGTTGGACGCTCAGACCCAGAAACGTCTGGCTCGATGGGGAGAGTCTCAACGAGTGCGTATATGGCGAGGTAGCGATCGAGTACGTCGCGGATGGGCAGGTCCGGGAGATTGTCGGCGAATTGCCGCTGCTGACGGACGCGGCGCACGAGTACAAGCCGCCGGAGTGGGAATGGGATTCATACACCCTGCTGGATAGCTGGTGCCTCTGCGACCTGGACAATCCGCGAACGTATCGACTTTCGACATTGCCGCTGTTCCAGGCCACCGTGCCCGATCCGGTCGTGACGCTTGACGATTTCCGCGTCAGTTTCGAGGTCGAATACCAGCAAGCCGTCCCGGTAGGTCTGGGTGACCCAGAGAACGCCCTGACCGAGGATTGTACACTCTACGAGCCGTGGCAACCCACGGATGGGGATACGCCGGAGGAGTGCCTCTTCGAGGACCCCAACACCGGTGTGACGATCTGTACGCGGTTCTATTCCCGTTGGGGCTGGGGCTGGGCTTCCCCGACGTCGGTGCAGTTCGAGAGCACGCGGATCGAGGGTCTGACGACCGAGCCGATCGTTCTGACCGGCTTCTTTAGCCAGAGCGTCGGGGGCGGGGCTCATCTGTGCCCGAAGAATTTCCTGTTCGAGCCCGGCCTGGAACCCGGCATTGCGCGACAGATCCTCGACGAGCTTGCGGCGGGGAACATCCGGCTGATTTACTACACCACCGGCGCACGCGAGTGCCGGCCCACGGAATGGCAGGACACGCCGCCGTTCATCCGATTCCTGGGTTTCGATCAGCCAATCGAGTAACCATGTTTGTAGTGACGCCGTAAGGCGTTTCTTCGAAGGCCGCGCGTCCCTGCACGACTCTCCTGAGACAAGCGAGGATGCTTGCCCTATGTGGATACGCTGCAAGCTTGCGCCACCCGATTGCATCCTGCCGCACCGAGGATATAGCCTACGCGTCCTCATTTTGTTAAGATGATCGTCAATTCTGATAAGGAGATGCCTGTGATGCGAAGATGCCAGTGCGTTCTATGTCTGTTGCTGTCTGTATTGTGCCTGCCCGATGCCGCTCAGGCTCAGACGGAGCGCTTCATCGTCGGGGCATGCACGCACTTCAGCCAGGGCAAAGGGGTGCTCGACCGGAACATCGAGAGCCTCAAGCGGGCCGGGATTGCCTCGATCCGTGACGAGGCGGGCTGGGGCTCGGTTGAGCGGGAAAAAGGCAAGCTCGCCATGCCGGAGCGATTTGACACGTATGTCCGCAAGGCGGCCGCCGAGGGCCTGCGCGTGCTGCTCATTCTCGACTACGCGAACGGCTTCTATGACGACGGAGACCGGCCTCGCTCGCCCGAGGCCATCGAGGGCTTCTGTCGGTATGCGGAGTTTGTCGTGAAGCATTTCGGCGGGGACGTGCGTTTGTACGAGATCTGGAACGAGTGGGATATCGGCATCGGTCTGCCCCAGCGGTACAACAAGGGTGGCTCGCCCGAGGACTACGTCAAACTGCTCAAGGCCGTCTATCCACGCATCAAAGCGGCCGACCCCAGTGCGGCGGTGATCGCCGGAGCGTCCACGAGCGACGCCGTCAAGAAAGGCTGGCTGGAGGAGGTGGTCAGGCTCGGGGCCCTCGATTCCTGCGACGCCATCTCGATCCACAGCTACAATTACTACCTCGATAGGTTTCCCGAGCGCGGTCCCGAGGCGTGTTCCGCATGGATGACCGGCGTGCGGGAGATACTTCGCGGGCACAACGACGGCAAGGACGTGCCGTTCTATGTCACGGAGATGGGCTGGCCGAACCACGTCGCCAGGCACGGCACTGACCTGCAGCTCTCGGCCTCCTACCTTGCGAGGCTCTATCTGTTGGCTCGCACGTCGTCGTCTTTTGCGGGCATCTGGTGGTACGATTTCCAGGACGACGGGTGGAACCCGCAATACAACGAGGACAACTTCGGTCTGGTCCGGCCCGACCTGACGCCCAAGCCGGCCTATCACGTGATGGCGGATATCTCAGCGGTGGTTGCCAAGGGCGAATACGTGGATCGCTTGGGCACGAAGGACGAGAATCTCTGGGTCCTGCGGTTCAAGATGGGGCAGGAGGATTGGTGGGCCTTATGGTCCGCCGATGACAGAGACCGCCAGGTTGTCCTGCAAACGGACTCTCCGGACCGGCCCGCGGTGATCCGGGAGGCCGGACACGACGCCTACTCGACGCAATGGGGCTTCCGCGAGTGGACGGCCAGAGGCAGCGAATACGCCGGCAATCGGCTCTCGCTGGTCGTCGGGCATCGGCCGGTCCTGGTCGGCAACGAACTGTCCGGCGTCTCGGTGGCTGAGATCGTGCCCCGATTCCGCGAGATCCCCGAGAAGCAATAGGGGCGAGGGTTCATTGGACGAAATGGACACGGTGGACGGTGTGGACGAATAGGAGACTCACGCGATGCAAATAGATGCGCACAGCAGACCCTGCACTCGACCGTTGGTCTTGACTCTCTTGATCGTGACAATGGCGGCGGGACAGGGCCGGTTCAAACTCTGCGAGTTGTATCCGCAGGAGACGATCGAAAAGGTGCTGATCCCGCGCGAGCAGTGGCATCCGTGGCCCACATGGAGCAACCGCGATGCTTGGGAGAACCTGCCCAAGGCGGTGCGAAAGGACCTGGTCGCCAACGGCGAGCAATACCTGGGCTACGACTGGCCGGACCTGCCGGCGACGTTGTTCCTCGAATACGCACGTGAGGGCAACCGCAGTCGCTACGAGCGAGAGCACTTCGCCCGCCGATATGCGTTGACGAATCTGCTGATCGCCGAATGCGTCGAAGGCAAGGGCCGCTTCCTGGACGACCTCGCCAACGGGGTCTGGGCCATCTGTGAGGAGTCGTTCTGGGGTGTGCCTGCCCACGTCGGCGCGCAGAAAGCAGGATCGGGACTGCCTGACGCCGAAGAGCCCATTGTGGACCTGTTCGCCGCCGAGACGGGCGAGAGCCTGGCCTGGACGTTCTACCTCGCGGGCGAGCCGCTTGACCGCGTCTCGCCCATGATCTGCAAGCGAATCCGCCACGAGATGGACCGGCGGGTCCTGACGCCGTGTCTCGAACGGGAGAACTTTGGCTGGATGGGCTTCGGCGGCGGCCGCGTCAACAACTGGAACCCGTGGTGCAACGCAAGCTGGCTCACGTGTACGCTGCTGGTAGAACCGGATGAGGCCCGGCGTAGTGCCTCGGTCGGCAAGATCGTCCGCAGCCTGGACCATTTCCTCGACGCCTACGCCGATGACGGCGGCTGCGACGAGGGGCCGGGCTATTGGGGCCGGGCGGGGGCGTCGCTGCTGGATTGCCTCGAATTGCTCCACGGCGCGATCGACGTGTACGACCGGCCTTTGATTCAAGAAATCGGGCGGTACATCTATCGCGTTCATATCGCAGACGATTACTTCGTGAATTTCGCGGACGCTTCCGCCAAGGCGCATCCGCCGGGCGAGCTGGTCTGGCGCTATGGCAAACGGATCGGCGACGACCGGCTCGCCGCCTTCGGCGCCTACCTGCACGGTCGCCGGCGGGGGGAAGGCTTCGCGGGCGCGAGGAATTACACGATCGGGCGGTATCTGCCGGAGATCTTCCACGTCGCCGAGCTCGAAGCCGCCCCGGCCAAGCCGCCGCTTCCTCGCGATGTCTGGCTCGACGGCATCCAGGTGATGGTCGCTCGCTGCAAACAGGGATCGCCGGAGGGCTGCTTCCTTGCGGCCAAGGGCGGTCACAACGCCGAGAGCCACAACCACAACGACGTCGGAAATTTCGTCGTCTACGCGGCGGGCCGGCCCATCCTGATCGACATCGGCGTCGAGACCTACAGTCGCAAGACCTTCAGTTCCCAGCGCTACGAGATCTGGACGATGCAGTCGGCCTGGCACAATCTGCCGATGGTCGACGGCATCATGCAGAGCCCCGGCCGGCAGTTTGCCGCCGCCGACGTTCGGTATGAGTCCGACGACGAGCACGCACAATTGACGCTGGACATCGCCAAGGCGTATCCAGCCAAGGCGAACCTCAAGTCCTGGGTTCGCACGATCCGGCTCAATCGGGGCAAGGACGTCACGGTCGTGGAGCAATACACTCTGGAGAAACCCGCGAAAGAGATTGTATTGAGTCTGGTCACGCCGTGCAAGGTGACGGCCCAGGGTGACGGCCGCCTGTGTCTGAAAACGCTGGAGGAGTCTCCTGTCATCATGCAGGCAGTCTATGACGAGAGCAAACTCAAGCCGACGCTGGAGATAGTCCCCGTTGAGGATGGTCACCTCCGGTTGGTCTGGCCCGAACAGCTCACCCGCATTCTTCTGAGGGCCGAGAACCCCAGGATGCAGGATACGTGGGCCGTGCGAATCGAACGAGTACAGGATAAATGAACGGAAGAATGTCAAGGACCCTCAATGGGCCTCCGTTTGTCATGCTGAACGAAGTGAAGCATCTGGCCGGCGTATGTGAGAGACCTCTCGTCCTCAGGCCAGGTCCTTCGCTTCCGCTCAGGACGACGGAGGTGCGGAAGTTCTGATACGATTGATTTTGCATGCAGCCATTTACGCTCTTAATCAAACCCTCCGGCTCCGATTGCAACCTTGACTGCACTTACTGCTTCTACAAGTGTCGGCCGTCGGAGATCGGTCACGGCCGCCAGCGCATGAGCGAGGAAGTTCTCGAAAAGCTCGTGAAGGACTACATGGATCTGCGATTCCAATTGTCTGGTTTTGCCTGGCAGGGGGGCGAGCCGACCTTGATGGGATTGGACTTTTTCAAGAGAGCAGTCGAGATGCAGAAACGGTACGGCGTCGCCGGGCAGGAGGTCGGCAACTCGCTCCAGACCAACGCGATCCTTCTGGACAACGCCGAGTGGTGCCGGTTCCTGCAGGAGAGCAGGTTCCTCGTGGGCGTCAGCATCGACGGGCCCAAGGAATTGCACGACTACTACCGGCTCGATCTGGGCGGCCACGGCACATGGGATCGGGTCATGGCCGCGATCCGCCGCATGAAGGAATTCGGCGTCGAATACAACACGCTCACGCTTGTCAACCGCCTGACGGCCGATCACGCGGATGCGATCTTCGATTTCCTGGTGGGGCTCGGCATCCGATACCTGCAATTCATCCCCTGCGTGGAAGTGGACCTCCCGAGCGGCCAGATCGCCGAGTTTTCGGTGACGCCGGGGCAGTATGGCGATTTCCTCTGCCGGGTCTTTGACCGCTGGATGGCGTTTGGCCCGGAGAAGCTCAGCATCCGCGACTTCGATTCGATCCTAAGCCACTGCATCGGCGGCCGGCACACGATCTGCACCTTCGACAGGCAATGCAGCCAGTACATCGTCATCGAGCACCAGGGCGACGTGTTCCCGTGCGATTTCTTCGTCGAGCCAAAGTGGCGACTGGGTAACATCCTCGAAACGCCCATCGAACAGCTCGCGGCCTGCGAGCGCAAGAAAGCCTTTGCCCGCATGAAGACGAATCTCGCGAACAAGTGTCTGGTCTGCCGGCATCTGCCGGTCTGCCGGGGCGGCTGCATGAAGGACCGTGCGCCCTTTGGTGCGGACGACTGTGGTCGGGAGAGCTACTTCTGCGAGAGCTACCGCCGGTTCTTCGACCACGCGATGCCTCGCTTCCTGCAGGTGGCGGCCCAAATCCGCTCCGGCGCCCTTGTCAGACCTGCGCAATTGGCCTAACATGTCATGGCAGACAAAATTGAAAGGAACAGGATATGGCACAGATTGATCGTAGAGCGTTCATTGGCGGTTCCGTTGCGGCTCTGGCCGGGGTCGGTGCGACAGGTTGCACCACGCTGAGCGCATCGTCGTCCGAGCCAAGAACGCCGCGTGGGAATCGGATCGCCGTCGCGACGTATTCCTTCTGGCGATTCAAAGAAGGACTCAAGATGCCCATCGAGAAGTGCATCGACGAGGCGGCTCGTATGGGTTTTGACGCCGTCGATATCCTGCTCAGGCAGATCGACGGTGAAGAGAACGTGGACAACGCCTACCTGCAGAAGCTCAAACGCCACGCGCTGATCAACGGCTTGGACCTGTGCTCGCTCTCCACGCACCAGGGCTTTGTCCTGCCGGACGAGGCCAAACGGCAGGAGAACATCGACAAGACGATCAAGCAGATCAAAGTGGCCTACCGGCTGGGCGTCCCCATTGTCCGTCTGAACACGGGACGCTGGGGCACGACCAGGAGTTTCGACGACCTGATGGCCAATCGCGGCATCGAGCCCGTCCTGCCCGGCTACACAGAGGAGGACGGCTTCAAATGGGTGATCGATTCCATCGAGAAGTGTTTGCCCAAGGCAGAAGAGTGTGGCGTCATTCTGGGTCTGGAGAACCATTGGGGACTTGCGCGGACCCCGGAAGGTTTGCTGCGAATCGTCAATGCGATCAACTCGCCTTGGCTGAGGGTCCTGCTCGATACCGGCAACTTCCTGGAAGACCCCTACGGCAAACTGGAGATGTGTGCCCCCCAGACTGTCTTCATGCAGGCGAAGACCTACTACGGTGGCGGCCTGTGGTACACGCTCGATCTCGATTACGACCGAATCGCTCGGATCATGAAGAAGCACAACTACCAGGGCTATGTCTCGCTCGAATTCGAGGGCAATGAGGACTGGCGAACAGCGGTCCCCAAGGGCCTGGCGCTGTTGCGTAGAGCCTTTGCCTGACGCAGGCCTCGCTTTCGTGCAAGTGAAGCCTTTGCAAGCAGTTACGGTTGTTCCTGTGACAGGAGAATTCCGATGCGTAGATCGATCTTCACCTTCATCAGCGTGATCGTGGCGGCTTCATCTGCGGTGGCCGCTTCCGCGGCGGCCCCCGAGCCGATCAAGACGCTGGAGATCGGGGCGAAGGCCCCGGACTTCGCCCTGCCCGGCATGGACGGCCGAACGCACAAGCTGTCCGAGTACGACCAGGCGAAGATCCTCGTTGTGGTGTTCACCTGCAATCACTGCCCCACGGCCCAAGCCTACGAGGATCGAATTGCGAAGCTGGCCGCCGACTACAAGGACGGGGGCGTTGTCCTGGTGGCGATCTCGCCGAACGACCCGAAAGCGGTTCGGTTGGATGAGCTGGGCTATACGGATGTGAGTGATTCGCTCGCGGATATGAAGATTCGGGCCAGGGACAAAGGCTTCAAGTTCCACTACCTCTACGATGGCGACAAGCAGGAGGCATCCAGGGCTTATGGACCTGTCGCCACGCCGCATGTCTTCGTCTTCGACGCGGATCGCAAGCTCCGGTACGTCGGTCGCGTGGATGACAATGAGCGGGATCCCAACGCCGTCAAGTCGCCCGATGCCCGCAACGCGGTCGAGGCGCTCCTGGCCGGGAAGCGCGTGCCCGTCGAGAAGACCAGGACCTTTGGCTGTTCGATCAAATGGTCCGATAAACGGGACGCGGTCCGGCAGGCCTTCGAGAAATGGGCCCAGGAACCCGTGACTTCGAGCACGATCGATCTGGATGCCGTCAAAGGAATCCTCAAGAATGACTCGAGCAAACTTCGCCTGGTCAATATCTGGTCGCTCACGTGTCCTCCTTGCGTCGCGGAGTTCCCGGAACTCGTCGAGATCAATCGCATGTACCGCGGGCGAGACTTCGAAATGGTGAGCATCAACCTCGATGGCCTGGGCGGCCGAGGCAGGGCACATCAGTTCCTCCGGGACAAACAGGCATCGTTCACGAATGCCATGTACCATGGAGACGTCTCCGCCTTGGTCAGAGCGGTGGACCCGAAGTGGCCCGGGGTCATCCCATACACCCTCTTGATCAAGCCCGGCGGGGAGGTTCTCCATACCCGTCTCGGGATGATCGACCCGCTCGATATAAAAAAAGTCATCGTGGGCTACCTCGGCCGAACGTACAAATAGAGTGGTTGCCGATCCTCGCTCGGGAACGCAGCGGGAAACGACAATCGCCATTGCAATTCCCCGGTCCCCACGGTAAAGTACCGTCGCGTATGACATTGAAATCCATGGTATCGGTATGGGCGGCCGGCCTGCCCATCGTGCTCGTGGGGTATGAAAATGGCTGAACATGTGCCGACGCGCGAAGAGGCGCTTGCGCTGCTGAGGCAATACAACCGGAATGAGGCCCTGATCAAGCATGCCCTGGCGGTTGAGGCGGTGATGCGCTTCTGCTCGCGCAAAAGCGGGCAGGACGTTGAACGATGGGGTGTGATCGGGCTGGTCCACGACCTGGACTATGAGCAGTTTCCTGAGCAGCACTGCCACAAGACAGGGCAGATCCTGCGCGAGCAGGGCTGGCCCGAGGAGTACGTCCGGGCGGTGATGTCACACGGGTGGGGGATCTGCACGGACGTTGAGCCCACGACCGACCTGGAGAAGACCCTGTATGCGATGGATGAGCTGACGGGGCTCGTCGCCGCCACGGCGCTGGTCCGGCCCAGTAGAAGCGTCCTGGATATGACGCCCAAGTCCGTGAAGAAGAAATGGAGGGAAAAGTCATTCGCCGCAGGGGTCAATCGGGAGGTGATCGAGAAGGGGGCCGCCATGCTCGGCGCCGACCTGAACCAACTGATCGAGGACGCCATTGCGGGAATGCGCGAAGTGGCCCAGGAGATCGGCCTCAAGGGCGATGTGAATACTCAGGCAATGTAAGGGGATGGGCGTGAAACAGACAGGATGGATGGTCATGGTGGCAGGGTTTGCTGTGGGCGCCGATACTCGGTCGGGTGCCGCAAAGATGATGTGCATGGCACAACCTGCATTTTTTGCCCTTCTACCCTCTTATGTTCTTACCTTCGCTCTTCTGTGCATCCTCGCAGCCGGCTGCAGTGGCAACAAGAGAGCGGCTCTGACGGAAGAGGAGGTTCGGCAGAAGACCTATGCCCCCCGCCCGCCCCGCCTGGACGAGATCGTGATCGGCGGTGAAACGATCACGTGCGATGATGTCATGGTCTCGCCGCCCGAAGAAGACGCGACCGGCCCATCTCTGAGGGAGAGACTCGAACAGCGGGCCAGGGACGTTCCGCTCGATCAGTTCATCACGGAGGTCCGGCCCCTGATTCAGCAGCGGCTCAACCGCAACATCGTCACAAGGATTGTGCTCTCCAAGCGGGCCCGACGGGAGCTCGGCGACCAGTCGGACGACGCGTTGGACAAGATGGCCGAGAAAGAGCTTCGCCGGTTCATTCTCGAAGAATACGGCGGCAACGGCGCCGAGGCGGATGCCGCCCTGCAACGACGGGGCATGAATCGATCCACTTACAAAGAACGCCGGAAGCGGGATATCCTCGCCCAGTACGTGATCGACTCGAAGATCCGCCGGACCCGTCCGATCACTCATGGCGAGATTCTCGCGAAGTACAACGAGATCAAGGACCAGGAGTATTTCCAGGAAGGCGTCCTGCAGTTGCGGCTCATCGACATTGAGGTTGCCAAGGTGTCGCTGGGGGATGTCGACGAAGACCCTGTTCAAAAGGCAAGACAGATCGCCGAGGGCTTGCGAAAACGGATCGATGCCGGCGAAGACTTTTCGCAATTGGCAAAGCAGTACTCGAACGATGTCTGGAGCGAGCAGGGCGGCCTTTTGCGTCCCCGAGCCCCTGATGCTTTTGCCGCACCGTACGACGTGCTTGCCCGACAGGCGAAGGATATGAAACAGGGCCAGGTGGCGGGCCCCATTGAGGTCTCGGGGCATTTCTTCGTCCTGAAGGTGGAAGCCAAGCAGGACCGCGGATACAAGCCGCTGGAGGACGTCCAGGGCCAGGTGAGAGAGGAGATCTTGCGGGACCGTCGCCGCAGCGCGCTCGAGGATCTTGAGGCCGAGATTGCCCAGCAGGCGGCCGTCGCCGATATGACCCAGTTTGTCGATCGTTGCCTGGAGAAAATCTACCGGCAGGCAAGGGCCTCGGCCGGCAATCAGTCGGGCACGGAGTAGAGGGAGCTGGAGACCGGGGCGGACGCCTCCCGCTTCACGGGTTTTCAACCATGGAGATCATTGCACACGGCATCGACCTGGTGGACTTCCCTCGCATCGAGGAGATGATCGAGCGGCACGGGGATCGGTTCCTCAACCGCGTCTTCACGAACGCCGAGCGGGAGTATGCCTGCGCGCACAGGAACTCCGTGGAGAAGTACGCCGGGCGATTTGCCGCCAAGGAGGCGATCCTCAAGCTCGTCGGCACCGGCTGGCGGGGCAAGATCGCCTGGACGGATGTAGAGGTGTTGAACAATCCTGCCGGCCGGCCCGAGGTACGGTTGTCGGGTGAAGTGAAGGAAATTGCAGACAATCTTGGGATCAAGCAAATCGGCATCAGCATCACGCATACCGCCAGTTTTGCGATAGCCTCGGCCGTCGCATTGGCTCAATCGGATGAAAAGAAACGAGTTTGATTGTATCGTGGTAGGGGCCGGCCACGCAGGCATCGAGGCGGCCCATGCCGCCGCCCGGATCGGGGCCCACACCTGCCTGCTCACGATCAGCAAAGCCACCATCGGCAAAATGAGCTGCAATCCGGCGATCGGTGGGCTGGCCAAGGGGCAGATCGCACGCGAGGTCGATGCCCTCGGCGGGCTCATGGGTCTGGCGACGGACGCCACGGGCATCCAATTCCGCATGCTCAATCGCTCGAAAGGTCCAGCCGTGCAATCGCCTCGGGCGCAGGCGGACAAATACAAATACCAGGACTACATGCGGGCTCGACTGGAGGAAACGCCCAACCTGACCATCGTCGAGGCAATGGCCTCGGAGGTTCTGGCAGAAGGGATGCATGTCCGCGGCGTCCGATGCGCCGACGGCGCCACGCTTTCGGCCGTGGCCGTAATCCTGACGACAGGAACGTTCCTTCGCGGCGTGATGCACGTCGGGACCGAGCAATTCCCCGGCGGTCGACTGGGCGAGCCGGCGGCGAACGAATTGTCCGCGAGTCTCGAACGCCTCGGTCTGGAGCTTCAGCGGCTCAAGACCGGCACCCCCGTCCGGCTCGATGCCACCACCGTCGATCTCGACAGGCTGGAGAGCCAGCAGGGCGACCCGGACCCGGTGCCGTTCTCATTCCTGAATGATCGGATTGACCGCCCGCAGGTTCCATGCTGGATCACGTACACAAACGAGCCGATCCACCAGCTCATCCGTGACAACCTGGGCCGGGCGCCGCTGTACACGGGGCAGATCAAGTCCATAGGCCCGCGATATTGCCCCAGTATCGAGACCAAAATCCTTCGATTCGCCGACAAGGACCGCCACCAGGTCTTCCTGGAGCCGGAGGACGAGGCCCGCACGACCATCTATTGCAACGGTATCAGCACCTCGCTGCCGAAGGACGTGCAGGAGCAGATGCTCAGGCTCATGCCCGGCACGGAGCACGCCCGCATCGTCCACTACGCCTACGCCATCGAGTATGACTTTTGCCCGCCGGTCCAGTTGCTGCCGAGCCTGGAGGCGCGGAAGGTCGCCGGCCTGTTCCTGGCCGGGCAGATCAACGGCACCAGCGGCTACGAGGAGGCCGCCGGGCAGGGGATCGTCGCCGGCGTCAACGCCGCTCGCAAGCTCCAGGATCGAGAGCCGCTCGTCCTGGGCCGTGACCAGGCATATATCGGCGTGATGATCGACGACCTGCTCACCCGCGGCATCGACGAGCCGTACCGCATGTTCACCTCGCGGGCCGAGCACCGTCTGGCCCTCCGCTCCGACAACGCCGACAGGAGGCTCACGCCCCTCGGCATCTCCGTCGGCCTCGTCCAACCGGACCGCCAAGAGAGGTTCCAGAATAAGCTCGATGCCATCGAGCGATTGAAGGCGCATCTGAAGAGCACTCGCCAGGAAGGTGTGACCTTGTGGGATCTGCTGCGCCGTCCGCACGGTGAAGCGCACAACGCACTCGGCACGACGCTCGACGGGCAAGGCCGAGAGATTCTGGAAGCGATCTCGGTGGATGCGAAGTACGAGGGCTATCTCGCGAAACAGGAGCGGCTTGCCGCCCTGCAGCACGGCCTCGACAGCAAGAGAATCCCGGCCAACCTCGACTACGAGGGAATCGAGCACCTCCGCGCCGAGGCCAAGGAAAAACTGATAGCCTTCAAGCCCACCACACTCGGCCACGCCTCGCGTTTGAGCGGCATCACCCCCGCCGACATCACCGTCCTCCAGGTGTACCTCAAAAAGAGAAGCTGTCAGCCCTGAATCGGCTTTGTTGGAGACTCGTGCCCAGCTCTCACCGCAGGTTCCAGTCTTCTGTTCGACAGTACATTCCATTTCTCACCCTGAATCGCTCTTCAGCTTCACCGGTTGTGATCACCATGACGTGAAGTGGCGGGCATCGTCGCAGACCGGCACGACGTGCGACGAGCGAAAAACGCCGAGGCCCGCACCTTGTGGGTACGGGCCTCGGATTCGTGCTGCTCTGCGGTGGACCTCGCTTATGGATCGAGGTTCGCCGTGCGGCTCCTGAAAGGGACACGAGCCGCGAGCGGTCGTGACTTCGACCTTACGGCCTGGTCACGCGGATGTCGTCGATGAAGATTCGGCCGCTCCCGTCCTGAACCGGATTCGTGCGGTCGCCTACGCCGATATACATCCTCTTGACCTTGCTCAGGTTCACTCCGGCCAGACTGTCCAGCGGGATGGTCACCGGGGTCCATGTGGCGGCATTCACCACCGTGGCGTCGGTCGCGGTGGCCTTCTTGCCGGCGCTGTCCTCGATAACGACGTACAAGGGCTGTGCGCTGTTGTGCCTGGCCGAGCTGATGACCGCGCCTTGCCATGCGCCGCTGACATTGCCCGTCGTCGAGACGCTGTCGAACTGGTAGGTCCGATCCTCACCCGCCTGATGCGACGTGACGCACAGGCCGATGTGGAGGGGGGGCGTCATGAGGATGGTCGTGGTGCCCAGCGGGTCCCAGGCGTTGCCGTCGGGGGAGATGAAGCCGGTGAGGGTGTCGCCGGTCCGTTCCATCCTGACCCAGTAGGGGGCCGCGATGACCGAGGCGCTGTTGCTGCCCGCCGACGTGCTGCCTGCGGCCCCGCGATACTGGACGCAGGCGCCGTTGCCTGCGGTCCCGTCGGTATTGGCGGTCAAGACCGTCATGGCGTGTGTGGCGTTGCCGTTGAGGCTGTCGCGAATCATGACGCCGCCCTTGGCCCAGGTATTGGTGCCGGGGCCGATGCTGACCACGCGGGCGGTGATCGCGCCGTCGCCGTCGAGGGTCTTGAAGACGTAGGTGAACTGATCCGACGCGCCCCAGATGTCCGCGCCGCTGCCCGTCACGCTGAAGGTACCGGCCGTTTCCGTCACGGCGACCTCGCCGACAGGCGGATAGCCCCGCGCATACAGGACCAGGGTGTTCACGTCATTGATCGTCCAGTTCTGCACGGGCGAGAACTCCATCTCGGCCTCGCTGTAGAAGGGCGACTTGTAGTTGTCGTAGTCCATCGGCATGGACTGTTTGCCGCTGTGGATGATCGTCCGCTCTCCGAACGTTCCATTGAGGGCGTCCATGTATCCGACGACCGAGCCGCTCAGGTTGTTCGACATGCCGTCGCTCCATGCCTGCCAGATCGTGGTGCCGGCCTCGATGTCGTCATCGTAGCTCTCCATGTCGTCGACCACGATGAAGTTGGCCGCGGTGAACGACCAAAGGGCGCCCTTCCAGGGACTGCCGGCCTCGACGGCGTTGATCTCATCGACCCGCCAGAAGTACGTCTTGTTCCATTCGAGTTCGCCGGGATAGAAGGTCGTCTGATCGAGGGCCTGCTGGCCGCGATAGATGTCGGTGCTGGCGGGCGTGGCACCGGCGACCGCCTCGGCGTCCTCCCCGAAGTACACGTCGTGCAGCTTGGCCAGCTTGCCGGCCGTCCAACGCAACTCAGGGACCTGCGGGACGTCTGTTGCACCGAGCATCGGTTGCTGGCCGTAGGCCCAATAGGACTCGGGCGCAAGATACTCGCCGCTGATCAGGGTGCGCTCGGGAATGCTGGGTCCTTTCCAGGCTGCGGAACAGTTGTCGCCGCCGTCGCCTTCTTTCCAGAGGGCCTCGATGTAGTAGCGGCCCGCCTCCAGATGGATCGGCGCGGACTGCTGGGCGGGGAACTTGTCCCATTCTCTGGCGTTGCTCCAGCCGGGCACTGTGGCCACGATCACGTCGGTGTCGGCGTCGGGCCCGATGCTGAACTGGCCGTAGTCGTCAGTCGCGATCCAGAAAGTGTATTCGCCCGTGGCGGGAACGTGCAGCCAGGCCGAGAGCTTTCCGCCGTAGGTGTCGCCGATGCCTGCGGGCGACTCGAAGTTCGGCATCTCATCGACGGTGTCCGGGGCCAGCGGGAACCGGGTGTCCCCGGTGAGCAGGTCCACGGTGGTGCCGCTGATGTTGTTCCACAACTCTCGTTTGGCGGCGCCGAGCCCCGGGATCGTGGTCGTGAAACTCCACACCTCTCCGGTGTGCTTCTTGCCGGCGGTGTCGGTCTCGTCCACTTTCCAGTAGTACGTCGTGTCCATCGCCAGTGCGGCGGGCTCGAACGACGTGAGGCTCTGCTTGACCTGGAAAGCACTGGCATCCGCGTTGGCGACCGCGTCCTTGTCCAAACTGAAGTAGATCTCGTGGCTGAGCGCCCCTTGGCCGGGCGACCAGGTCAGCGTGGGATTCACGGTTTGGTACAGGGCGCCGCTGGGAGGCATGGGATGGTAGGCGGCCAGCGTCGCCGCCGTGACGCTCCATACGTCTCCCTGGTGAGCCACCAGGTCGGAATCGACCTCATCGATGCGCCAGAAATACGTCTGGCCCGCCTTGAACTCCAACGGATAGAAGTAGACCGCAAACGTCTGCTGCGGGACCATCAGATCGGCCTCCGTCAGCTCGGGCGTCGTGCCGAAATAGACTTTGTGGAATGCCGCGGTCTCTCCGGGGGTCCACATGAACAGGGGGGTGGTCACACCCACGGCGCCGTTCGCGGGGCTCGGGTTGGCCGCCTTCACCTGGGGGGGCCTGGTCGCGACATTTCCGGTGTAGCTGACATTGTCATACGTGTAGGTCCGCAACTCGCCGGAGGCGTGCGAGGTGACGCACAGGCCGATCAGGACGGGATCCTCCATGGGGATCGTCTGCGTTGTGCCCATCTGGGTCCAGGCATCGCCGTCCGGGGACAGGTATGACGAGAACTGATTGCCGATGCGTTTGATCCGAACCCAGTGCGGAGGCGCCACCGTGGCGGTTGCACTGCTGCTGGAGGATGTGCTGTCGGCTGTGGGACGCCACTGGAAGCAGGCGCCGTTGCCTGCCGTGCCGTCGCTGTTGGCCGTGACGACCGTCATGGCTTGTGTGGCGCCGGCGGAATTGTTGTCGCGGATCATGACGCCGCCCTTGGCCCAGGTATTGGTGCCGGCGCCGATGCTCACCACGCGGGCGGTGATGGACCCGTCGCCCGTAAGCTGTCGATACAGGTAGTGGAACTGGTCGGTGGCGCCCCAGATATCGGCGCCGTTGCCGGTCACGGTGTAGGCGCCGGCTTTGACCGTGGCGTTGCCGGTGGCGCCGCCGCCAATCGTCTCGCTCCACCAGTTGTCCACTCCCGGCTGCCCGATGGCGCTGCCGGTCGCGGTCAGCAGCAGTGTCGCTGCGACGAGATGAAAAACCAACTTCTGATACATCACGTTTCTCCTAATGTGAACTTTCGCACTTTTTGATC
>DCUI01000299.1 GCA_002327785.1 Phycisphaerales bacterium UBA2218
GCCCGGTCCCAACGGGACCCTCCGGCCCGGGGGCGGGACTGCCTTTTTCCGATCCGGCTTTTTCCGATCCGACGGTCAGCCGAGTTCTGCGGCGTCTTCGGGGACCCAGGCATCGGCGCCGTCCGATAAGCGAATGTGAAACCAGCCGGGGCGCTGTTCGAGGAGGTCGAACTCGGTGCCGGCGTGGAGGGAGTCTTTGAAGCTGGGCGGGTAGTTGGGGCCGTCGCCTTGGCGGGCCACGACCTCGGCCGCCGTGATCACGCCGAAACGCTCGCCCGACTGCCGGCGGGTCTCCACGAGGATCGAGACGAAGAGGACCAGGGCCAGGGCCGCCGAGAGAGTGCAGCAAATCGAAAGAGCTTGTCGGGGCAGCCAGATCATTACCGTCAGAGAGATGCACAGGGCCGCGAAGGCCAGACCGGCCAGCAGGAACCGGGTCTGCAGGGACAGGTCGTAATGCCAGAAGAACAGCGTCTCGAGCACGCGTCTGGGAGCGGCGATCTCGACCCGGTCGATCCGGCGGCTTCGCGCGAAGGCGAGGTTTTTCCGGATGTTCAGATCGGAGCGGTTCAGTCTCTCGGCCCGGCGATAGTTCAGGATGGCCCGCCCGAGGTCGTCTTTCAGGAGGTAGGCATTGGCCAGGTTGTAGTAGAGCCCGGCGTTCCGCACGCCGCCTTGGCGGATGATCTTCTCATAGAGCAGGATGGCCTTGTCGTACGACTGTCGGGCTGCGCTCGGGTCGGCGGCGGCGTTGGCCTGCTGAAATGCGGTGTTCGCTTCTTCGAGCAGGGCTCGCAAGTCGTGACCCGGATCGGAAAAAGGCAGGTCGGGCCTACTTTGGGAGGGAAAAATCTCGCCGTTCGATTTTTCCCTCCCAAACCCCGGACGCGAGTCGAGAGCGTCACCCTCTCCATTCTTCAAGCAAGTCGAAATGAGAGACTTGCTTGAAGAATATAGGCCCGACCTGCCTTTTTCCGGTCCGACCTGCGACCCGTGACCCGGATCACGAGCCACGAGGCACGGGTCACAGAGCCCCACAAGTACCAGGGCCGCCACAATCAGAGCTGTTTTGTGGATCTTCATCTCTTCGCGCGCCTTTCGATGGCGTCAATGAGTTCCACGGCCTCCTGGAGCCGGCTTGGCCCCACGTCTGTGGCCAACGGGGCATAGCGTGCCCCCTCGCACGCGGCGATCAGATCCGCGTATCGGCCCGCGACGGTTGAATCGCCGGTGGCATCCGAAATCACCTGTCGGCAGTCGTCGGCGGTCAAGGAAGCCGCCACCCGGTCAAACCGGTCGCCGAGGTAGCCTTTCATCGCGGAAAGCAGCCGTTCGGGTCGCTGCTGCGGATCGGCCGAGGCGGCAGCCTTCAACTGCCGCACTGCCAGGCCGGCGGCCCGACGACGACGCTTGCGGACAAGCGCCTGGGGGCTCGTTCGGCCCGCCAGCCGGATGATCGTGCTGACCACCAGGCCCGCGAGCGGGACCGACCAGATCACGGCATACCCGGGGCGGACCACGGCCGACCGCAGCGAGAAGCTCTGGTCGGCCAGGACCGCCGGACCGTAGTAGTTCGCCGACAGGCCCTTGCGGATCGCCTCAACTTCCCGATTCACCGAAGTGAAACCCACGCCCTCCAGGTCGGCGTTCGTGAGCATCTTCGTCGGCGCCACCTTCAGCGAGATCGGATCGGTCCGGACCACGATGTACTCGCCGCGTTGCGAATCGAAGCAAGCCAGCGGAATCGGCGGAATCTGCGTAACCGCGTCGCTATTGGCCCGAAGCGTCTGGGTGAAGACCTTGAATCCATTCTCGATGGTCGGGGAGGCCTTCTCCGTCGGGATTCTGAAGTTCGCCGCCAGCTCCGGCACCTGCTCGAGCGGCGGCCACTGGACCGGCTTCAGATACGGATTGCCACCGACCCGAATCGTCAGGGTGATCGGATCGCCCACGCTGACCTCAGTGGGAGCAGCCGAGGCGGCGATCGTGTACTTGCCCACGAGCCCATAGAACTCCGCCGGCTTGCCCTGCTCGGGCAGCGGAAGCACCTCCAGGTCGATGGGATCGGACTGTACCGACACCCGCTCGAACTTCAACGTGTAGGGATTGAAGACGCTGTTGGTCCGGGCCCTGCCCACGGCCAGGTTCGTCGAGACGGTGATCGGGTCCAGCCGGATGCGGCCGGCACGTTGGGCAAGCAGGACCTTGCTGAAGGCATAGACCTCCGCTTCCATTCCCTTGATCTGCCGACGACTGCCCTGGACGGAGGCAGGGACCCCGTCGATGAGGGTCTGCTCCGCGCCGGCGCCGTCGGCCGAGGAGACTTCCTCAATGAGGAAACCGTCCGACTTGAAGACCGGCACGTCGAACGAGACGTTCTGCCATCGCGATGAGACGATCCACTGCACGGTCATCACGATCGGCTGGCCCACGTAGCATTTGGGTTCCGAGACGGAGAACTCCACGCTCATCCGGTCCGTCGTCCCCGGTTTCGAGACCGTCACGTCGACCGCGTTGGTCGTGTACGTCCGCCCCCCCACGACGACCGTTACGCCGGGAAGGCGCATCGTGCCGACCTCCTTGGCCGTGATCGCGTAGTTCGAGGAGTAACTGACGACGACCTGGTCGTTGAATTGCTGGTACGACGTGCCCTCGCCCGCCGGTCGCGGGTTGAAGGAGGCCAGCGGAGACACGTCGATCTTGCTCGGCTTGCCCCCCCCTTCCACAACGACGGAATACTGAAAGACGTCGCCGGGGTAGATGGCGGTCTCGGAGTTCACGACGGCATGAACGCGAACACGGTCCCCACTGCCCGCCGTCGCCGGTTGGGCGAAGAGCATCAGCAGAACGACATATCTCAAGAGGACTTTCATTACCAGTCTTTTTCGACCCGTTGATACTGCGCTCTTTGGCGAATCTCGCGTTCTTTCTTCTGCCGTTGTTCGTTGTCGATGATCTCCTGGGCGGTGGCGTCCCGCTCGACCTCCTGCTCTTGCCGCTTGTCCTGCTCCTGCTGTTGCTGCGACTGGGGCTGTTCTTGCTCGTCCTGCGGCTGATTGGGATCCTGCGTCTGAGCCTCCTTCTTCGCCTGGTTCGGATCCTGCGGCTGGTTGGGGTCCTGTTCGGACTGGGATTGATCCTGCTGCTGTTGCTGTTGTTGCCCCTGCTGCTGCGATTGGTTCGGGTCCCGCTGATTCTGCTGGTCCTGCTGCTGTTTGATCTGGTCGAGGATATCCTTGATGGTCAGACGGGCCACCTCGATATTGCGAGCCGCCTTCTCGTTCTTCGGGTCGATGTCCAGAACCTGCCGCCAGTAGGTGATGCTGGTCTTCATGTCGTCGACGGCTTTTTGCAGGTCGGAATCTCGCTGCTTGGCGCCTCGCTGAAAGAGGCAGTTGCCGAGGTTGTACCGAGCTTTGGCGACCAGCTTCATATCCTTGCTCTGGGCCGCCGCTTCCTGATAGAGATCCATGGCCTCACCGAGATCATCGAGTCGAAAGTAGCTGTTGGCCTTATTGAACCTCGGCTCCACCGCCTGCGGCTGCTCGACAAGGGCCTCGTTGTACTTGTTGATCGCCTCGGCATACCGGCCTTCGCCATAGAACCCGTTGCCCTGGCGAAGCATCTCCCGCGCCGAGGTCGGTCCGGCCACCGTCGCCGACGGAGCAAGGGCCAGGACGCACATCGCCAACCAGCCGGCCAAGAAGACGGGCCGAGACACCCACTCGTTCATAGTGTGCCCGCAAGGGCATGTCTTCCGTATCACGGGCATCCTGCCCGTGATATTCACGGCCGGGACGGCCGTGCTACTCATGGGCGAGACGCCCATGCTACTCGAATGCCTTACGGCGTCACTACAAACGTGACTATGCTGCTTTTTTGCGTTCACTGACCAACACCTCGCCAACCAGCAATCCAATGGCAAGCGCCACGAAAATCTGGAATTTCTCATCATACTTCATCATCGTCATGGACTCCAGCTCGCGCCCCTCGGCCGAGGCAATCAGGTCCTCGTAGATCCGCCCGAGGTCCAGCGTCGTGCCGGGCAGGACGGAAAGGTACTTGCCGCCCTCCGTGGCGTAGGCCACCTCGCGTAGAAGATCGCTGTTCAGCCTGGACCACACCTCCTCGTTCCGGTGCTTCAGAAACGTCTTCTCGCCGTTCGGGCCGGTGATCGGGATGCGCGAGCCCGTCACATCATCGCCCAAACCGATCGCAATAATCCGAATCCCTTCCTGGGCCGCCTTCTGAGCCGCTTCCGGGGCAAAGCTATCGTGGTCCTCGCCATCCGTGATGAGGATCAGATCCTTGAACTCGCGGCTCTGTTTGTCGAAGACCTCCTCGGCGGCCTTGCGAATCGCGTCGCCGATCAGGGTCCCGCCCCGGCTGGTGCTCTCGGTCGAGATATCCGCCAGGGCCATCCGGACAAAGGCGTAGTCCTGCGTCAACGGGCATTTCACCGTGGAGTTGCCGGCGAAGGTGATGACAGCGATCCGGTCGCCCTTGAGGACCTCCAGCAGGTCGGAAATGGCGATTTTGGAGCGTTCGAGCCGGCTTGGCGTGATGTCCTCGGCCAGCATGGAACGGGAGGTGTCGAGCAGAATGACGACGTCGCGGCCCTTACGCCGGATCTGCTGCGGCTGCGGGTTCCACTTCGGCTCGGTCAACGCAATCACAAGACTCGTAAACGCCGCGATCAGGAGAACCGCCTTGAAAATCTGTTTCCGGAGGCTCACCGTGTTGCTGATCTTCGCGAGCATCTCGGTGCTGGCCAGGATGCGCAGCGTCCGGGCCTTGCGCCGGAAACACCAGGCGTACGCCGGCGCCAGCACCAGCGGCACCGCAAACAGCAGCCACAACGCGTTGTCATTTCCCAAGTTCATACGTCTGTGTCACGCAACCAGGATGACGAACGAGAACTGTGGTTCTCTCCGTCCTGTCTATGGCACCTTTCTGAAAACCGTGCACCCTGCCAACATCTCCAAACCCAGCAGGACCAGGGCCGGCAGCGTCCACCAGCCGAAGTGCTCTGCATATTGCGTATACTGCACCGATTTGACTTCCGTTTTCTCCAGCTTGTCGATGGTCTCGACGATCTTGCGAAGCGATTGGGCGTCGTCGGCCCGGCTGTAGAAACCGCCGGTCGTCTCCGCGATGGATTTGAGAAGCCCTTCGTCCAGCTCTTCTGTGGCCGGCATACGGAACGTCCCAAGCAGGGTCTCCACGGTCCGATACGCCTGTGACGACCCAATCCCGATGCAGTAAATCTTGATGCCCCAGCTCTTGGCCAGTTTCGCCGCCTCCAGGGGACTGTGCCGGCCGACGTTGTTCCGACCGTCGGTCAAGAGGAGCATAATCTTGTTCTTGATCGTGAAGCTGGGCGTATCCTTCCTTTCCCCTACCCCCGCGAAGCCCAGGTCCGCATTGCGGCGTTGGAGCTCCTCCTCTGCCTTCTTAAGCCGCGCCGCACCCAGCGCAATCGCGTCGCCAATCGCGGTCCCATCCTCGCTCCGGATGCTCACGATCTGCGTCTGCCTGAGGAACTCGGCGAGCACGCCGTGGCTCAAAACCAGGGGACAGACCGTGTCCGCGTACCGAGCGAACGTCACCAGTCCGATCATGTCGCCCGGGCGGCCGCGAAGACCCCTCTTGTCCCCCTCGATGAAGTCGGTCAACACTCTCTTGACCACTTCCAGTCGGTCAAGCTTCTCGCCGTAGTAGTCCATCTCCGCTTGCATACTGCCGGAGCGGTCCACGACCGCCTCGATCGCGATGCCTTCCGTGGAGATCTCCGAGAGCACTGTGCCCTTTCGCGGCCGGGCCAACGCCAGAATCAGCAGCGCCAGGCACAACAGCCGAGCGACGACCAACAACGGCCGCAATCGCAGCCGCCAGGAAACCGGGCAATTCCTCATGTCCACCAGGCTCGGAAATCGCACCGCGGCCCCTCGCTTCTTGCGAAGCATGAGATACCCCACGAGCGGGAGCAACAGGAGCAACAGCAAGGCCCATGGCGAGTACAGTTCCATCTACGCCACCTCCGTCTCAGTCATCTGCCCTGCCTGGACACGGTTCGTCACATCCACCATGTGTCCCTCGGATTTCGTGCGCTCGATGAAGTCCTTCACGAGGTCGAACGTCCGCTGGATCTGCTCGGTCGTCGGCTCGTGCCTGGCGAATTTGACGAGGTCGCAGTGGGTCAGGAATTCTTCGAGCACCTGCTTGTCCGACGGAGCCAGCACCTCGGCAAATCGCAGTTCTGCAAGGAATTCCTCGGTGGTTCGCTCCGGCGCGCGCAGGTCGAATCGGTCCTCGATGTAGTGTCTCAGGATGCCGCTGATTTCCTCGTAGAACTCCTTGATCCGGCCCTGCTCGACAAGTTTGGAGGCGACCAGGGCCCGCAGTCTCAGGTAGGCCAACTCGTGCGCCGACTTGAAGATCCGGACCACCTGCCGGGCGCGCCTGCGTCGAAGGAGCAGCCATCCGGCCGGGACAGCGATGACCACGAGCACGGCAGGAATCCAGAGCCACCATCGACGACCGGGCCTGGGCATCTCGACGACGCCCTCGATGTCCTCGATCACCAGCTTGGCCCGCTCGTCGCCCAGCAATGAGGTGACCTCGACGGCAATCGGCTCGCTGGTCAGTTCATGCCCGGCGTTCGGATCGTTGACGTCGCGAAACTCAAATGTGAAGGCAGGAATCTCATACTTACCCGACAGGAAGGGCTCCAGCCGGTATTGACAGGTCGTTACGACATCGTTCTTCGCATCAAGCCTCTCGCCCAGGTTGTCCCAATCCACGATCCCGAAGTTCTCGAGCACCTTGTCCACCTTGGGCATCTCGATCTTGTACCCGGGTCGCAACGTCGCCTCGAACTGGAGCAGGAGCGTGTCCGCGATGCTCAGCTTCGTCTTGTCCAGGCGGACGTGCACCGTCGCGGGCCCCCGCTCGTAGACCTTGTCCACCTCGAACTGCCCCTCTTTGGCCCCGCCGGTCGGACTCTTCTTGCACCCGCCGAAAATCAGCAGCAGACCCATGCAGATGAACAGTATCACGCACCGTTCAATCGGCATACGCGATGGAAGATGGTGCGTAGTACGCACCCTACAGGACTTTTCGGGAAATCCTTCCATCATGGCTTCGGCGACGCCTCCTGGGACGGCTCCTGCTGAGCCGGCGACAACACCGAGGCATGCACAACCACCTTGTGCTTGTCCGTCATCTCCTCGATGTAATCGCGTTGCACGTCTTCGCTCTTACGTCGGAGAAGCTCCATCATCACTTGCTGGCGAACCTCATCGAAGCTCTTCTGCCGGGGCGCGTGCTTCTCATCGACTCGGACGATCTCCCAGCCTTTGTCCGTTTTGAATGGCTTGTCCAGGACCTGGCCCCCCTCGGCGGCGAATATGCTCGCGTTAATGTCGTTCGCGTCGCCGATGCCGGGAACGTACGAGCCCTGCTGCACGTCTTCCGCGATTTTGCCGCCGTTCTCTTTCGTGACAGAATCCAACGACGAGCCTTTTGCCAGTTCCGCGAAATCGGCTCCTTCCCGGGCGAGTTGGAGCAGATCGACGGCCCTCTGCTCATCGGCCACGAGGATGTGGCTGATCTTCGCCTTTGCGGGCTCCATGTACTTGCCCTTGTGGGCTGTGTAGTATGTCTGCACGTCGGTATCGGTGATATTGATCTTCGAGGCAAGCTGCGCGTCGAGCATCTGGCGGCTCAGGGCCTGGCGGGTCAGACTGTGCAGGAGCTGCTTGACCTCGGGCTTCTCGCCCAACTGCTGCTCGAGCGCCTGGCGGTAGAGAATCTCCTGGGCCAGCCAGTTCTGCAGGAACTCCAGTTTCGCCTGTGGACTGCGGGATTGCTCCAGGGCCCGCTTCTTCTGCTCGTTGGCCTGCTCCGGCGTAATGAACGCCCGCATCGGGGTCAACTGGTCTTCGATGCTCTCCTCAATCAGCGCGTCCAACTGCGCTTCGGTGATCTTCTCGGCCCCGATCTCGGCGACCACCTTGCCGCCGGTGGACTGCGTCGGATCGATACGGGTCCGGTCCATCCGCTCATATCGCAAGGCCGAGAACTTGCCCAACCGCTCGAAACACTCTTTGACGTGAGCGTTGATCTGAGGACGAAGCTCCTCCAACTCGGCGACCGCCTCGCTGCGATAGTAGTGCTCGACGGCGTCACCATACAGACCGGCCTTCTCCAGAAGCCCGCCGATCTGGAAATGAATCTTCGCCCGCTCGGGGTCCGGGAGTTGGGCCGCGGCAAGATAGTCCTTCCAAGTCGTCGCGGCCTGCCGGTACAGACCTCGTAGGGCCAGCTTGCCCGCCAGGTCCTTCGTCTGCTCGACGGTGAGATCACGGGCCGCTACGGGCTCACGCTTGGGCCCCGACCGTACAACACACAGATTCGCACCGGCGAGGGCCACCAGGACGATCAGCAACAACACCGTCAGTACTCCCGTTGCCGAGCCTTTGGGTTTTCTTTCGGGTATCGTGAAATCCAGCTTCTCTGCCATCGTTGTCCACGTCCTCAACTATTTTCAAACGAATGCCGTCAGCGGCGCCGGTGCCGCATGTGGAAGAACTGAATCAGGTCGTTGATGTACGGCTTGTCGGTCGCAATCGGGATGAAGTCCACGTTGCCGGCGCGGAACATGCTCTGGAGCTCGCTGAATCGCTGGGAGCTGTGGCCGCCGTACCGGTCGCGGAACCGACGGCTCGAGGTGTCGACGATCATAACCTCGCCCGTCTCGGCGTCCTGCACCTCGATCAGGCCAACCGACGGCATGGCCACCTCCACCCGGTCGCGGACCGGCACACAGACGACGTCGTGTCGCTTGTTCAGCAGGCTCAGCGGCTTCTTGAACCCCGTCTCAATGAAGTCCGAAACCAAAAACAGCGTTGCCCGCTTGCGAACCACTTTGGCGACATAGTCCAAGGCCAGCGGGATATTCGTCCTGCGCTTGGGCATCTTGAAAGCGAGCAGCTCGCGAATCAGTCGCAGAACATGACGGCTGCCCTTCTTCGGCGGGATGAACAGCTCGATGCGATCCGTGAAGATCAAGAGGCCCACCTTGTCGTTGTTCTTGGCGGCCGCGAAGGCCAGCACCGCACAGAACTCCGCCGCCAGCTCGTTCTTCATCTTGCTGACGGTCCCGAACTCGCCGGAGGCGCTGAGGTCCACGGCGAACAGCACCGTCATCTCGCGTTCCTCGACGAACCGCTTGATGAAGGGCTTTCCCGTCCGGGCGGTCACGTTCCAGTCGATGGTCCGAATGTCGTCNNGAGGTGTAGATCTGAATCTGCCGTATTCGCTTGATGAGATCTTGAGGAATCATAAAACCAGTTTCAAGTTCTCAGTTTGAAGTTTCAAGCCGGAACACTTCAAACTTGACACTTCACACTTCCAACTTCTTCTTACGGCACTTCGATATTGTCGAAGATCGTCTTGATGATGTCTTCGCTGGTCTTGTCCTCGGCCTCGGCCTCGTAGCTGACGATCACACGGTGCCGGAGCACATCGGGACCGATGCTCTTGACATCCTGCGGCGTGACGTAGCCCCGTTGCTGGAGGAAGGCGTGGGCCTTGGCCGCGACAGCCAGGTAGATCGTCGCCCGAGGCGATGCACCGTAGCTGATAAAGTTGCCGAGCTTCAGGCCGTACTTCTGAGGGTCCCGCGTGGCGCAGACGATGTCAACGATATAATCCTTGACCTTCTCGTCGATGTAGATCTCATCGACCACGGCCCGCACTTCCGCAATGTCGCCGGGCTTGATCGCGGGCCTGATATCGAACTTCTTATCGGTCGCCGCCATGCGGTCGAGAATCTGACGCTCCTGCTCCTTGTTCGGATAGTCGATCTTGAGCTTGAGCATGAAGCGGTCGAGCTGGGCCTCGGGCAGCGGATAGGTCCCTTCCTGCTCAATGGGGTTCTGCGTCGCCAGCACGAGAAAAGGAGTGGGCAAAACAAACGTCTGTTCGCCGATGGAGACCTGGCGTTCCTGCATGGCCTCGAGCAAGGCGCTTTGCACCTTCGCGGGCGCCCGGTTGATCTCGTCGGCCAGGATGATGTTGGCGAAGATGGGTCCCTTGCGCGTGACGAACTGGCCGTCGGACTGGCGGTAGATCTGCGTGCCGATCAGGTCGGCGGGCAGCAGGTCCGGCGTGAACTGGATCCTTCGGAAGTCCGCGTCAATCGCCCGGGACAGGACCGTCACGGCCAGCGTCTTGGCCAAACCCGGGACGCCCTCCAACAAAATATGCCCATTGGCCAGCAGGCCGATGAGCATTCGTTCGAGCATGTAACGCTGGCCCACGATGACCTTGTCGAGCTCGGAGAACAGCGCCCTGACAAATTCGCTTTTCTGCTGGACCAAGCCGCCGATCTGCTTTACATCCATCGCCATAAAGACTTACCCCAACCAAGGTTACAAATACCGTTAAGTCCCTCAAAACCCTGCCCAGCCGGATGGACTGGTCTTCATGCACACCAAAAAAAACAATGCGGTTATTACGTCACAACCCACGAAAATGTTCCTAAGTACACGAAGGGCCGCCGGTTTTCAAGGCTAAATGGACCGATAGGACCTATGGGACTCATAGAACCTATCCTACCGGAGCCGGCTGACCGCCTGATGGGCCAACCGCGTGGGCTCGGGTATTCGATATCTCGTTGTGCAAGCGAGGCTTATGCGAATCGCATCCTCCAGCATGCACCTGTGGCCAACCGAGACAAAGACCGGCTTGACCCGGCTCCGCGTCCGGACCACCGCCCCGATCTCTTCATCGCCATCCAGCAGAGGCGCCCAAGCCCCCTTCTGCTCTCCCGGTTCGTCGAACGTTCCAATCAGGCGACTCTTGGCGCAGCCGACCGTCGGTTTATCGAAGAACAGGCCCAGATGCGATGCCAGCCCGAGCCGTCGCGGGTGCGCAACTCCTTGCCCATCAATCACATACAAGTCCGGCTCCCGGCTGAGCCGCCCCGCTGCCTCCAGGCACGCCGGGGCCTCGCGAAACGACAGCAGGCCCGGGATATAGGGAAACCGCGTCTCCTGCTCGGCCCCGACCGTCTCGATAAGCTTGAGATCGTAAGAGTTGCCTCGTACGGCGGCAACTTCCAGCAGAACAGCCGCCGCAAAGATCCGCCTGCCGTCCTTGCTGAACGCACAATCGAGCCCAGCGATGAGGCCCGGCTCTTCTTGCAGGGGAACCACCTGCACCCGATCGGCAAGTTCGGTCTGCAGCTTCCGAGCCTCGGCGTACGACAGGTCCCATGTGTGCAGATTCCGCATCCCTGCCGTTCCTGTTCTACGCTGCTATTTCAGATTCCTCGGATCGTTCATGCTGCGCGGTCGCCTCCCTGCTTGGCAAAGAACTGCTCGAACAATTCCCTGGCCCGCGACACCGCCTCCTCGCTGACCGCAACGGACTTGGCCTTGCTCTTGGGGTCGGAGATGTAGCCCTTTTCGTGAAGCCGGTCCATCGTGGCCCAGCCGAACGACTTCCAAGCCCGCGACCCGTACTTGTCCTGCGATGTGACCAGGTACAAAAGCGACAAGGTGCATTCGTCGACTTTGTCGCAGTCGATATCCATCGGATTTGCCATCGAGTTCATACCGCCTCATGATATCAGCACCCAAATCAACCACAGCACGCCGAACGCGAGAACCGCCAGTGCCAAGAACCGGACACCTCGTTTTCGCCAGTCCTTCAGATATGCCAGAGCCGGACCTTCGTCAAGATAACACTTGTCGGCGACTCTCTTGACAGCTCCATAGTCGATCAGCCGCCTGTAGTACCACCGATCCGAATAGGGAACGTTGGATTCGGGAATGGCAGACTCCGGAGACACCGCCCGTCGCTCCCGTAGGAACGAGAAGACCCGCCGAATCCGCACGATGATAACCGCAGCAGCCGCCATCCTGCCTTTCCCTGTACTCTCCGCCTACATGACCGCCCCGATCACTCCACCTCGCTCTCCATCCACTCCGGCAGCGGCGAGCCCGTGGCCAGACTGTAGGCCGTCTCCGGCGCAATATCCACTTCGTCGTTCCAGGTGACAACGCCGAGTTCTTCGTGCACCTTCGCTCTCTTGAACACCTCCGGATCACGGAGCTTGGCAAATACCCCGCCTTTGGCAATCATCGGCTTGCAGTCGAGGATACCCGATTTGCCGTCATCAAATGTCAGCTCCAGCCGGAACCCTTCGAGGCACCTAACTTCAACAACATCGTGATACATGCTTGATTCCTTAGCTCAGAGGAGCGATCTTGTTGGGAACTTGCTCATTCCGAGCGCGATCCCAGTTCTCCAGGAGTTCGTCTTGGTGTTGACTCGCCCACTCGATAACCATTCCAAGGGCACGCGCAGGAAACCTGCCCTCAAGCAGATTGAGAGTCCGTATGTCGATCACAACCTTGTGACTGCCGTACCTTGCGTGAAAGTGAGGCGGATTATGTTCGTCATAGAACATGGCAATCACAATCCCATAGAATCGACAAATCTCAGGCATTCGAACCTCGCGCAAACATGACTCCAGTTCGTCAGAATGACCGTCGATACTCCTGAAGAAAGGCGGAGACAAAGGCTGCTTCCGCCTGAGACATGGGTCGTTTGTGGAGACAATGCTGGATAGCATCAGCCACAATCCTTGTCTCTCCAGCGGTCAGTCGAACCTCCTGATCGCCAGGCGCATCCCCCGGGGAGAGAAGATTGCCGAGAATCTGATCTATGGTCTCAAGGAGTTCCTTGCATTCCTCCTGCCACTTTTGCTCCTCTTGTTCCTGGTCTTCCGCTTTCCTTTCTTCTTCCTTCTCAGTTTCTTCGATTTCTCTTTCGGTAAGGCTGAGATTTTCAATGGCCGTCTGAATCGCACATTTGCCCGTCCAGATGTTGGCACGTGCTACGGAATTGAACTCGTCAACACGAGACCACTTCTCGATCAATCGGAATGCATGTACCAGTTCGTCGCGCACCAATCGGTCATCATAATCGTTGCAGAACTCCATCGTTGCCTCTGTCTATTCCAGTCCAACAAAGACTACATCGTCGCCAGCCATCCCTTCGGTGAAGAAGCCAAGGTATTATACTATGGCTCTGTGGGCAAACGCAATTGCTCAAATCCCCAACAAAAGACCGCCAACAACGTAGAAATAGCGTTTTTTCCCGCTTCGCACAAATCCCGCGAGGGGGATTTACCCCTGGCCGACCGATGTGCTACAATAGTTGGTTTGTGCCGACCTGCGTTCGAGCGGGGGCGCATCCTCGGGTGGGGCCGTTGCCGTAGAGAGAGAAACCGAAGAACCGGATTCGTTAAAGATATGGTGGATCATACAGAGAAGGTCATCCGAATCGAGGGTGCCTCCGAGCACAACCTCAAGAACATCAGTCTGGACATCCCGCGCGACAAGCTCGTCGTAATCACGGGCATCAGCGGCTCGGGGAAGAGCTCCCTGGCGTTCGATACGATCTATGCCGAGGGAAGGCGCAAGTACGTCGAATCGCTCAGCGCCTACGCGAGGCAATTCCTCGAACAGATGCAGAAGCCCGCCGTCAACGACATCTCAGGACTGCCGCCGACCATCGCCATCGAGCAGCGAAGCGCCAGCAGCAATCCCCGTTCGACGGTGGCGACGACCACGGAAATCTACGACTACTTCCGGTTGCTCTTCGCCCGGGTGGGCCAACCCCACTGCTGGGTCTGCGGCCGCGAGATCACCAGCCAGCACTCCTCCCAGATCGTCGAATCGATCGTCGGGCGTCCCGAGGGGACGAAGATCCAGGTCTGCGCCCCGCTGGTTCGCGGCAAAAAAGGCGAGCACAAGGACATCTTCGCCAATATCCAGCGGGAAGGTTTCGTCCGCGTTCGCGTGGACGGCACCATCTACGACCTCCGCAACGTCCCTGATCTGGCCAAGAACAAAAAGCACGACATCGCCGCCGTCGTGGACCGGCTGATCATCCGGGAAGGGGTCCGCGTCCGCCTGGCGGACTCGGTCGAAACTGCGTTGAAGCTCGCCGATGGGATCTTGCTGGTGCTCCTCCAGGAACCCTCCGGCGACAAAGGCGAAGAGAACAACGGCAAGTGGGAAGAGGTCATCTACAGCGAGAAATTCGCCTGCCCGGAGCACCCGGAGGCCAGCTTGGAGGAGCTTTCGCCCCGACTGTTCAGCTTCAACAGCCCCTACGGGGCCTGTAAGAGCTGCGACGGGCTCGGCACGATCCTCGAATTCGACCCGGACCTGATCGTGCCGGACAAGAGCGTCTCGCTCGAAAACGGCGCCGTCGACGCCTGGCGTCGCAGCGGCAAGCGCATGAACATCTACTACAATCGCCTCGTCAAGCGGTTCTGCCGGGACACAGGCATCAGCAAGGCCATCCCCTACGAGGAGATCCCGCAGGACATCCAGCACCTGCTCATGTACGGCACGACCGAGACCGACGAAGAGAAGTACGGCGTGTGGTTTGAGGGCGTCATCCCGAACCTGGACCGCCGCTGGAAGACCACGACCAGTGAATACGTCAAGACCCGGCTCCACGGGTACCTCTCCGAGCAGCCCTGCCAGGCTTGCCATGGGGCGAGGCTGCGACCGGAGGCCATCGCCGTCACCGTCGGCGGAAAGAGCATCCGGGAACTGAGCCGGATGAGCATCGAGAACGCCCAGCAGTTTTTCGGCAAGCTCAGACTGAACGCCGAGCAAACCATCATCGCCACCCAAATCCTCAAAGAAATCCGGGCGCGCCTGCAATTCATGCTCGATGTGGGCCTGGGATATCTGACACTCGACCGCATGAGCAGCACCCTGGCGGGAGGCGAGGCCCAGCGAATCCGCTTGGCCACCCAAGTCGGCAGCGGCTTGGTCGGCTGCTGCTACGTGCTGGATGAGCCCACCATCGGCCTGCACAAGCGCGACAACGACCGGCTCCTGGGCATCCTGCAAACGCTCAGCAAGATCGGCAACACGGTGATCGTCGTCGAGCACGACGAGGACATCATGCGGGCGGCCGACCACATCATCGACATCGGCCCGGCGGCCGGCGCCCACGGCGGCGAGATCATCGCCCAGGGCACCTACGACGAGATCATCAACTCGCCGGCATCACTCACAGGCGACTATCTCAGCGGCCGAAAGAGCATCGTGGTCCCGCCCAGGCGGCGCTCGTACTCGCTCAAGAAATGTATCGAGGTCAAGGGGGCGGCGGAGCACAACCTCAAGATCGTGGACGTGAAATTCCCGCTCGGCGTGTTCATCTGCGTCACCGGCGTCTCCGGGTCCGGGAAAAGCACGCTGATCAACCACATCCTCCTACGAGGCCTCAAGCGGCACCTCTATCAATCCCGCGAGAAGCCCGGCCTGCACAAGAACATCCTCGGCATCTCGCAAATCGACAAGGTGATCGAGATCGACCAATCGCCCATCGGCAAGACGCCGCGAAGCAACCCCGCCACCTACACCGGCGCGTTCGACCTGATCCGCAAGCTCTTCGCGATGACCCGCGAGGCCAAGATCCGCGG
>DCUI01000307.1 GCA_002327785.1 Phycisphaerales bacterium UBA2218
TGTCATGGTCGGCAATATTAGGGCGTGCTGTACCCCTACGCGCCGGTAAAAAAGGTGACAAGGGTTGGGTGAAATCATAGGTAGGGGCGTATACATAGCCATACGCCCCTACGTGCGTAGGGCGGGCATCCCTGCCCCTTGTCATGGTCGGCAATATTAGGGCGCGAAATAACGACAATTCGGAGTCCGTAATGCCCGTAGTGCCTCAAAATAAACTGTTACCCGAAGGCTTGACATTCGATTTCATTTGTGACATACTTGCCATAAGCTGACCTTAAGGTCGGCATCTCTTCTTCGCCATCCCAATGGAAGAGGAGGTGATGCAAGAAATGGCAGATCATAGTAAGCGTCTGGCTGCGGCATCCCTCCTCGTAAGTCGATAAGGTTGCCGCAGCCCAAAAACAGGAGCCGCCCCTCGTGGGCGGCTCGCTGGTTAATAAATGGATGGTTTGTAGGGAACGGGCTCCATCCCATTCCGCACCGCTGCATTTCCGGAACGACACAGAGGTCGTTCGTACGACTATCCTGCCAGTCGCACCTGTACTTCCTTCAGGAATCAGGATGCCGATTACCTTTTATCCGATGCCTTTTCGAGTTCTTTCAAGGCGTCCTTAGTAACCCAGCGCGCAGGTGCTCGATCAATTGGTCGGCGGTAAGCAGTTCGGCTTTCAACCTGGCTCCCTTGATCACTCCTCCTGTTCCAGCCATTCGATATCGACAGTATTTGTAAAGCGTTTTCGCATGATTGCGATCGCCTGCGGGTTGTCATCGATCAAAATAAAGCTACGCCCCAGCTCCAGGCAGGCCGCGCCGGTGGTGCCGCTGCCTGCGAAGAAATCCAGCACGGTGCTGCCCGGGTGCGATGAGGCGCGGATGATGCGCCGCAGGATGCCGAGCGGCTTCTGGGTGGGGTAGCCGGTCTTTTCTTTGCTGTTGGTCGGCACGATGGTATGCCACCAGGTGTCGGTAGGCAGCTTGCCGCGGGCTGCTTTTTCTGGTCCCACCAGCCCCGGCGCCAGGTATGGAATGCGATCGATGTCATCGATATTGTAGATATAGTCAGACGGGTTTTTCGCGTACCAGAGGATGTTATCGTGCTTGGGCGGCCATTTCTTGCGTGTTCGCGCGCCGTAATCATAAGCCCAGATGATTTCATTGAGAAAGGCATCGCGCCCGAAGATCGTATCCAGCAGCACCTTGCAGTAATGCACCTCGCGATAGTCGATATGGAAATACAGGCTGCCGTTGGGGGTCAGCAGACGGCGCGCCTCGACCAGGCGCGGCTCGAGGAATGCCAGGTAATCGTCGAACAGGTCAGCGTAGGAGTGAGTGCCGATCTTGAGCGTCTCATAGCGCTGACCTGCAAAACCCGTGCGGTTGCCGTTCTCGCTGCGCCCGGTTTTGATCTGGGTGCGCGCCTGAATCTTGCCAGTGTTAAACGGCGGATCGATGTAGATCAGCTCGACCGATTCTCGAAGCATGCGGTCCGCGCCGCCCAATCGTCGATCGTCGCAACCTCCACCTCCCGGCGGCTTTCAACAGCCGCATCCCGACTGAATGACTCGCGCATCTGCTCGCCCGGCGTCAACAGCGACGTGGAGCCGGGCGACGCGGTGACATTCAGACAGGCACGCCCCTTCTCATCGGACAGGGCAACGAAATATGGGTGAAATCGGGGCTCTTCACCGGCGTACTGCTGCAACGTCGGCGCGTAGAGGGCGTTCGGCTCGAAGGCGAAGAGGTGCGCCTCCGGGAATCCCCGGAGCAGTTTTCGGGAGATGCGGCCGTGGCTGGCCCCGGCGTCCAGGATTCCCGTCACCCGGCGGCTCCGCAGCAAACGCGGCATCCGCTCGAACGGGTCATCGAGCGAGACCAGATTGTTCCATTTGCGAAGAATCGCCTTCTTCAGAAGAATCCCTATTGGATTTGCCATATTCGACCTTTACTCAAGCCAGTCCTTGATGCGGAAGATCGCTGAATCGGACACCCATCAGACGAACATCGAACCGTGCCGCGTGTCGTTGTCCCCCCCCGTCCCATCCGCGTACGCAACCAATCTTGGTTCGGATCCCCTGCTCAGCCGGAAAGCCCCAATATACTGCCGCATGCGCATGGATTATACGGCGCGAAAAGTGGCAGTCAATTGTTCAGACGGGCATACATACTCTTGCCGCACTGCCTCATGGAGTGTCTATCTCGGAGGCGTTTGCGGGTTCCCCGGATTGTGTCGTTCGCGTGTGTCAGAGATGGACTGGTAGAGATAGAGGATTTCCTGAGCGACCCGGCGGATAGAAACCCTGGACCTCAAATCGTCCTCCGTGATTGCCAGGGAGGCTTTCTGGATATTGGCGGCGCTTGCGAAATGCCTGATGGCGTCGGCAAGGGCGCTGACGTTGTTCGGTGAATCGACCACCTTGCCGTGCCTGCCGTCGACGAAATGGTCCGTGGCGCCGTTGAAACGTGTGGTAATGACAGGTTTGCCGGCGGCGAGCACCTCCAGGACAAACCGGCTGGAAGGATCGTAGAAGGTGGGCAAGATCCCCACATCGACCGCCGCAAGAGTATCGTGGATATGCCCCACAGCTTCCAGAAACAGCATACGTTTTTCCACGCCCAGGCGTTTGGCGAGCCTCTGGTACGTGTCGCTCGTGCCGGCGCCGACGACGACCAGTCCAACCGGTTGTTCGGTCCGGGTTCCGCACGTCAACTGCATGGCACGGATCAGCGGTCCCAGGCCCTTCAGGCGAAAGTTGTGCGCCGCGAACAGGTACAACACGGGTTTTTCGATGCCTTTGTCGCCGAAGTGGGCGGTGAACCGACTGCGGATGCGGCGGGCCGCGTCTGAATCGACGTGCGAATCGACGTTGACGCCGTTGAGTGTCAAAACGATCCTCGCCGGATCCGTTGCATAATGCTTCCTGAGCTGCTCGATGACGTACCGGGAAAGAGCGGCGATGACCGGGCCTTCCGATCCACGGCAGAGCCTGCGCTCCGCACGGAGAAGCTCGGCTCGCCGGAGATTGATGAAGGCCGTGGTTCGCTTCCAACAGCGGATGAAGGAGTTCGAGTAGCTGGCCGCGTTGCGCAGTACGGACTCGGCGTAGGTGCCGCCTCGCGGCTGGTAGAGATCGGCAAAGTCGAACGGCAAGGCGCTGTGGACGATGTCGTAGGGGGTTTGAGCGAGATGGTGTTGCAGGGCGTTGCCGAACACCGCGAGGCTCACCCGCTTGCCCGGGACATCTTCGCACAGCACGCGGGTATTCCTGCGGTCGGTCCTGCCCTTGGCCGCGAGCAAATCAACGTGCAGGTCCAGGGTGGACAGGGCGTCCGCTACCTCGAACATGGAGCGCTCGGCCCCTCCGAGCGCGATGTCGGCCCGCTCGATGATGATCGCGATTTTCTTGACCATTCAGGGTCCGCCCGCCGTGACCTCAAGAAATGGAGGTACGGCTCCATGTTTGACGTTGTGACGCGCCATACGCAGGGTCTTCCTGACGACCGCACGGAGAAACGTTTTGTCCTGTTGCTCGATCTTCCGATGGCCGGCGTAAGTCAGGTAGAACCGCAAACGATCGGTCCTGGAGAAGTGCCTTGCCGGCGCGGAATAGTGGAGCTGCGCGATGTCCTTGATCTGGAATCGTCGCTGCTGAACGGGTCGGGAGGACCTCGCCAGGTCAATCAGGCAGAACTCGCCCGCATCGGAGCAGAAGACGTGGGAAAGGTATAGATCGCGATGCCGGCGACCGGTCTGGTGGAAACGCCTGACGAATGCCGCGAGCCGCCGGATGAACTCCCGGCGCTCCGACAAGGCAGCGGGTGTTGCTGCGCCGTCAAAGCACTTCGGCAGCCTCCGCTCCAGAGGCTGCGAGTCTCTGATCTCTTCGGTCATCAGAAAGCTTCTTCGCTCAAAGAGGAGCCCCCATTGCTCGCCTGCGGCCATGACCTGTGGGGTGTTGACCCCGGCGGCCGCCAACTGTTCGATTGCCTCCCGCTCCGCGGATGCGAACGAGCTCCGTTTGCGATGGGAGAGCCAGTTGAGGATTTGCCGGATCGCGGGGGGGCGGTCGTAGCGCTTCAGGAAGATCTTGACCGGCTGTCGCGAGCCTGCGGGCATTGCCTCAAACCAAAGTCGGCGGCGGAACCGACCGATGTTCGGCTTGACCAAATGCCGCCCCGAGTCAAATGCGAACACGGCATCGAGCGAAGTCATGCCCAGTCCGGCGAGCGCGTCCTTGAACCGTTCGCCCACGAAAAAGGGGGACGGCCCGCAGATGGCATCGTGTCGGCCTGCGGGATGTGTTCCTGTCGTCGTTTTCATCGCTCATTCAAGAAATAATCCGAGATGACGCCCATGAATCGGTTGTACTTGATCGCATAGTGTGACAGGCCCTGCTCGCAGAACCGTCGGGAGTAGAGCGCATCCTGCTCCCGCAGGGCCGGCCTCGCCCGCTCCCATCCGGCCTCATCCATTCGCAGGATCTCCTCGACCCTGTTCCTGTAAAACTCCGCCGTCGGCAGGCTGGAATGGGCATTAACAAACCAGGGCATGATGAAACCGATCTTTCTGAGAAGGAAGTTGTGCTCCGGGCCGAATTCGAGGCAGGATTCGTCCGTGAAGTTCTTGAGCCGCTCCATCTTCTCGGTGTCGATGAACCCGCCCTCGACGCTGATCTCGTGGGCGCGGGTGCCGGGAAAGGGGAAGAAATACGTCCAGCGGAAGCGACCCGGCCTGGCTTGTCCGAGCAGTCGGACCGTGTCGAGCACGTCCTCGCGGCCCTCGTGCGGAAAGCCGATGATGATGAAGACCGAGCTGTGCATCCCATGGCGCTCCACGGCGGCAATGGCTTCGACGATGCTCTCGTTGCTCATGTGGCGGTTCAGGATCGTCCGGCGGATCTTTGGGCTGCCCGACTCGACGCCGAACTTCACGATTCGGCAGTTCGCCGCCGCCAGGTAGCCCGCGCACTCGTCGTCGAAGAAACCCACGTGTGCGTTGACGACGAACGGCATGTCCGTGACCTTGTGGTACGCCTCGCAGAACTCCCGGACATACGATTTGTCGAAGGTGAACAGATCGTCGTCGAAGATAAACATGCGGATATTACGATAGTTGGCAAGGAGATACCGGATTTCCTCGATCATCTGGCCGACGGTGAATCGCCGGATGTAGTGCAGATCCTTGAAGCCGCACTTCAGGTCCTTCTTGTACGCCTCGACCATCACGTGATTGAAACAGTACGTACACGAAAACGGACAGCCGCGAGACGCCATCAGCCCGACCCACCCCTGCTTGGCGTCGATCAGCCGCTGGAAGTCCATGCTCTCGTAGTCTTTCAGGGGCAGCCGCGTCAGGTCGGGCAGCGGGCCGACCGGATTGAACTGAGGCCGGCCGTTCCGCAGATAGACCAGATTCGAGACACCCTCGACGCTCTCGTTCCGTGCGAGCTTGTCCACGAACTCGACGAACGCGTCCTCGCACTCGCCGCGAAAGACATAATCGAAGAGACCCGTTCGCAGGATCTCTTCCGCGTTCGCGAGGGTGTGGACGCCGCCGATCGCGAACGGGGCTCGCAGCTTCGGCCTGACCCATTGGGCGAGCGTCTGCGTATAGGCCCACTGGTTGGTCACGACGGAGAACGCCAGGATGTCCGGCTTCTCCTGTGTGACCCGTTGCACGAACTGCAGTTGGTCGGGCAGCGGCTCGACCTCCTCGCAGAGCTGCCGGAATCCGACCGTATGGCCGGCCCGTTTGAGGAGGGCCGCCATATGAGCGACGCCGTAGTTGAAGCCCACCTGGGAATCCGTCGAAGGGTATATGAAAAGGACTTTCATCGCAGAGCGCCGACATGGTGGGCCGGCTCCTATTCCTTTTGGGCCTCTTGGGCGGAGTTGTTGCCGGTGGGCCGGCCCGTGCGCACCTCCCGGACTCGTTGTCGCAGAGGCTCCGGCGTCCGCAGGGCCCGTTCCTGCATGATTCTCGCGACTACTTCGCTGACATCGACGTGCTCTGCGTTGGTCAGCGTGTTGACGTGAACGATCCGGCAATCGGTCTGGCCACAGGCACTCCACCGGCGAACGAAGTTCTTATTATTGCTGCCGGCGAAGATCGTCAGGGTGGGGGTGCGGGCCGCCGCCGCAATGTGTTGGCAGGCCGAGTCGTACCCGATGTACTCATCGCTGTGGGCGATCAGGGCGCCCATGGCGCCGATGCCGCATTCAATGGCCATGACCCCATGCGACAGGGCGGGCGAATCCGTCGCGGCAAACGAGGTCTCCATGCCTGGGAAGCCGTGCTCCCTTGTATCCGCCAGCAGCAGGGCGGTTCGCTCCTCTTCATCGGCCCCAAATCCACGGTCCAGCACAACCACGGTGCCGGGAATCGCCACGATGGCCCGCACGAGCCGTTTCTCGAACTCCAGTCCGACGCGTTTCCTCGGATTCTGCCCGACGCCCAGGTTCATCGCCACGATATGCCGTGCGCCCGCGGCCCGCAGCGAATCGATCTTCGCTTTGGCGGTTGTCATCAGGACCGGGGGGGGCCAGATCGTCGGGTACGCGAAATCCGGCACGCCGAATATGCCGTCGATCCATTCGTTCGTCCACTCGGCCATGCAGTGTCCGTTGGCCGTGAGCAGGCGATCCCGCGTGTTGAAGAACAGGTAGTTGTCCGCGTGCATCATGGGCAACACGCCGAGCTGGGTGATTCGCGAATCCGGGTCGATCACGAGCACGTTCTCCTCTCCTTCGGCGAATTCCTCCCGCAGGATGTCGAGGGTCGCGTGCCAACTGGCGAATCGCTCGAAGAGCCCGCCGCGACGAGCGTATCCCAGCTCTCGGATTCGCACGTCGGGATTGCCTGCGAAGAGCCCGTCCAGCTTGCGGTTGCCGACGATGACCAGGTCCGTCTCGGAGAACAGTCGCCGCAGACGCTGGATCATGACGCTCAGGATTGCGACATCCGCTCCGATCGTGACGCGTGACAACAGCACGACGCGGCGGGGGGCCTTGCCGGGATCGCGGCGGTACTGGCGGGTGTGCGTGGCCACCGCGCGTCGGTACAGCGCCTCGGGCGAGACGACGCCGAAGTCCGTCAGCTTCGCATCGAGGCCCTTGCCCGCCGGGACCGTCCGGCAGTAGGAGATCACCTGGCACATAACCCGGCAGTAGACCTCGACCGGGAGGTCTTCGAAATCGTCACAGAGCTTCTCGACGACGATCTCGAACAGGGCGGTCGATGCGATGTTGCTCAGCTCCGCCTTGGAATAGAACGTCGCCATCTCGCAGAGCAGGTCGATGTACTCGGCCACATAGGCGCCGCTCTGGAAGTAGTTGTCGATAAAGGAGAAAGCGACCTGGCGGGCGAGATGGTGCAAATCGTCCGCATCGGTCTTGCCGTCTCTGAGCTTGTGCCATTTTTTTTGATAGATCGCAGGATCCATGCTGTTTATGCACTCACAAGTCGTTCGGCGGCCGCGAAGATCTCGGCCGGCCGGATTTCTCTCATGCACTCGTGGCCTCGTGGGCATACCTTCCTGTGGCAAGGCGAGCAGTTCAACTCTTTCCTTACGACGATCGTATGGTCCAGGTTTGCCGCCGTGTAGCGTGGATCGGTCGGCCCCATGATGACGACCGTCGGAACATCGAAGGCCACCGCATAGTGCCGCGGCCCGGTATCGTTCGTGATGAACAGGTTGCACCGTTTCACGAGCGGCTTGAGCAGCTCCAGATCGACCTTGTCGGCCCGCGTGTCGATGAGATCGATGTCGGCTCGGTCGAGGATCGCCTGTATAATACCCTCTTCGCCCGGTCCTGAGAAGAGGATGATCCTGGCATCAAGGCCTTTTCGCAGTAGCCCGGCCAGTTCGGCGAAGTGTTCCGGCGGCCAGCACTTGGACGAACCGAAGCTGGCCCCGGGGTTGAGGCCGATGAGGAGATCGTCCTCGGCGACGCCGTACTGTGCCAACAGTGCATCTCCTCGTTTGCGGAGTTCTTTGCCGATGAACAGGCGGGGTTTCGCCTGCAGGGGCACGTCCAGGCCGAGCCACCGGCAGATCTCCAGGTAGTAGTCACCCATTGGGATGGGGACCACCGCCCCATTGCGCGACGGGGTCGGGCCGCCCGTGAGGAGAAAGTCTCGCCATTCCCGACGGTAACCGTAGATTCGTCGAATGCCGCTCAGCCGCATCGTCAGCGCCGACCGGACGGAGTTCGTCAGCAGGATGGCGCTCTCGGGTGACAAGGCCTTGAGCTGCCGTCTCATGTGCCGAAAGCCGGTCCAGGTCTTGTCGTTGCCGTCCACGAGATCATCGAACCAAGGCCCATCCCGGACGATGCCCTGGGCGCTTCTCTTCATCACGCCGATGATCCTTGCCTGCGGCAGGCTCCTGCGCAGACAATCAAACACGGGCGTCGCCATCACCACGTCCCCGACCCAGTTCGGGCAACGAACCGCCAGGGTTTCCACGTTCGCAAGCTTCGATGTCATCAGTTATCGGTGCATCATGTAGAATGTCAGGGCCATCATCTGCAGCACGGCGCCGAAGCCGAGGGCCAGGAGAGCACTGTTGTCCTGCCGGTTCGAGCCCATCAGGAACCACAGGGCCAACAACAAACAGAAGGGGACGAAGACCTGCACGATACCGGCGAGCAGACGCAACAAAGAGAACTCGGCGACGAACATCTCGTTTTTTTGCATTCGCCGCAGTTGCTCCAGGATGCCCGCAAGCAGTTGCTCGGTCCTTGCGCCGGATACGGTCGGCTTCACGGGGTCTTCCGCCTTCTGTTTCTCGGCGTCCTGTGCCGCATATTCTTCCACCATCGACAGAATCTCCACGGACCTGGCGGCCAGCGTATCGTCGTGCCCCGTCGGCGACGCGGGTACGGCCCGGCTCTCCGGAGCGGAACGATGATGCTGTTTCACGATGTTGATGGCTTCTCTCATGTTCACGGCGACGTGGTCGGGACGGCTCTTTTCCGGATAGCCGGACTCAGAGCGAGTCGGGCTGATCAGGATGGTTTTGCATCCGGCGTTGCGGCCTGCCTCCACGTCCCGTTCGTTGTCGCCGATCATCCAGGACTTCGTCAGATCGATATCCATCTCCCGAGCTGCCGCCAGCAACATGCCGGGACCGGGTTTTCGCCAGTCGCTGTCCTTGCGGTACTGGTCAATCACGCCGTCCGGATGATATGGGCAGTAGTAGACCTTGTCGAGCGAGGCGCCCTTGGCGGCCAGCAGCTCGCGGAGTCGGTCGTGGATCCTTCCGAGCATCTCCTCCGTCACGATGCCACGCGCCACGCCGGATTGGTTCGAGACGACCACCGTTTTGTAGCTGAGGCCTCGCAATTCCTTCAGGGCCTCGGCCGCCCCGTCCAATAGTTGCACCTGGTCGGGGTGGTTGAGATAGCCCGGGTCGTTGATCAACGTGCCGTCCCGATCGAAGAATATCGCTGCATTCGACATAACATCCTGCACCAGTTTTGATCACCATCCATTTTGCCGAGTTCCATTCATCTCTCGCGGAACTCCTGCTCGACGAGGTCGCAAATGATATGGTACGCCAGTTGATGGATCTCCTGGCTCCGGGCCGTCACGGCCGCCTCCGCGCACAGACACAGGTCCGCCATGGCCTGCAGCTTGCTGTCAGCCCGGCCCGTGAACGCGAGCACGCGGGCGTTTTTCCGTCTGGCCGCCTCCGCCGCCCGCAGCACGTTCGGCGATTGTCCACTCGTGGAGAACGCCCACAGGATATCGCCCGGCCGCACGAGCGCCTCGATCTGTCGCGAGAAGACGCTTTCGTAGCTGTAATCGTTGCCGATGCAGGTCAGAACGGAGGTGTCCGTGGAAAGGGCCACGGCGGGCAGGGCCCTTCGCTCGATCCGGAACCGGCCGACGAATTCGCCCGCAATATGCTGGGCGTCGGCCGCCGAGCCGCCGTTGCCGCACAGATACAGCGTGCCGTCGGCCCGGAGGGACTGCACGATCATCTCGGCCATGGCGACGACCGTTGCGACGCCGGAGGCCTCGAATGCTGCCGTCAAGGCCCGATGGGTTTCGATTGCCTCCCGAATTCTCTTGTAGTCGATGTGGCTCACGATTCACCTGCCTGCAGGGTCCTGATTCTCTCGATGGTCGCGCTTGAGCTCTTGCCCTGCACAAGCGGTGCGAGCAGGACCTTGCCGCCGTATGACTCGACGAAGTCGGAGCCGACGACGCCTTCTTTGCTGCCCCAATCCGCTCCTTTGATCAGCACGTCCGGCTTGACCTTCTTGATCAGGCCCAGCACGCTCGGGTCGTCGAAGATTGTGATGAAGTCCACCGTTTCAAGGCCCGAGAGCACGGCGGCGCGGTCATACTGGCCGTTGATCGGACGCTCCGGGCCTTTGATCGCCCGCACGGAGCTGTCGCTGTTGAGGCCGACGACAACCACGTCGCCCTGAGCCTTGCAGAATCGAAGGTACTCGATGTGCCCGCGATGGATGACGTCGAAACAGCCGTTGGTGAAGACGACGGTCTGCCCCCGGCTGCGTCGCCAGTTGATTTCCTCCATCAGCGAGTCGAGGGAGCGGAGCTTAACGTTTCGGGCCCCGAACTGGCCCGCGATCTCGTGAACCATCTCGGAGACGGTCACGGGTGTGGCGCCGGACTTCTCGACCTCGATCCCGGCGGCGAGGTTCGCCAGGTGCGCCGCCGTCAGGTAGTCGCTGTCGGCAGCGAGGCTCACGGCCAGGGTCGCCAGCACGATGTCGCCGGCGCCGGTCACGTCATAGACGTTTCGCGGCCTGGCCGAGACCATCTCCCGGATGTCCTCGGTGAGCAGATAGGCGCCATCCTTGTCCAGCGTAATGACGACGGCATTGAGCGACAGGTCCCGGGCCAGGTGTTCTGCGGCCCTTGCCGCATCCGCCGCGGTCCGCACCTCGAACCCAACCACCGTGGATGCATCGCAACGGTTCGGCGTCAGCAGGGTGGCGCCGGCGTACTTGCTGTAGTCGTGGTTGTGCGTGGGATCGACGAGGACCTTCAGTCCTGCACTCGTCGCGAGTCGAATCATCTCCTTGCACACCGCCGGAGGCAACAATCCCTTGTCATAGTCCTGCAGGCAGACGATATCGACCTGGTCAAGGGCTTCCCGGTACTTCTGCACGATTTCCACACAGAGGTCGTCGGGCAAAAGCTCGGAGCTTTCCTGGTCGATTCGCATGAGTTGCTGCCGGTGCCGGTGTTGGGCAAGGCCGATCAGCCTTTGTTTGGTGGTCGTGGGGCGGTCGGCCACCTCGATGAGGCCCGAGATCTCCGCTCCCAGGGCGGTCAGATGTTCCTTGAGCAGACTGCCATTCGCATCCCGGCCCAGCACGCCGATGCAGATAGGCACGGCTCCGAGCGCTGCGACATCGGCCGCTACCGAGGCGGCGCCGCCGCACCGGGATTCTGTTTCGGCCACCTTCAGGACCGGCACAGGGGCTTCCGGGCTGATACGGACCGCGTCGCCATAGACGTAGACGTCGAGCATGTAGTCGCCTACGACGAGAATCTTCGGCGCACCCAGATTTCCTATGGTCTTGAGCAGTCGTTCGTACATACTCGGCCACCCGGTCGTTCCGCATTGCAGATACTCACTGAGGGGGTATTCTACCGCCCAGGACGCGGTCAATCAAGGCCGTCAGCATTTCCTCGCCCGCTATGATCTTCAGGTCCACGGCCAAATACGCCAGCGGCGGGTCTCCCGCCGGGATTGTCGAACGAGCCACTTTCGTCCAGTCCTTCTGCGTCGTCAGCACAAGCGCCGCCTGCATCTGGCGGGCCTGTCTGTGAACGGCCAGCAGGTCAACGGTGGTATAGCGATGGTGGTCGGCGAATGCCCGCGACCCGGCCAAGACTGCCCCCAGTTGTTCAATAGTCCGAAAAAAGGCCTGCGGATTCCCGATCCCGCAGAATGCAAAGACTCGTTTCTCCTTCATCTGCGCCAGGGGAACCTCCACACCACCAGCCATTCGTGCCACGACTGGGGCGTGAATCGACCGGGCGATGACCAGATCGCGATTGACCTCGCGAATCTCCCCTTCGATCTCGGCCAATGCTCCCTCGGAAACTTGATCGCAACGGGTCAGAACCACCGCGTGGGCTCGTCTGAGGCCGGACAAAGGCTCCCGCAATAGGCCGGCCGGAAGAAGCCGGCCGTAGCCAAAGGGCAGTGTCGCATCCACGGCGATGATGTCCAGATCGCGCGCGAGCCGGCGATGCTGGAATCCGTCGTCCATGACCAGCGCCTGCGCCCAGCGGGTTTGGATTGCCTCGGCGGCCCCTGCGACGCGGTCGGGGTTCACGATGACCGGCAAATCGGGGCACTGCGCGGCCAACAAGGCGGGCTCGTCGGCCGATTCGCCTTTGTGCGTCTTGTACCCGCGAGTCAAAATTACCACTTGGCATTTTTGATTTTTGATTTTTGATTTTTGATCTATTGTCCGGCAGAGCCAGACAACCAACGGCGTCTTGCCCGTCCCGCCGGTCGTCAGATTGCCGACGCAGATGACCGGGACGCCGGCAGGATGGACCCTCAGCGCACCGCTCGAATACAGCCGGTTCCGCAGGTGGACGACGGCGGAATAGGGCCAGGACAACACAATCAGGACCACATGGGCCATGCGAGCACGCCACCCCATGGCACTGCGCTTCTGTCCTGCAATCAGGTTCAAATAGGTCGTACGGTTCAAACTCAGGCTCCTGCAGATGCCATTCCATCACACACGGCGAACCCTGGGCACACTCTTTCGTGCTGAACGCAGCGAAGCATCTGGCCTGGGAGGGGAGACAAGCACCCCTTGCGTAGTCTCCGATTCGTTGCCCGGATCCTTCGCTCCGCTCAGGAGGAGAAGAAGGGACCATGCCCCTCGGCGAGGGACTTCCGTTGTCACGCCTTGACCAGCATGGGACCGGCAACGTCCTTGGCCTCCTGCGGGCCGAAGAGCAGCTCCACCAGCTTCAGGGCGAACTCGATGGCCGTGGCGGGGCCTTGGCTCGTCACGCATTTGCCGTCAGCGATTACCCGCTCGTCAGAGGCATAGGCCGGGTTTAGCCTGTTCCGCATTGCGGGATAGCAGGTTGCTTTGACTCCGTCCAGCAATCCGTGCGGAAGCAAGGCGACGGCTGGCGAGGCGCAGATCGCTCCATAAAGCCTTCCGCCCGCTTTTTGCTTCTTGAGCATCGCGACCAACTCGGCCGAATCCCGCAGGTGCTCCGCTCCCGGCATTCCGCCCGGCAGGGCGATGCAGTCGTAGGTCTGGCTTGCGCAGTCCGCAATCCGGGCATCGGCGACCAGCTTGACGCCCCGGCTGGCGGTCACCTGGAGCTTGTCGACCGAGGCAACGGTCACATCCGCTCCGGCCCGACGGAGCGTGTCGATGATGCACGCCGCCTCGATTTCTTCCGTCCCGTCGGCGATCGGAACGAGCACCTTCTTGGCCATATCCACACCCGTAGGAATATCAAAAATCAAAGATCAAAATTTCAGATCAAAACTCAAGAAGCCCATCGCCGAAGGCGATTCCGCACTTTTGATTTTTGCATTTTGCTTTTTGATGTTACCTGAGTTTCCGGATGATCTCATCCGCCATTTCACTCGTCCCGACAGCGGTGGGATCATCGCGATTGTCTTTCATGTCATAAGTAACTTTACGGCCTTCGGCGATGGTCTGTGCGACGGCATTCTCCAGGCAATTCGCCTCACTCACCTTGCCGAGGTGCCGCAACATGAGGACGCCGCTGAGGATCAGTGCCGTCGGATTGACCTTGTTCTGGCCCTTGTACTTCGGGGCGCTGCCGTGCGTGGCCTCGAACGTGGCCCCCTTATCGCCGATATTGGCGCCCGGGGCGACGCCCAGCCCGCCGATCAGCCCGGCGCACAGGTCGCTGAGGATATCGCCGTAGAGGTTCGGCAGCACGAGCACGTCATACAGCTCGGGCTTCTGCACGAGCTGCATGCACATGTTGTCGACGATGCGGTCCTCGAACTCGATGTCGGGATAGTCCTTCGCGACCTGGCGACTGACCTCCAGCCACAGGCCGTCGGAGAACTTCATGATGTTGGCTTTGTGTACGCTGGTAACCTTCTTGCGGCCGTTCTTGCGGGCGTAGTCGAAGGCAAACCGCACGATCCGGTCGGTGGCCGTCACGGAGATCGGCTTGATGCTGACGCCCGCGTCCGGGCCGATCCGCCGCTTGCTGTGCTTGTTCAGCCAGTCGATCAATTCGAGCGTGTCATCCTGACCCTTCTGGTACTCGATCCCGGCGTACAGGTCCTCAGTGTTCTCCCGGACGATCACCAGGTCGATGTTCTCATACCGGCTGCGGACGCCCTTGTAGCTTTTGCAGGGTCGCAGGCATACGTACAGGTCCAGGCTCTGTCGCAGGTACACGTTGATGCTGCGAAAGCCCGTTCCTACGGGGGTTGTGATCGGGGCTTTGAGCGCGACGCCGTTCTTCTTGATGGACTCGATCGTCGCATCCGGCAGGGGGGTCCCCAGCCGCTCCATCACGTCTACGCCCGCCTCGGCGATCTCCCAGTGGATTTGTGCCCCCGTGGCATCGATGCACCTGCGGGTTGCTTCGGCGATCTCCGGCCCGATGCCGTCGCCCGTAATCAGCGTTACATTCGTCATCTACTGGCTCCTGCTGCGATCTACGATTCACCATTGACTATTCGCGCTCTCCCCGTGCGGGGATTGTAAAGGGTCGATGGGAATTAGTAAAGGACAGATGCCGGAACCTACCGGACGGAGCGGGCGGCGACCCAGAAGCCGGCTACGTATGTGCCGATCATGCTGCCGACGTTGGCCAGGGCCACCACCAGAAGGATGCGGATGACGGGATTGGTCCAGAAGCTCTTGAGCGAGGTAGTGACGTCCGGAAGGTTTTCGAGGTCGCTGACCTTCGGTCGTTTGAGGATCGCCTGAACGATGCCGGCGAACCAGCCGGCGGCCAGGAAGGGGTTCAAGCTGGTGATCGGGGCGGCGAAGAACGCCGTGAGGATCGCCAGCGGATGCGCCAGGGCGACCGCCGCTCCCAGCGCCGAGAGAACTCCATTCACGAGGAACCAGATGTAGACGTTTTCCCAGCCGTTCTTCGTGCCTTTCGTGAAGCCGTAGACGATCATGGCCACGATCAGCAACGGAACACCCCACTTGAAGAACACCGGCCAGAGCGGCTTGGGAGGCAGTTCCACCAGCTCGTCGAGTGAGTGTGCCTCGTGAATCTGGTTTCTGATACCGTCCACGTGTCCGGCCCCCACGACGGCGACCACCGTCTTGCCGGGCGCAGTGCGGATCTTCTCGGCCAGGAAGGTGTCGCGCTCGTCGATTAGCCGCTTCTTGATCTGCGGATACTGGCCCGCGAATTCCGCCATGACGGCTTCGAGCTGGTCCTGCTTTTTGAGTTGCTCGATCATGTCGGAATCAATTTCTTCGCTGGTGAAGATGCCCATCATGAGCTGCATGGCCAGCTTGAGCTTGCTCTTGAAACCCAGGTAGCCCCAGACTCGCTTGAGCGTGATCTCGATATCGCGGTCGGCCAGGACGAGTTGGGCTCCGGTCGCCTCGGCCATGCGGATGCCTTCGATCATCTCGGCCCCGGGCTGGACGCCCAGTTTCTCGCCGAGCCGGCGGTAGAACGAGCTCATGATGAGCTGGGCCAGCAGCAAAATCGCCTTCTTCTGGCGGATGACCTTGACGATGTCCATCTTTCGCCAACTATCCGCCTGCGTGATTGCCTGGTGGCGCGCTTTGCACAGCTCCACGCAGACGGTGTCCGGCCGAATCTGCTCAATCGTCGCGCGGACGTCCTCGACGCTATCCTTCGAGACATGGGCCGTGCCGACCAGGTATACGTCCTTATCATTCACCCTCACGTGTGCGACGCGTGAAGGCAGTTGAAGGGGACCCGACTGTGACTCATCGTGTCGGGACGCCCCGACAGATTCTTGCGTGGCTTCTTCCATAGTTCCTGCTTTGACTTCCGGATGACAGATTATCTTATCGGCACGCCATTATAGCAGGTTCAGCGAATCCCGCCACATTCGTGATGTCCCGATTCTCCGTAGTCCCGTTATCTCGTGCAATTGGCATATCGGACGTTTGACACCGGCGCGCAGAAAATAGTCACAGATACGCCGGGCTGTATCTGTCGCAGAGAGACTCATCGACCGCCGTTTCGGCCCATCTCAGCGAGTGACCGGGGCAACCGCCTCATAGCCTTCGCCGGGCTGGGAGATCAGGCGAAACGCGAGGACCGGCCTGCCGGCGGGGCCGAAGTCCCCCCGCAGGACAATCCAGGTGTCGGAGGTCTTGTCTGCCTGTCGCTGAGGCATGAAGAAGCGGCAATCGAGTCGGTTTCGTCCCATGGAATCGAGTGTGACGTCCCATGTGTTCGGTGTCAATCGCCATCCGGCGGGGGCGTGCTCGACGACGATCCGGCCGCGAACGTGTTTTTCCCCAAAGTTGTACGCGTACAGAGGCAGTTCAATTTCGGTTTCGGGCTGCACCTTGTGCTCGATGTCGGAGGCCCAGGGGATCTGCTCGATGTTGACGCTCGCAGATGGCGGCATGTGCAATTGCAGGACGATCCGGCCGGGCTGGCCCGTGCGGTACGTAGACTGCTGCGGCGCCGCGAGCGGCAGATGCTTAGCCTCACCGGGGCCAAGCAGCACGAAAACAGGCGCCGACTGCAACTTCTGCGGCACAGACGATCCAAGCGAGCGTCCCAGGTAGTCGTACACCACTTCGGCAGTCACCCCATCGGGCAGCGTCCAATCGACGACTGTCTTTCCCCTCTGGTCCCAGTCGCCGGGTTTCTCGGCCCAGGCCACGAGGACATCTCGCAACTCGCCATCCGGCCTGGCCTGGAAGGCGTAGACATGTGCGTTCGGCCGGCCGTCGACATTCCATTTGCCCAGGCACTTGGCCCCGGCCAGGAATCGGCCGATGGCGGCCAGGGCCACGTAGCTCGGTCGAGGCGTCTCATCCAAGCGGAGCAGGCCGAACTGTATTTTGCCGCCCTCGCAATAGTGCCCCAGGATGAAGTGAAAGTGCCGGTCGGCGCCGGCAAACAGACTGCTGGCGTAGGATTGCGCCATGAACTCCGCCTTGCGAATCTCCCCTTCGCGGGACAGGTCGCACCACGGCTCAGGCGTCGCGTACTGGATGCCTCGGTCGCTCTCGGTGACCCAGATGGGCCGGCCGCACGCCGCTTCGTGCACCGGCTTCCACAGCCGCTCGTAGGAGTCGGGCCAGTCGTAGGTATGAGTGTTGTACGTGTCGAAGTACGGCCATGTCTCATTCTGCAGCACGAGGCGGGTGTGCAAACGCGTCGGGACGGCGGTCGAGACGTTCCAGCAAACGAGCACATCGGAATCGCCCGCCTTGAAGCCCAGGTACGCGGCCTTCTGGTACGAGCACATCTCGTCCGTCGTGTGCCCGCCGAAAGTGGCGACGTTGCCCTCGTTCCACGGTTCCCAGGCATGCACGGTCCCGCGGAACCGCATGGCCATCGCCTTGCAGAACCGGTACACGTCCCGCAGGTCGCCCGCGTAGCGGCCCCGCGTATCGCCCTCAGCCACGGCCCACTCGGGCGTATCGTGGAAGACCTGGAGCACTTTCAGTCCGTGCGACGTCTGGATGCGGGCGGACGTGTCGTAGGTCGTCCGGGTCTCCGTGAAGCCGTCCTGCTGCGGTTGCATATCCCGCCACCGGAGGCGGTCCCGCACCCAATTGGCTCCGGCCAGGGCCGTCAGTCGGGCGAGCCGGTCCTGTTTTTCGCGGTCGTTTGGGGCAAACCATGCAGTTGCGGAATCAACGCAGATCGGGGAATCCTGAGGGACCGGCGTCGTCAGCTTCGCCAGGACGGCCGCCGTCGTCCATGCCAGGCACGCGTCATCCCGTCCGAGGAACTCGATCCGATACCAACCGATTCCCAATTTGCCGATGTCGATTTGCGAGGTCGAGGCCGCCAGATCTCCGGCGCGGACTCGGACCGCGCGATCATCGAGGACTTGCCATCGGCTTGCAGATGCAGCGTTGCCGGGCACGGCCGCCGTCAGAACCTGCCCATCCAGGAATACACCGGCGAGTTCCCCCTCCACGCGAGCAATGTCCCGCTGGATAACTGGTTCGATTGCGAGTACGTGCCTTGCGCCCGGGCCGAGCAGCACGATTGCCGTCAACGACAGACTGAAATTCCTCACGAATACCTCCACTCTACCGCAGGATGTGACCATGGGTCCGCAGCATCGCCCGGACATCGACAAGGCCGTCCTCATCCGCGAGGTATCTGCGGAGGGAATCGATGATCGCGTTCGTATGCGCATCGGCGGCCGGATAGGCGAACAGGTACTTGATGCCGTTGTCCACCGCCCGGGCGGTGTCGCCGGCGGCGTCGGCCCGCTGCATGGCTACCAGGAATCGTTGCCCGTGCTTCGCGCAGGCCTGGTTCAACGTTTGCCTGAGCTTCGCGACTGCGGAGTTGGCGGCCGCTTCGATCAGGCCGGACTCGCTCGGGAGCACCAGCGGGTCCTCCGGCACGTTCCTGTAGGTGTCCGCCTGGACCATCTGGTCCGAGTGGCCGGCCTGGCCCTCCACTCGCTGGGCGATGAGCACCTCACCGGTGGCTGTGTCGATCATTTTGACCATACAGACGACCTTTGCGGTCCAGGTGAAGGTTTCGATCGGGTACTGGTGCTTGACCATGTTGGGCACAAGCACTTCCGGCGGGATCGACCCCAGACGCAGCTTGGCTGTGCCCACGTCGGCGGCCGCATTCACCAATCGCCGCTTGGCCTCGTCCACGTCCGCCTGGGCCTTGCGCATCCTGGCCATCTCATCAGGGTTGGCCGGATCGACGTGCCGGAAACGTGCCAGTCTCGCCTCGGCTTCGGCCAGCCGCCGGCGCGAATGTTCCAGCTCCTCCACGGCGGCATCGAGTACGCCGGCCGCCTGAACATGGTCGGGATTGGGCTCCCGCCGGTACCCGTCCTGATAGACCGATTCCCCGTGTCCCGTCCGCTTGCTCTCGGAGGTCACTTTACCTTCGAGTACCTGTCCGACGATCAAAGCATCGACGCCCTGCAGTTTGCCGGTCGGTGCGCGGGATTGCGGATCGATACGTTCGGTAGTGATCAGGTCCTGCTCGCCGAGAATCGCCTGCAAGTCGGCCCGCTCGACCACCATCACGTTCTCCGGGTGCGCCCGGGTCAGATGTTCGAGCGCCGCCGCGTCGAGGACTGCCGCCAGCGATTGCTGCGCCGGCGCCGACTTGAAGCCGGTGAAGGCGATCGTATACGCGACATCCTGCCGCACCTGATCGGCACACTCTCCGAGCTGTCGCCGGGCATCGATGCTCTCCGGCAGATAGCTCAGAGCGGCCGCTGCATGGAAGGTCGCTGCGCCGGCGGCGTCACCTTGCTGGTATTGCCGCGACCCCTGCAGATGAAGTTCCGAAAGCCGGGCTCGCACATCCGCGAGCAGGGCGTCCACGCCCCCATATCCCGCCAGTAGATCCTGGCTTTTCTGGAACAGTCGCATCGCCGCGGGATAACTGTGTGCCGCCATCGCTGCGCGGCCTTGCTCCAGTCGGCGGTCGCAGACGGCCCGCTTCGCCTGCCCCAACAGGTCCGGCAGCTCCGGATGCGACGGATGGAGTCGAGCCGCCCGTTCAAGAGCGGCAAGGGCCTCTTCAGGCTCTCCCTGGCCCAGCAACGTTCGCCCGCGTGCGATCAACACGGCGGCCTCGCGCCGGTCCTTCACGGCCTGGATGACGGCTTTTGCCTCCTGCCCGGACGCCTGATACGCCATCGCGGCGGTTGCTTCTGATTCCGCCTCGGACAGGTTGTCTTCGCGCAGTCTTTCATTCGCGCGATCTACATAGTATCGGTACGCCCGCTCTCGAATCCGTTTGAGATCGGCTTCGCCGCCGGGCATGGTCCGGTGCATGGCCAGTGCTTCGTTCATCCGCTGCACGGCGGCCTGCCACTGTCTCTGCTCCGCCAGGGACAGGGCGTCCGCGCGGACCCTCTCGGCCTCGGCAATGGCCTGGAGCACTCGCTGCCGGAACGCTTCGTACATCGGCTCCTGCGGGCAAAACGTGACGGCCCGCTCGATAAAGCCCTGGGCCCCTCCGAGGTCCGCCCGGTCCAGCCGGATCTGGGCCTCGCGATAGAAGAATTGCCCCGCCTGCACCTTGACCTCGGCGAGCTTCTCGCGATATTTCCTGGCGGTCTTGTGGTTGTTGTTTTCCTCGGCCAGCCGGATCGCCGTCTCCAGTTCCTCGACCGCCCGCTCATACTGGCCCTCGCGCGACAGCCGGTCTCCTCGCTTGTACGCTTTCTCATGCGCACAGCCCGCCAGCAGTGCGAGGACCGTCACGATTACAGCCGGCCTGCAAACAAGTGCCGTTCTATCCATCTCCACTGTATGCCCGGTTCCCATTTTTCCGCCTCACTCGTTTTCGATCACGTGCATCCGGCAATCTGCGTTCCCGAATCAACGAACCACGCCCGATTGTATCGTGTTGCGAGTATAAAACAACGGTTCAGTGGAACCCTTCCTGGAGGGGCTCCTCATATAAAAGGCCGCAACGGGTGCAGGCGTCACGGATTTGTCTGACCGGGCAGTGCCCTACGGGACGGCGACAATCCCATACAAGAACGATACGTGCGATGCTTGAATATTGACGCAGGGCGGAATCTGCACTACGTTATGGGCGTATGACCGGGGGCGGTCAGTTCCTGGTGCGAAGGTTGATTGCGACCCGGATATATGCTGATGCGGCGGCACCGGATTGAGGAGCGGACAGGTCTTCGCACTCTCAGAAGATCTTGTGACACATGGTGCAATTGGACGATACCAAGCAGCTTCTGCCGACGACGCATGATGAGATGCATCATCGAGGCTGGGACCGGGCGGATGTGATCCTCATCACGGGCGATGCGTACGTGGACCATCCCTCCTTTGGCGTGGCCCTGATCGGCCGGTGGCTGGAGAAGTTGGGTTATCGAGTCGCGATTCTCGCTCAGCCGGATTGGCGGAGTGTGGACCCGTTTCGCTCACTCGATGTCCCAAGGCTGTTTTGGGGCATCACCTCCGGCTGCATCGACTCGCGGCTGAACGATTATGCCTCGATGGGCCATCGCAGGCAGGCGGATGTCTACAGCCCCGGCGGGGCGACCGACTTGCGGCCCGTGCGACCGCTGCTGACCTACGCCGCTCGCGCCCGTGAGGCGTACCCGCAGGTCCCGATTGTCCTGGGCGGCCTGGAGGCCAGCCTCCGCAGACTCGTCCACTATGACTACATCTCCGACAAGATGATGCGGTCCGTACTGGCGGATGCAAAGGCCGACCTGCTGGTCTTTGGGATGGGCGAGCTGGCGATCGCCGAGATCGCACGCCGGCTGGATCGCGGAGACTCGATCGATGCGATGACGGACATCCCAGGTACGGCATACAGAGTGATTCGCAGCGTGACCGTGCCGAGTGGCGCCGTGCGTCTGCCTTCGCTGACGCAGCAGGCCGAGGACAAGCTGCAAGTCATGGCGGCATACGAGCAGTACCAGCAGATTGCTCGCCCCGGTGGCAGACCGGTTGTTCAGGACCAGGACCCCGGCACAATCGTCGTGATGCCGCCTGCGAGGCCGCTGACGGCGGAGCAATTGGATGCTCTGTACGATCTGCCGTTCACGCGGCAGTGGCACCGGCGATATGCGAGTCTGGGGGGGATCGCGGCGTTGGAGCCGGTAGCCTCCTCGATCACGACGCATCGCGGCTGCTACGGCGGCTGCTCCTTCTGCTCGATCTACTTCCACCAGGGCAAGGAGATCACCTCCCGCAGCATCGGGTCGCTGCTGGCCGAGGCGGATCGCATCGCGGCCGATCCGCGCTTTCGCGGCACGATCAGCGATCTTGGCGGGCCCACGGCCAATATGTACGGAACGACGTGCGCCGCCGAGCAGCCGTGCTCGAGGGCCAGTTGCGTCTTTCCCTCACACTGCACGAGCCTGCATCTCGACTTCGGCCCGTTGATGGAGATGATGGAGGCTTTCGCGAGGTGGAAGGGAGGCTCGCGGGGCAGGCGGCACGTTTCCGTCGCCTCCGGCATTCGGCACGACCTGGCCTTGCACAACCGCGAGTACCTTGACCTGTTGGTCCGGCACTTCCTCGGCGGGCATCTGAAGGTCGCGCCCGAGCACTATTGCGACCAGGTCCTGTGGCTCATGGGTAAGCCTTCGTTTGAGCTCTTCCGCGAGTTCGAGGGCCGATTCGACGAGGCCTGCCGCCGCGCGGGCAGAGAGTACTACCTTGTGCCGTACTTCATCAGTTCCCACCCCGGCTGCACGCTCGACGACGCGGTCAAGCTGACTGAGTATCTCGTCTCTCGCAACTGGCAGCCCCGCCAGGTGCAGGACTTCGTGCCTGTACCCCTCACGCGATCGACCGCGATGTACGTCGCCGGCCGGGATGAGAAGGGCCGCTCGATCCACGTCCCGAGCGGTCGCCGCGAGAAGCGCCTCCAGGCGGCCCTGCTCCAGTACTATCGCGATGCCAACGCCAAGGTCATCACAGAACATCTTCGAGCCGGCGATCATGCCCAGCTCTTGAAGGGCATACAGCGGATATGGTCCGCCAACCGCCGTCGGCGGAAATAGGGTCTGCTGGGTGCACGATCCACGTCCATGGGTATTGCAGGAAACAGCCCGCGCGTGTAGACTCATCGGGCGAATCGCAAATCGCGAAACATGAATCGTGAACCAAGGAAGTGATGGTATGCCGGTGGGAATGCTCCCCAGCGGTGGTGTCGAAGACTGGGCCGGACCGCTTGGTCTGATCGTTCACCATGGGCTTCTGCTGTTTGCCGTGGTCAATCCGATCGGCAATATGCCGATCTATGCCGATCTGACGCGACAGTTGGAGATCCGCGAGCGGGGAAACGTCATGAATCTCGCGGTCTTCACGTCGTTGGGCGTTGTGATTCTCTTCGCCCTGATCGGCGACTGGAGCCTGGTCTATCTGTTCAATGTGACGGTGGGCGAGCTGGAGATCGCCGGTGGAATTCTGCTGTTCATCATTGCTCTTCGCGGCGTCATGAACCAGGGCGCCAGCTACCAACATCCCAAGGACAACCGGATGCTGGCGGTCTTTCCGATCGCCTTCCCGATCATGGTCGGCCCCGGCGCGATCACGGTCACAATCATCACCACCGGCGCCATCGGGCAGATTCTGATGATCATCACGGCGGTGGTCACGTTCTTCTTCGTATTCCTGATCGCCCGCAACGCGGACCGGCTGATGCGGCTGGTGGGCCCCTACGCCGGCATGATGATCGCCCGGCTGCTCTACATCTTTCTGGCGGCTAAAGCGGTCGCGATGGTCCTCAATGGCACGCGAGAGTTCATCCACGGCTTGTCCGCAACCGATCCCAATGCCGTCGCGGCATTGTTCTAAGTGTGATCCTGGCGGCTCAGGGATGGGAAGGGCGTACCTTGTGTCAACTCGATGACCTGACCGCTGTGAGCTGACGCCCAGGGTTCGAGGTAGATCGCGAGTGAGACGACGCAGACGCTTTCCGGCAGGATCGACCAGCGATGGACCACGCCTCCGAGGGCGGCCGGGACGGGATTGTCGCCGAGTTGCATCCGTAACGCCGCCCGGGCCGCACGCCAGTACCGACGATACAACTCGCCAATCGCCGTCGGCTCACCCCGTTTGGTCTGTTCCACCCAGTCATGTTCTTCGTGCTCTGCCATACCATATAGTATGTGTCGTACAGCCGACTGGAGGTTCGCGCATTCGGGAGCTTTTCTTGCGACGGTTCACCTACGATCTATTGTTGTCGCGGACGTTGCCGGCCTTGCCGGCCTTCCCGCTGCTGGCCCGGACGGATGGCGGTGCGGGCGCCCCGGACCGCCATCGGGATGGAATATAACGATGTGCGGGCGGTGATGAACAGGGTCTGGTTGTCCTTGCCGCCGAAGGTGACGTTGGCGGGTCCCTCGGGGACCTCGATCTCGGCGACCTTCGCGCCTCGCCTGTTGTAGACCGTCACGGCCCTGTCCGTCAGATAGACGTTGCCCCGGGCGTCAAGCGTTACGCCGTCGGAGCCCTGCTCGACAAAGAGCTGCTTGTCGGAGAGTGTGCCGTCGCCGTTGATCCGGTAGGAGTAGGTCCTGTTCGCACCGTGGTCGGCGACGTAGAGCCGCCGGCCGTTGGGCGTGCCGATGACACCGTTCGGACGGACCATGTCGCTGACGACGCGAATCACCTTCTTGTGGTCCGGCGTGAGGTAGTACACGTGCTCGCCGTCCTGCTCCATGCCGTCGCGACTGCCGTAGCGAGGGTCGGTGAAGTAAACGCCGCCGTTCGGATCGATCCACAGGTCGTTGGGACTGTTGAACTTCTTGCTCTCATATTGGTCCGTCAGCACGGTGATTCCGCCCTGGGGCGAGATGGCCACGATTCGCCGGTCGCCGCCCTGGCAGACCAGCAGGTTGCCGGCCTTGTCAAAATACAAACCATTAGCCCCGCCCGAGTTCTCCAGGAAGGTGCTGAGCGTTCCGGCCTCGACGGACCACTTGAGGATGCGGTTGTTCGGGATGTCGGTGAAATAGACATCTCCCTGGGCGTTCGCCGCCGGACCCTCGGTGAACGCAAAACCCCCGGCCAGCTTCTTGACCTGCGCCCCGGCCGCTACGATGCTGGCGCTCTCCTGGGCACTGCACGCCGCCACGAGAGCCAACGCGACTATGAGTCTCTTTGCGATCATAGTGATACCCTTTCCATTTCTGGAGAAGTCTACCCGCCCCCTTGCCACAGGGCAAGCCTATAGGGCGACCCACACGAGAAGGGATATTCCTCCACCACAGAGGCACAGAGGACGCGTAGCAGTGCGTTTGTAGTGAAGCCGAGAGGCGTTCTTTCGTCTACCCGCTTGACTTCCCCACGGAGCCGAGCATCGCTTGTGGCTGTCAGTCACAAGAAGCTGGCCGCTGTCGATGGCCGCGATCATCGTGTTCTTCTGCGCTGCGTACAAAGTGTCGATGATTCTGCACGAGCAGAGGACAACCAATGAACTGTTATGGGAATTGCTGAAGAAATAGAGCGGCGTTTCATCGATCCCGCGTCTACAATTCGGTATACGAATCAATGAACTGTGCGGAAGGGGTGTGCGTAATCTGATCGGTGTCGTTTGGCAGGCACTTGACGCGGATTTGGTGGGACTGTACGCGCTATCGTGGGGCGGCACCTTGCGGCGACCGTCCGTTGGTTTGGCCGAAGTGGTCGTTTTTTTCTTCTACAGGAGGTCAGTCATGGCAGGAAAATTCGAACTCAAGAAGAGCAAGAGCGGCAAGTTCATGTTCAACCTCAAGGCGGGGAACAACCAAGTCATTTTGACCAGCGAGCTGTACAACGAAAAGGCCGGCGCCGAGAACGGGATCGAGTCCGTCAGGAAGAACGCCGGCGACGACGCCAACTATGAGCGCAAGACCTCCGTGAAAGACGAGCCCTACTTCGTCCTGAAGGCGGCCAACGGACAGGTCATCGGCAGCAGCGAGATGTATTCATCCGCCTCGGCCATGGAGAACGGCATCGCATCCGTCAAGGCCAATGGGCCGGGCGCTCCCGTCGTCGATCTGACTGCAAAACAGTAGCACGAAGGAGGAAACCGGACCCTCATCATGGTCGCGATTGGGCCGAATGCGGCGAGGCACGATTGCTCACATAGTACAGATAACCGTCCTCGGCGCCGATCAGCAGGTCCGGGACCTCGTTCCCGTCCCAGTTCACAACGGTCGGACTGGTCGTGTGACCGGCCAGACGCGTCGAGCAGATCGGTCCCTGATCTCGAAAGATGAACTCGCCTTCTGTCTCGGCTACATTGCGGAGGAAGTTGACGCTGGTGCTGTTGGCCAACAGGTCGAGTCTGCCGTCGCAGTCCCAATCCACGAGGCAGAGCTTGCGTCGCCCGCTCGCGCCGGCGACGCCGTCGTTGAGCCGCAGAATGCCGTCGCCCTCCTGGCGAACGCCGCCCTTGTTGTCGAACACACAGGCGCCCGCCCCGTGAAAGATCCGCTCGGGCGGAAGCAGCACGAGTTCACCTTCCTGTCGGACCCGCCTGAAGAGGGCCAGGTACCCTTCAGGGTCGAGCATGACCAGATCGGTTAGGCCGTCGCGGTTGAGGTCCGTGGCGAAAGGTGTCGTCCGCCATTGTGTCACAAGCTCGCCGTCCTGCGGCATCCACCAGGTCCAGGCCGGTTTGGGTGGCTGGGCCGGCCAATCGACTCGTATGGGCTGGGCCTTCGCCAGCCTCGGCTCTCCCCGAGTGCCCTCATTGCGGAACCACACCACTTTGCCCCAGATGGAGTTGGCGACGATGTCATTGAGTCCGTCGTCGTCCCAGTCGGCGATGCGGAGGACGGTATAACCCCACTTGGCCTCGCAAGGACCTTGAATCGAGCCGTTGTAGCCGGCCTGAATGCGGATGACTTCGCCGCCGGCGGCAAGATATCTGGGCTCGGCCCACTTCGGCGGATTGCCCCCGTCGAGGTTCTCGATGAGCCCGATGTACCCGGCCGTGTTGCCGCAGACGAGGTCCTCGTCGCCGTCGCCGTCCCAGTCGCAACTGACGGGTGTGACCAATGCGCCGAACTTCACGTCCTTCGCCTCCTGGCGGAATTGCCGCTGGGGCATGAACTGCGGAAGCCCGTCGATCACGCGGCCTGTGTGTTCCAGCAGGGCGATCCGCCCATCCTCCTCGCCGACGACCAGGTCCACGTCGCCATCGCTGTCCCAGTCGATGGCAGTCGGGACGATCATGCACAGGTCCATCGTCAGCGGCCGGTCGTTGTGGGTGAGACGCCGCCCGACGGCGTAGCTCGGTTTGGCCCGCGTGCCGATATTCTGGAAATAGGTGAACTGGTCGATAAACTCGCCGCAGAGCAGATCGAGATCGCCATCGCCGTCGAAGTCGGCGAAGTTGGGCGACGGCATGCCGAAAATGTCCACCGGTTTGCCGCCGGCTGTTATTTGCGCGGGTTTCTCGTATCGAGGCGGGTCGTCGGAGTCCGTATTCCGTAGCCAGTAGACGTAGCCATGGAGCGGCCCGCGGGTCCACTTGCCCTGAGCGTCAAACGCGTTGTCCCAGCCGTATTCCGTCCAATCGCCCACGCCGACGATCAGGTCCTGCCGGCCGTCGCCGTCGTAGTCGCAATAGTGCCACTGGTTGGCGCGGACCTTCCCATCATGCACCTTCGGATCCACCGGCAGATCGACCCGCTTGCCGAGCGTATTCTTGAGGAAGTCCGCGTACTCCACGCCGGGCCCGAGCACCCTTGGCCGACCGGCCACATGCGAGACACGCACATCAGCCAATCCACGGTCAATTCGCACCGGCGGTTTGAACACCGGCATTTTGCCCCCGTCGGGATTCTCAAAGAAGTACGTCCCGTTGTACGGCACATCCGGGCAGCTTACGACCAGATCCAGGTCTCCATCGCCGTCATAGTCCATCGGCAGGGGCCAGGCCCACAGTCCAACGCCCAGATCGACCACCAACCCTGGGTGGTTGTACTCCAATCGACGGCACTCCGCTCCCGGAGAGCTAATAAACGAAGTGAGAATGGTCAACACGCCACACGCAATCACCCGTGCCGTTCTTTTCATAGATACCACCATCAACTCTCAAGAAACCAAGGCCTCCAGACCCCCAGGTTATGCCACACGGCCGGCTGTTTCAACTTCTTTCTGAACGCGGCGTGGACTTGATCCAACCAGCGTGGTCGATACAATGTGTTCCTATGATGTGGCATCCGTGAATGACAAGGATATCTCCCATGAGAACATTTCTAGTGACCTGCCTGTACGTGCTCATGGTGTCTGCGGCCGTCGTGAATGCCGGCCTCAGCGCCGCCCCGGGGCCGACGGTCGAGATCGAGGAGGAAATCTACAGCTACGAGCCGGCGAACAACGGGGCCGGTCCGATGTGGTGCCACGGCTCGACGTGCCTGGTGCGTCTCGGCGACGACCTCCTCGCAAGCGGTCTGGAGACCATCCCAGGGGCCAAACCCCTGAACAACTGCCGCTGGATGCTGTTTCACCGGGGGAACGAGGGCTGGCGGAAGGTCTGCTCCGATGCGTCGGGAAGGACGCGGGAGCCTTCTCCGCTGGTCGGTTTCCCTGACGGTCGCCTGTTCCTTTCGGCCAATCCGACGTTGAACACGGACCCGAATGCCTATTCCGGGCCGGCTCGTCCCGAACTGCTGCAATTCGCTGCCCAGGACTCCAGCGGGCCCGTACAAACCCTGATTCCCGTCTGGTCGGGCCGGCCGATGTTCACGGAACACTCGTATCGGAGCTTCGCCGCCGACGGACGAAACGGCGAGTTGATCCTGTTACAGAACGTCGGTTATACGCACGCCGAATGGACCTTCCTGGATCACCGGGGCCAGTGGAGCGTGCAGGGTCAACTCAAATGGCCTTACGGAGCGGAGTACGCGAAACCCCAGCCCATCCGCGTGTGCTATCCCAACGTGGTGCTGAGGAATCGCGAGGTGCACTTCTGCGGGGTCAGTGACATCATCGAGCCGAACGAGCCATGGCGTGCATTCAAGAAACAACTCACCGGGCAGGAATGGGACTACGATTTCCGCAGGTTGTTCTACACGTGGTCGTCCGACATCACGACGAGTCGGTTTGAACCGTGGGTGGAAATCGCCAGCCGCGACAAGACATGTGGTTGGATCTCCCCTGACGATCTCTGGGTGGACCCGAACGGCAGGGTACACATTCTCTGGACCGAACGAGCCATCGACGAGCGGCTGCGGGCCAGGTTCTTCCCCGGCGCCAGGCAGAGCTACTCGCTGTGCTACGTCGTCATTCGAGCAGGCGAGGTGCTCTTACGCCGCACGCTCCTGGCGGCGGAGGAAGGCCTATCGAACGAGCGGCCCGGCCGCGGCCGATTCCATATCACCCCTGAAAACCGCCTGTTCGTATTCTTCTACGTGTCCGGCTCCGATGCCGACGGCCGATCCGTCTCGGAGAACCGTCTACTGGAGATCCTGCCCGATGGGGCCTTCGGCGAATCGGTCCGCGTGCCGCTGGAGAAACCGTTCACCGAATTCATGACCGCCACGGTCCGGGCCGGCTCTCCTCCGGCCCAGACGCTGGACTTGCTGGGAACACGTCAGGGATCGGGGGCCACCATCAGTTTCGCTCGGATCAGGGTGAACTGAAATACGAACGGAGTGTCCGCCGACGGCGGGGCACTGTTTCTCTGACGATTGCGCAGGCGAGCCGCAACCACGTTCCATGGCTGTGGGCGAACACCCTCGTTCACCTCTCAACCTCCGCGAAAGGCGCAAATAATCGGGCCGCTTGCGACGGTTTTTTGCTATAATGGAAGTGACTTGTTACGCATTGGCAGGAGGATTCTCAGTGGATGGTGTGAACAGGCAACACAGGTATCGCAATGTCTTGCTCCTTTCGTGCGTCTTCGCGATGTGTCCGGTGGGCTGGTCCGACAGCGTGGTTGTCGTCAATGAGATCATGTATCACCCGGTGGCCGGCGCCCCGGAATGGATCGAGCTGTACAATCAGATGGGGATCGACATCGACATGTCCGGGTGGTCCCTGGAGGGGGCGGTGGATTACTCGTTTGCCGACGGGACCATTATCCAATCCGGGTCTTACCTGGTCGTCGCTTCCGATCCGGCGGCCTTGTCGATGCAGGCTGCGGCGGGGGCACAGATTCTCGGACCCTTCGCAGGGAAGCTCGCCAACAATGGTGAGACCATCCGCTTGGTCAACAACAGCGGACGCTTGCTGAACCGTGTCGAGTATGGCAACGACGGTGAGTGGCCCGTGGCCGCGAATGGATCGGGCGTGAGTCTGGCCCGGATCGAGCCCATGCGGGGGACAGACGGCACCGAAAACTGGACCTGGAGCGATCAGGTCGGCGGGACACCGGGGATTGTGAACTTCTCGGTAGCCGGAGCACGGGATCGGCCCCTGCGGTTCAACGAGATCGATGCTCCCGGTGGAAACGCCTTCCGGATCGAGGTCATCCATCGGGGGACCATTGCAGTTCCGTTGCAGGACTATCGTCTGGAAATCCAGGGCGATGACCCGGTTGTCCTGCCTCTGCCGTCGGCGATCTTCCAGCCTGGCGAGTTCTATGTGATCTCCAACGCCGAGCTTGGCATCGTTCCCGGTGAAGGGGACCGTCTGATCTTATGGCAGGGGGAGACGGCCGTATCGGATGCGACAACCGTCGCCGCGCGGGCTCGGGGGCGATATCCGGACGGGGCGGACGCCTGGTACGTTCTGGACTCTGCAACCTTCGGGACACCAAACGAGGTCAACCTCTGCACGGACATCGTCATCAACGAGATCATGTATCATCCCATGACTCTACCCGCCTCCGACACGCCGGCCAGCACGGTGACTCTTGTGCCGGAAGTGACGACTGCCAGGACCCTGATCCCGACGGATGGCTCTGTGAATCCGGCCTGGACCGGCGGCGATGAGCCGTTCGATGACTCGGGCTGGACCAATGGGACAGGCACGACAACCGGTATCGGGTACGAAACCGGGACGGGGTACGAAGGCTACATCGGCACGGACACCAGACAGATGTATCAGACTCAGGGGTCTGTCTTTGTGCGGATTGCATTCGATGTTGGCGATCCGACCCGGCTGGAATCCGTGACGCTGTGGATGCGGTACGACGATGGATTCGTGGCCTATCTGAATGGCACCGAGATCGCGCGGATCAACGCACCGGAGGTCTTGACCTGGAATTCCACGGCCAGCGGAGCTCATGATGACAGTGAGGCCGTGGTGTTTCAGCCCTTTGAGATTCCCGGAGGCGTTGGACTGCTGAAGTCGGGGCGCAATGTGCTTGCCATCCAAGGATTGAATCTCGCCGTATCAAGTAGCGATTTTCTGATCCAGCCGAAACTGGAGGCAGTGGAGAAGATCGAGACGACGACGGAGCCCGATTTCGGCGAGGACTCGCTGACGTGGATCGAGCTGTACAACAAGGGCAGCAAGCGCGTCGACCTGTCGGGCTGGCGGCTGGCCAAGGCGGTCAACTATGTGGTCCCCGATGGGACTGTGCTCGCGCCCGATGCCTATCTCGTGATTGCGAAGGATGCCGGTTATCTCGGCGGGTTGCATCCGGACGTCCCGATTGTAGGCAATTCCTCGGGCCGGCTCTCGGGCGGCGGCGAGATGATCGTACTCGAGGACGCGGTGGGCAACGCGGTGGACCAGGTCCGTTATTACGATGGCGGTTCCTGGCCGAGCTACGCCGATGGGGGCGGGTGCAGCCTGGAATTGCGTGATCCGCGTGCGGATAACAACGCCGGGACGGCGTGGGCCGCCAGCGATGAATCCGGGCGGACCGCGTGGCAGAGCTTCTCCTACCGCGGCGTGGCGGCGAGCAGTCCCGTGGGCGACGACAACCTGTACCGGGAGTTCGTCATGGGGCTTCTGTACGAGGGGGAGATTCTGATCGACGATCTGCGGGTGATCGAAGATCCGGACGGCACGGCCCTCGATTTGCTCCAGAACGGAGACTTCTCCAGGGGTACTACGGCCTGGCGAATCATCGGCAATCATCGTCATTCCCGAGTCGAGCCGGACCCGCAAGATTCGGCCAACCCGGTCCTGCACCTCACTGCAACCGGCCCCACCGATCACATGCACAATCATGCCGAGACGACCCTGGCGGGTGGACGATCCATCCAGAACGGCCGGATGTACGAGATCCGGTTCCGGGTCCGCTGGGTGGCCGGCTCTCCACTTCTTCACACGCGGCTGTTCTTCAACAGGCTGCCCGTGACCACAATTCTGCCCGTCCCCGAACAGACAGGAACGCCGGGACGCCGCAACAGCCGGTGGGAAATGAACGTCGGTCCCACGTACAATGGTCTCCGCCACGATCCGGCGATGCCCACGATGCGGGATCGTGCGCGCGTGACGGTCTGCGCGCGTGACCCCGACGGCGTCGCCTCCGCGACTCTGTGGTACCGTCAGGATGGTTCTTCCTGGCGGTCGATTCCCATGGAAGCAGTGGAAGAAGGGTACGGGGCCGCGATTCCGGCATATGACTCCGGGTCCCTCGTCCAGTTCTACGTCGAGGCCATCGACGGGCAGGGATGCCTGTCATGGTGTCCCCCGGCCGGCCCCGCGAGTTTCGCCCAGTATCGCGTGCAGGACGGCAAGGCTCGGACGACGGGAGTCCACAATTACCGCATCGTCATGCGCAACCAGGAGCGGAGCTTCCTGCACGATCCGACGAATCTGATGAGTAACGACGGCATCGGCGCCACGTTGATCTACAACGAACAAGAGATCTACTATGACGTAGGTGTCCGTCTCAAGAGCAGTGAGCACGGGCGTCCCAAGCCGACACGTGTGGGGTTCTCCGTCTCGTTTAGTCCGGAGTATCCGTTTCGGGGGGTTCACGACAAGCTCTCCTTTGACCGATCCAACGGGCAGGAGGTCGGCCAGCAGGAGATGTTGATGCACGCGGCCATGAATCGATACGGCGGCTTCTCCAAGTACCACGATCTCGGCTATATCATCGCCCCAATCGATCAGCACAGCAGCGGCGTGGAGGTCCAGATGGCCCGGTACGAGCGTCTGTATTGCCAGGAGGTATATGGTGATGCCGGCGGCGATGGGACCCTGTTCGAATACGAGCTTGTCTATCCCCTGACGGCCACCGTGGGCAACAATCCGGAAGGGCTGAAGATCCCACAGGAGGGCGGCGGGGTCCAGGGCCGGAGCGTCTCGGATTATCTCGGTGAAGACAAGGAGAAATACCGCTGGCACTTCCTGATCAAGAACAATCGGGACCTGGACGACTACGCCCCGATCATCCGGATGACGCGCATTTTGGGGCTGAGCGGCTCTGCTCTCGAGCAGGCCGCCGACCAGTATCTTGATGTCCCATCGTGGCTCCGCGCCTTCGCCATCGGATCGACCGTTGGCGTTTCGGACAACTGGATCAGCAACTCGGCTCACAACGCTTTGTTCTATCATCGCCCGACGGATGACCGGATGGTGTTCTTCCTGCACGACCTGGACTACTACGGCGGGTCGATTTCCCTGAAGTCCAATTCCACACTCGGGAGACTGACGCAGACTCTGTCCTGGAATCGGGCCTTTTATGGAGACGTGTTTGATTTCCTGGCCGTGAGCTTCAACCGCGGGTACATGACCTACTGGGCCAATCATTACGCCAGACTGTTGCCCGAGCAACCCTGGGGTAGTTGGCTGAACTACATCGACAGCCGCGGCGCCAATGTCATGGGACAGGTCCTGTCCGCCGTGCCCGCGGCGGTTCCGTTCCATGTTCTGACCACATCCGGGCAAACCATCACAGGGCATGGTTGGATCACGGTCCAACAGATTCGCCACATGGAGACGGGTACTCCCCTCGCGGTCTCATGGCAGGACTGGACCACATGGAAGGCGACGTTGCCGGAGGGCATCAGTGGGGGCACGCTCGGCGCATACAACTCCGCAGGGCAACTGGTGAACACCACCCCGATCCCATAAGTGGGCCGCGGCCGGATGATGGCTCTCGCGGCATCTCCGCCGCCGGGCGGAATCCCCCTGGCATTCCCATATCCCCGGCGTTATGATCTGTCCCCGTGTGGCGAGCGGATCGCCGGCCCGAGCTCCGGGAGTAGATTGTTCCGTGCTCGGGGATCGCCTCCGCTGCCGGACGCCAAGGGATCATTGTGATGGGCATGGGGTAGAATGATGCACACGAGGTCAGTTGCCTGTGTGATGGTTGGGATGCTCATCGTGACGGCCTGGTGCCGCGGGGCCGAAACGAATGCGGGAAGGAATGATAAGCCTTCGATCCATCTCGGTGGCGGTGTGATCGTCCGCTCACAGCCCTACGTTGGGACGGACAGCCGTGTGCATCCTGTGCCGTTGTTCACCTACGAGGGGAAACGTCTGTATGTCCGCGGTGTTATGGGGGGGTACTGGCTGTTTTCCCTCGATGGCCTGTCGGCTGGCCCGGTGATCCAGCCGCGGCTCGAAGGCTACGAGGAAGATGACAGCTCACTGTTGGAAGGCATGAAGGATCGGGACTGGTCCGTGGATGGCGGAGTCGGCGCCAACTGGCTGACGGGCGCCGGACTCTTCGGGGTCACGTTTGTCACTGATCTACTTGGCAGGCACGACGGCCAGGAATTGGATTTCAGCCACACGATTCTATTTGAATGGGCGGGGTTCAATTTCATCTCCTCGGCGGGCGTGCGGTACAAGAGCGGCAAGCTTATTGACTACTACTATGGTGTGAGAAGGAACGAGGTCCGATTCGACGAAGCGGTGGCGCGTCCGGCCTATGAGGGCAACGACGCATTAGACCCCTATCTGCGGTTGGTCGTGCGGCGCAGGCTGAGCGAACGATGGAGCCTGCTCGGGGCCGTGCAGTATGAATGGCTGGACGACGAGATCAGCGACAGTCCCATCGTGGATGACGGCTACGAGGCATCCCTTCTGCTCGGCGTCCTCTATTCGTGGTGACACCCTGCTTCGGGACGATCTTGAAGGCGACGAATACGGTTGTGGCTTTGTGTCCGCGAGTTATTCGAACCTCCTTCCACGACCAGAAGGTGCGCTGCGTGATACGCACCCTACGTACTTCGCACTTCAAACTTCCCACTCAGCCCTGATACGGGTGTCTCCATGGGGCGCGGTACGGGCGCTTGAGCATGCCTGCCGCCGCGGGATGGCCGACGATCTGCTCGGACCTCTCGTCCCATGCGATTCTGGCGCCGACGGCGTATGCGATCATGCCCAGCTTCACGGTGGCCGTAGATCGATAGCCCTCCTCGACGGAGCAGCTTGGCGGCTTGCGGGTGCGGACCGCCTCCAAAAACTCGGTCATGTGCGCTACGGCCATATCGGCGTCGGCCCTGTACTCGATCCGTTCCTGGGTCTTGTCGTTGGGGATGATTAGCCAGCGGTTGTCGGTCACGAAGACCGTACCATTCTCGCCGTAGAAGAAGATGCCGTTTGCGGTCTCCGGGGAGTACTCTTGGGCGCCCCAGATGCGGTGCTTCCAGAGAACCGGGCACGTGTTGAAGTCGAACTGGACCGACAGGATATCCGGCGTGGTGATCTTGTCCTTGAAAGAGTAGATGCCGCCGGCGGCCTGCACGGACCGGGGCGTTGTTTCGCCGAGGATGTGGCGAGCGGCGTCGATGAGATGAATCCCCCAATCGACGAGGTGCCCGTGCCCGGTGGTCCTTTCGAGCCGCCAGGCAAAGTGGCCGACCTGGGGCGAGTAGGGCAACTTCGGCGCCGGGCCGCACCAGAGATCCCAGTCGAGCGAGGCCGGCGGGTCCTGGGGCGTGGCGTCCCGTATGTCGGCGGTGTAGTGGATCTGTGCATCCACCTGCACGATGCGGCCGAGGTTGCCTTGTCGGATATACTCGCGGGCCTGCTGAACGGCCGGACTCTGACGCCGCTGAAAACCGATCTGGATGATGATATCCCTTTTCCCGATCGCATCAACCATCGCTCGCCCCTCGCGAATGTCATAGGCCAGCGGTTTCTCGCAATAGACATCCAGATTCTTCTCGATGGCAGCCAGGAAGGGCAGCGCATGCCAATGGGGAGGAGTTGCGATAATCACGGCGTTGAGGCCCGGGGTTTCCAGGAGTTCCTGATAATGCTTGAAGGTTTTGGGCGGAGAGCCCTGGAGTTTCTCGATTTCCTTGGCGCTGTCGGCCAGATGCTGGCTATCCACGTCGCACAGGGCGAGCACTTCGACACCGCCGGTTCTGAACGCGGCCTGGATGTCCACCATGCCATACCATCCGCATCCGATCAGGCCGAGCTTGATTTTGGACCGGTCTGCCTGACCGGCAGAGGTATGACGCTGGGAACTACCTATCGCCACGGTTCCAGCCACAACCGCTTTGATGAATTTACGGCGATTGATCCGTTCCATTGTATCCCACCCTTTCTATGAACGACCACGCTGTGGCGTGCACCCACATTGGTCTCGGATCGACAGGACATTGCAGGACTATCATAGACCGGACGTGCGATGTGGCAAATACAAATTACCCGTGACGTCGGCGGATATGAGGTGATGCCGACGTGATTTCATACAGGCAGGGGGGGCAAAACAGACGGGGCCCTGGTTGTGAAAACCAGGGCCCCGCAACATCTACTGCCATCCGCGTGGTGTGAAAACCATTGTCT
>DCUI01000279.1 GCA_002327785.1 Phycisphaerales bacterium UBA2218
CAGCCGATTTCCGATATGCCATGCGGGAGCGTGACGTATGGCTGCCTTTGCTGCCACTTATTGGGCAGGATAGCCTGACCAAGCGAGGTGGCGGGTACATGTGGGCGACGGCGCGTCTGAAAGGCGGCGTGACAATGGCCCGGGCCCGGGCCGAGATGAATCTCATCGGCCGCCGGCTGGCGGAGGCGTATCCCGAGACGAACGCGGGCACGACTGTCCGCGTCATCTCTATTACGCAAGAGTACGACGCCGAAGTTGGGCGAAGCCGCCAGACGTTGCTGATTGCACAGGGCATCGTTACTTCTGTCCTTTTGATCGCCTGTTTCCACGTAGCCGGCCTGCTGCTGATCCGCTCGGCCCAGCGCGAACGGGAGATTGCCGTGCGTGCCGCCTTGGGCGCTCGGCGCCGGCGGTTGATCGGCCAGTTGCTCACGGAAGGCGTCTTGCTGGCCGTGCTGGGCGGCACACTCGGCCTGTTGCTCGCCTACTGGGGTCTCGGCCTGATCTCGGCCCTGAGGTCCACATCAAACTCCTGGCAACTGGCGAAACACATCCAGGATCTGATCCCGTGGTTCATCGATCTCCGGATCGATGCGAGGACACTCCTCTACGTCACGGCCATTTCGTTGTTGACGTGCGGGCTCTTTGGTGCCCTGCCTGCGGTCCTGGCCTCTCATACCAATTTGCATCCGTCGCTCTCCACGGGAAGAACGCCGGGACACGGCTTTCGCCTGGCGAGAATCCGCTCGGCCCTCGTGGTCGTCGATATCGCGGTCGCGTTCGTGCTGCTGATCGGCGCCGGCCTGCTGGTCAACAGCTATGCGCGCCTGAACACCGGTCTGGGCTACAAGCCGGCTCATGTCCTGACAGCGGAAATCAGCTTGGATGAAGACCAGCCTCCTTATTCGCAGCCCGAGCAACGCCTGGTGTTCTTCGAACGGGCGCTGGAGCGTCTGAGAAACCTGCCGGGCGTCGAATCCGCTGCGGCGGCCAGCCAGTCACCGGCCTGGGGCGGCGGCAACTTCCCTCGCTTCCGGATCGACGGATATTCGCCTGCCCAATTCGACCCCGATGACAAGGAACGCTTCCCTGCGATCCTGCAGCGACAGATAAGTCCCGACTATTTTCTCGTCCTGCAGACCCCTTTGCTGAAAGGACGGTATTTTACGGAACAGGATCGCGCGGGCACGGCTCCGGTGATCATCATCAGTGATTCGATGGCGAGGCGTTTTTGGCCGAATCAGAACCCGGTGGGCACGTATCTCACGGAGATGAGACCGACACGGACAAAGGACGGAGAGACAGCCATAGCCCCGCTGCAATATCAAATCGTGGCAGTGGTGGGGGATGCGAAGCACTTCACGCAGTTCAAGGCCGGTCCGCCCGATCCGGAAGTCTATGTCCCCTACCTTCAGACCGGCGAGCGTTGGTCCGGGTCCATGCCCATCATGCTCCGCACACGTTCCGACCCACGAAGCATAATGAACGTCGTGCGGAGCGAACTGCTGGCGATGGGCAGTGGGCTGTCGATACGCGGCATCGTTCCTCTGGAGGATAAGATCGCTGAGTACGTTTCACCGCAGCGTTTCAACATGCTTTCCCTGGGCGTCTTTGCCGCCGTTGCGCTGGTGTTGGCCGCCACGGGCGTCTACGGCGTCACTGCCTATGCGGTCTCCCGGCGCACCCAGGAGATCGGCATCCGCATGGCGCTGGGCGCCAGGGCAGGCGATGTGCTCAGGACGGTTCTGGCTCAAGGGCTCATTGTAACGCTGATCGGGATTGCCGTCGGCTGGGTGGCGGCGCTCGCTCTGACGCGGGTGATCCGCAGTCTTCTGTACGACGTCAGCCCCACGGACCCCACGACGTTCCTGTGCGTGGCCCTGTTGTTGGTGGGCATGGCCCTGCTGGCCACGTATCTGCCGGCCCGCCGGGCCGCGCGGATCGATCCGATGGCGGCGCTGAGATACGAATAACAGGAGAAGCCTATGGGAACCTTATGGCAGGACATCAAGTATGGCTGTCGGATGCTGGCGAGGAGCCCCGGGTTCACCGCTGTGGCGGTGGTCACACTGGCTCTGGGCATTGGGGCCAATTTGGCGCTGTTCGGCATCCTCAACGAGATGCTGCTGCGTCCTAAACCGGTCGCTCGACCTGGCGAGTTGTGGTCTATCGTACCGGCCAACCGAGCCGGTCAAACCGTTCGTGAGAATTTCTGTCGGCCCTACTATGAGACTTTTCGACAGGAAGAGGGCGTATTCAAAGGCATTGTTGGCTACGCAGGCATCAGGCCCAAACTCCATACCCGAGAAGGTTGGGAAGCCATCGAAGCGCAGTTGGTGTCAGGGGACTACTTCTCGTTCCTCGGTATAACCCCTGTGTTGGGACGAGGGTTTCTCCCGGAAGAAGAGGCCCAGGCCGGGGCTGGCGCCGTCGCTGTGATTAGTCATGCATTCTGGAAAACACAGTTTGCCGGAATGGAGGACGTTGTGGGAAAGACCCTCACACTCAACGATACAGTCGTGGAGATCGTGGGTGTTGCACCCAAGGAGTTTGCCGGTCTTGATCTGCAGTCACCCTGTCTGTGGATGCCAGCGAGTATGGAGCTAGGTGGAGGGGCGGTCTATGAATTTGTTGGTCGGCTGACCGACCCGAAATTAGCCGCTGCCGCAGAGGATTATTTGACCCCTATCGCGGCCGAAGTAAAGAAGGGGGTGGCTGACGGTAACGATCCTCGCTGGAGTCATTATTCAACCTCACCGAACTTCCACAGAATCCGGCTCGAGCCCATTGGTCGGGGCCTGCTGGGTACTTCTCGCTCATATGTGAAGTCAAAGATCGTCAATTTCCTGAAGTTTGCGGCGATAGCGACGGTGCTGCTTCTCTTGATTGCCTGTGCCAACGTGGCCGGTCTATTTCTTGCCCGTGCCCTGCAGCGCCGCAAGGAAACGGCCACCCGAGTCGCCCTCGGCGCCACGCGTTCTGACCTGCTGCGTCAGGTGGTCTGTGAAGGCATTCTCGTCGCCGCTGGGGGGACGCTCGGCGCGCTGCTGGCGTTTTCATGGGTGAGCCGGACGATCATGCAGTTTGTCACTTGGTGGCCGGGGATGCCTCTGCGTTTGATGCCGGACGTGCGGATCCTGCTCTTTGCGGCCGGAGCGGTGCTGGCGGTGGGGATAGGAGCCAGTATCTTGCCCGCACTCCAGGCGAGCGCATTCGAGCTGTTCGCCGCCCTCAAGGATGGCGGCGGAGCAGGGCGTAGACGACTGTGGCTGCGCCATGGGTTGATTGTCGCGCAGGTGGCTGGATCACTCGTTCTGTTATGCGGTGCGATGTTGTGTCTGCGCAGCATGAGCAAACAACTCGCCGTGGACTTGGGATATGACTACGACCGGCTGATTACCGTGCCGCTTGATCTGGAACGTATCGGTTTCACAGAGGATACGTTCGGACCGCAACTGGCGGAGATCATCCGTCGGATGGCCTCTATCCCTGGAGTCGAACAGGCTTGCGTGACGCCTGTTCATCTAATGGGTGGACGGAAGACGCATCTAGGCGATGAATTTAGACCCGAAGGTTATAACTCATCCAATGACGGCGCCATAGAGTTGGGATTCTACCCGGCCGTTGGTCCTAACATGTTTACTGCGATGGGAATCCCTATCCTACGCGGTCGCGACTTCACCCAGGACGACATTGATGCAGGGCGCAAGGTCGTGATCGTGAACGGAAGTCTCGTGCAGAAGTATTGGCCGAACCAGAACCCGCTGGGTAAATATATCCACAGATGGGAAGTAATCGGTGTCGTCAGGGATGCGTGTTTTGATCAACATGACGAACAGTTGGAACCGACAGTATTTTGGATAACAAGAAAGAAAGCGCTTCTTCATGCCAACCTGCTGATCCGCACCACAGGAGACGCGCGAGGCATGCTTACCGCTGTACGTGCCGAACTGGGCCGAATCCATCCCAAGCTGGCCCAGGGTAAGGTGTGTACGGTGCGTGACCTGATACGAGATGCCTTGGCCTTTCAACATGCGTCTATGCGGATCTTAGGCGCCCTCGGCGTCTTGGCGCTCGTGTTGGCATCGATTGGCACGTATGGTGTGATGGCCTATGTGGTAAGCAGCCGGACGCGAGAAATCGGTATTCGCATGGCGATCGGGGCGACCCAGGGAAACGTGATGTGGCGCATCTTGTCCACGGGTCTGCGTCTGTGGCTGATCGCAACGGCGATCGGCATTCCGCTGGCCCTCGCCGGCGCGGTAGTCCTTCGGCACCAGATTGCCGGGATCAGTCCGTTCGATCCGGTGTCCTTCATCGCGGTCACGGGCGCCGTTCTGATCGCCCTGGTCGCCGCCTGCTATCTACCCGCCCGCCGGGCAGCGAGGATCGACCCGATGGCAGCGCTGAGGTGTGAGTAGGATTGGTATGAATGACTTGAATCGATAGGATTTGGCATGGATATACCGCGAAAATCTGCAAAACGTATGAAATTGATTCGACGGGGTCTGATCGCCACGACCGGGCTGATCGTGATCGCCGCGGTGACGGTCGGGGTTTCCCGGCTGGAACCGGCTTCGCCGACCGTGGATCGCAGGACCCTGTGGCTCGACAAGGCCAAGCGGGGGCCCATGCTCCGTCAGGTGCGGGGCGTGGGAACGCTCGTTTCCGAGGACATCCTCTGGGTTCCTGCGGGCGTGGCCGGGCGCGTGGTGCGGATTCTCATCGAGCCGGGCACCGTCGTCGAGCCGAACACGGTTCTCCTGGAACTGCACAACCCGGAGTTGGAGCTCGAGCTGTTCAATGCGGAGTCCGAATGGAAGGTGGCTCAGGCACGGCGGACCGTCCAGAAAGCACAGCTTCAGGGCCAGTTGCTGCAAACGGAGGGAAGTGTCGCCGGGCATCAGGCGAGCTACGACGAGGCGCTGCTCCAGGCGGAAGTGGACCAGAAGGAGTACGAGAACGATCTGATCTCCGAGCAGCAGATCAAGCTCTCCAAAGCCCGAGTCGAACAGAGGAAGAGGGTCCTGGAGATCAACAAGCAGTGCCTGGAGATGTCCCGCAATCAGACGATACCCGCCCAACTGGCGGAGACGGATGCGACCGTGCTCAAGGCCGAGTCCTTGTATGAACTTAAAAAGATCCAGGTGGAATCGCTTCGTGTGCGGGCCGGGGCGGCAGGGGTCCTGGCGCAGGTCAAAGACAAGATCGAACCGGGGCAGTCGGTCTCGCCCAGCACCATCGTCGCCAAGATCACGAATCCCAGAAAGCTCAAGGCTCAGTTGAAGGTCCCCGAGGCCCAGGCGCGGGACCTGCTTCTCAACCTTCCGGCGGAAGTGGATACGCACCATGGGACGGTGGTGGGCAAGGTCTCGCGCATCGATCCGACGGTCATGGAGGGGAACGTGACGGTGGATGTGTCGCTTGGCGGCGAGTTGCCGCTGGGCGCCCGGCCGGACCTGTCGGTCGTCGGAACCATCGAGATCGAGCGGCTGGACGATATCCTGCACGTGGGCCGGCCGGTCTGTGCCTCCACGGAGGGGGCCACCGAGCTGTTCAAGGTCGTCGAGGACGGCCGATACGCGATGCGGACCCGGGTTCAGTTCGGCCGCACCTCGGTCAGCACTATCGAGATCCTGGAGGGACTCCAAGCGGACGATGAAATCATCCTGAGCGACATGTCCCAGTGGGACGGCCAGGAGAAGATCAGGCTGAAGTAGTTGACAGTTGATGCTGTCCAGGGAAATCAAAGATCAAAATGCAGAAGTCAAAACTACAGATCAAAACCCAAAAAGGCTGTCGCAGAGCAGTCCTGTAGGAGAACCAAACGGCACGCATCAACAAGGGAAAGAGCATCGCCGAAGGCGATTCCGCAATTCTGATCTTTGATATTTGATATTTGATTTTCATTTGGGAACTGAACTATGGCACAATCAGACGAAGTACTGATCCGCGTTGAGAGCCTGCACAAGGTCTTTGTTACCGAGGAAGTGGAGACACATGCCTTGGCCGGGATTCACTTGTCCATCGCCCAGGGCGAGTATGTCTCGATCGCCGGCCCTTCCGGCTGCGGCAAGTCCACGCTCATGGCCATTCTCGGCCTGCTGGATTCGCCGACGGAAGGCAACTACTGGCTCGGCGGCGAGCCCGTGGCGAACCTCTCCGCCTCGCAACGGGCCCGCATCCGCAACCGGCAGGTGGGCTTCATCTTCCAGAGCTTCAACCTGATCGGCGACCTGACGGTCTACGAGAACGTCGAGTTGCCGTTGACGTACCGGGGCATGCCCTCTGCCGAGCGGAGGCAGCGGACGCAGGAAGCCCTGGAGCGAGTGGGGATGTCTCACCGCATGAAGCACTATCCGGCCCAGCTTTCCGGCGGCCAGCAGCAGAGGGTGGCGGTCGCCCGCGCGGTGGTGGGGCGACCGTCCATCCTGCTGGCCGACGAGCCGACCGGAAACCTCGACTCGAACAACAGCGAGGCGGTCATGGGCCTGTTGGCGGAGTTGCACCGCGAAGGCGCCACGATCTGCATGGTCACGCACGACCCGCGCTATGCCCGCCACGCGCAGCGGACGGTCCACCTCTTCGACGGCCGCATCGTCGAGGAGGAAGAGGCCGTCCGCAAGCAGCAGGAAACCGCCGAGCTCAAGCAAAGCGGCTTCGATGTGGCGTGAGGCGGAAACCGGATTGGAACGATGGAATATTGGAATGCTGGAACAATGGGTGAGAAGACTGGCGCTCTTGCAACATCCCATTATTCCACCATTCCAATACTCCAGTACGCGTTTGGAGTTCGCTATGACGACGTTGTGGCAAGACCTACGTTACGCGGTGCGGACGCTGGCCCGGAGCCCAGGATTCACGGTGATGGTCGCGGGGATTCTGGCGATTGGCATGGGCGGCAGTATGATGATCTTCACCATCGTCAACGAGCTGTATCTGCGACCCTTCCCTGTGCCTGAGCAGGAGCGGCTGGTGGATCTGGACGAGAGGGCGCCCCAATGGAACCTGGAACGCGCACGGGTGGCTTACCCCGACTTTCACGAGTGGCGCCGACAGAATCGGACCTTCGACTGCATGACCGTGCTTCTCCGCCGTGGCTGGAACCTGGCCATTGACGACCGGGCCGAGCGGATCGATGGCATGAGAGTGACTCACGACTACTTCGACGTGCTGCACGTTCAGCCGGTGTTGGGACGGCGCCTTGTCGAGGAAGACGGTCGGCCCGGTGCGCCCCGCGTGACGGTGCTCGGCGCCCATCTATGGCAGCGACTTTATGGCGAAGACCCAGGCGTCATCGGGCGTTCGCTGCGCCTCGACGGCGAGCCCTACACCATCGTGGGCGTGTTGCCAGCCAGCGCGATCTTTCCGGCGAAGGCCGACGTGTTGGTGCCGCTGGCTGAGGACCCGGCGACCGCGCAAGGGTACTACCTCTCGGGGATTGGAAGGTTGAAAGCCGGTGTCTCCCAGGCCCAGGCCCAGGCGGACCTGGAGCGCATCCACAAGGGTCTCATCGATACGCGGCCGGCCAACAAGATCACCACCCCGCGGGTGACCCCCTTACGGGAGAGGTACGTGGGGGAATATCGCAATGCCACCTTGTTGGTGCTTCTCGTGGCCGGCGTCGTGCTGATGTTGGCCTGCTGCAACATCACGGGCATGATGCTGGCTCGCGGGATGACTCGCGGCCGGGAGCTGGCGGTGCGACGAGCGCTCGGGGCTTCCCGCTACCGCATCATCCGCCAAGTGCTGACGGAGACCTTCCTGCTGTGCATTCTGGGCGCGCTTTTGGGCGCCCTGTTGGGTCGCTTCGGCCTGGACCTGTTGCTCCGGAGCCTCGCCCGCTATCTGGACCCCTATATGGCGTTCGCGACTGATGGGCGGGTACTTGTGTTCTGTATCGGTGTGGTCGGACTGGCCACTCTCCTGTCGGGTCTGGTCCCTGCTTTGCACGCCGCCTCCGGGAGGGATACGGAGAGCGCGTTGTGCGCAACGGGGACGCGGACCACGACCTCGAGATCCGGTCGACGCAGCCTGAATGTGCTCGTGGCCGGTGAGATTGCCCTGGCCATGACCCTCTCGGTCGGCGCTGCGCTGTTGCTGGAGGCCTTCTGGAAGATTTGCCGAGTGCCAGCGGGGTTCCGGGTCGACGGGGTCCTGACTTACCGAATCAGCCTCCCGCCCGAGCAGTACAAGGATGGCAACGCGCGGCAGGCGTTGTTCGAGAGCCATCTGGAGCAAATTCGGACTCTGCCTGGCGTGCAGACGGCTTCCTTCACGAATATGGCCCCGGGTGACGGCTACAACCACACACGGTTCGATGTCGAGGGGGTCGAACTGGCCCCTGGCGAGGCGAACCCCAGCGTGCTGATCCAGACCGTGATGGCCGATTACTTCGAGACCATGGGAATCGAGTTGCTGGCGGGGCGGCTGTTTACGGCCCAGGATTGCCGCGCGGACAGCGAGCGCACCGTGATCATCAACGAGACCTATGCCAAGCGTCTCGGCTCGAACCGCGAGGCGCTGGACAAACGCATCGCTCCCCAGGGCTCCAAGGACTGGATGCGCGTGATCGGGGTCACACGCGATATCAAGTACTTTGGTCTGGACCAGGCCATGGGTCCCGCGCTGTACCTGCCGTGCGGGCCTAATCCTCCGCATTCCATGGCGGCCCTCGTGCACACCGCCGGTGACCCGCTGGCCTTGGTGCCGGTGATCCGGGAGACCTTGCGGTCGGTGGACCCCTCCCTGTCCATCCACTGGGTCAAGACCATGCGGGATAAAGTACGCGAATCTCTCTGGTTCCGTCGCACCTATTCCTCGCTGATCGGCGTGTTCGCAGTCGTGGCGGCGGTCATGGCCGTGGGGGGCATCTACGGGATCACGAGCTACTCGGTTAGCCAGAGAACGCAGGAGATAGGCATTCGTCTGGCCTTCGGGGCGCGGGCCGGCGACATCGTCAGGCAAATCCTCACTCAGGGCGCCCGGCTGGTCGGCATCGGTCTGGGGATGGGGCTCATCGGGGCCTTGGTCATGGGCCAACTCCTGGCTGGCCTGCTGTTCGGCGTCAGCGCGATGGACCTGCGGGCTCTGCTCGGGGTCACAATCCTGCTCCTGGCCGTCACGCTCCTGGCCTGCTACCTCCCCGCCCGCCGGGCCGCGCGAGTCGATCCGATGGTGGCGCTGAGATATGAATAGGGTATGGGGCAGAGACCTCGAGAATCTGACAAAGGCACAAGTGAGAAAGGATGTCGAAATGAGACCCAAGTGTTTCGTCTGGCTCGTGTGGGCTGCCCCCGTGGTTCTGTGCGGCTGCAACGCCACGGTCAACAGAAGCATCGCTTTGGGCGACGGCAAGACCGTGCGTTTCAGTCATCACACGGTCAATGGCAGCATCACCATCGGCTCGAACTGTGACGTGCAGGCCACGTGCGAAAGTGTCAACGGCGCAATCACGGTCGGGCCGGACTCCCGTGTCAGGACCCTGCAGGCGGTCAACGGACAGATCGACCTGCGGGAGCGTGTCATCGTTCAGGGCAACATCAGCTCCGTCAACGGCTCCATCCGCTGCAGTCCGGGAGTGAGAGTCGAGCGTGGTGTCTCTTCTGCCAATGGAAAGGTTGAGTTGGCCGGGACGACGGTAGCGCGGGACATCAAAACGCATAACACAGATGTCACGCTGCTGCGTGGGAGCATTGTCGAGGGCGGCATTATCGTTCGAAGGCGCAGGGACTCGGACTCCCGAAGACGCGTGGAGATACGGGTGACGGACGGCTCGCTCGTCAAAGGCGATGTTGTGGTCCAAGACGCCGACGCCGAGGTGGCTGTCTATCTTTCGAACGGCGGCATGGTCCAGGGGCAGATCGAAGGTGCGACGGTATTTCGATAGTAGCTGTCGGAGGTACGCACATCGGCCGGTTTGAATTCTTCTGCGCGTGTCTGGCGACGTGAATGAATCCGTCTGCCACTCGGAGATTCTGCCGACAGCCAAGTCAAGAAACAAGAAAAGATAGTGGTGAGTTACTGCAATCGGATGCAGCGTTTGGGAATCATAGGACATGTACCGTGCAGGAGCACGGGCTATGAAGTCAAAGGGGAAATCCCTGATGGAACTGTATGGAGCGCTTTAGGAGATAGAGAAATGAGAATGGGGTTGTTTGTCAGGCTGGCGGTGACGACGCTCGTCAGTGCGCTTACCGCCGGGTGTCAATCCGGTGGGTATGCGTTCAATGCCGAATTCACTCGAAGCGAAGAGTTGACGGGTTCTGTGGCAGGAATCACCATGCTGGACATACGCACTGACATAGGCCAGATCCACCTGTATGCTGCCGACGTCGAAGAGGTCGGAGTCAAGGCTGAGATCAAGGTCAAGGCTGCCACTGAGGAGAGGGCCGAGGAGCTGGCCGAGAGAGTCCGCATCGTTCTGAAGCCCTCCGGCGAAACGCTGGCGATCAAGGCCGTCAAGCCCACTGGTTTCGGCCACGAGCAGTTGTGGGTGAACTTCACCATCACCGCACCGGCCGGCCTTGCACTGAAGTGTAGCACCAACATCGGCGACATTCGGGCTGAATATGCTCCAGACACCCCTGTTGCGATCCATCTCGATGCTTGCACCAACGTGGGGAACATCGAATTGGCTGGGCCAAAGGACATTTCGGCCAAGCTGGCGGTCGAGACGAACGTCGGTTCCATCAATACCGACCGGCCACTCACCGTCATGGGCAATCTGAAGCGGTCCATCAGCACATCGCTCGGCGGCGCCGAAGGCCGGATCAGTCTGCGTACAAACGTCGGCTCGATCCGCATTCGCTGACGATCACGGACCCAGCTACCAGGAAGATGGATATCAGGCTTCATCAAACGGGGCTGGCCTGAGTCCTTGGCTTACGGAAACGGCGAAGCGATGATGCTGATCTTGGTCCTAAGAAAAGGCTCGATACTGACCCCGGCGGGTCTGGGCGCCGGCTTGGTCGGCGCGCTGGCGGTCACCCGGTTCATGGCCAGTATGCTCTATCGCACCAGCGCTCATGATCCCGCCACCTTTGCGTTGGTACCGGCGTTGTTGTTCGTGGTGGCCCTGCTCGCCTGCTACCTCCCCGCCCGGCGGGCGGCGCGGGTCGATCCGATGACAGCTCTACGACAGGAATAGGAAGGAGTTGACGGTTTACAGTTGGCAGTTGCCAGCAAGGGAGCCGATGGCTCCCAACTGTGAACTGACAACCGGGAACTGAGAACTGGAGTCCTACAATGACGACATTGTGGCAGGACATTCGATATGGCGTCCGAATGCTGATGAAGAGCCGCGCCTTCACCGTCGCGGCCGTACTCACCCTCGCACTGGGCATCGGAGCGAACACGGCGGTGTTCAGTGTGGTCAACGCCGTGGTACTGCGACCCTTGCCGTATCCGGAGGGGCGTCGTCTGGTGGTGCTCCAGGAACGGGTGAGAAACCACGAGAGTGGCATGGCGCACGCACGGTTTCTCTTCTGCCGCGAGCAGAAGCCGGTGTTCGACCGCATGGGGGCCTTCTGGGGCTGCCGGCCCTATGTCAAGGGAATCGAGAACGCCCGGTACATCTCGGGGGTCACGGTTTCGCCCGACGTCTTCCCCGTGTTGGGGGTTTCCTCGCTGCTGGGCCGGGGCTTCTTGCCCAACGAGGATCAGCCGGGTAGTGATTCTGTGATCGTCTTGAGCCATGCCTTCTGGCAAAGCGACTTTGGCGGAACCCCGGAAGCGATTGGAAAGACCGTAACTCTCGATGGCAAGAACTACACCATCATTGGGGTGATGCCGCCGAGTTTCCACTTCCCGATCGGCCAGGACCGGGCCTTCTGGATACCTCTGATCCTCGAAAGAGACGATATGTGGCCCGCGGGGCGGCCTGTGAGGGGATTGGCCCGGTTGAAGAAAAGCGGCACTCTGGAGCAGGCGCGTGCGGCCATGGCGGTGATCAGCGACCGCCTGAAACAGACGGACCCCGAGGCGGGCGTCGTTACAGTCCGGCGGATGCTGGATGAGAGACTGGGCACGAATCAGCGACTGCTGTGGCTGCTGCTGGGGGCGGCGGCCTTCGTGCTCCTGATCGCCTGCACGAATGTGGCCAGCCTGCTCCTGGCCCGCGCCACGATGCGCCAGCACGAAGTGGCCATGCGCGTGGCCTTGGGCGCATCCAGGGCCCGACTCCTGCGCCAGATGCTCACCGAAAGCCTCCTGCTGAGCATAATCGGCGGCGGATTGGGCTTGCTCGTGACTTTCTGGACGGTCAAAGGCTTGGTCCGTTTGTGCCCAGCCGATATCCCTCGCCTGGCAGAGACGCGGGTGGACCTGCCCGTTCTGGCGTTTACGCTGGCGGTGTCGGTCCTGACGGGACTGATATTCGGCGTGATGCCAGCTTGCAGAGCGTCTGACGTTTCCGTCAGCCGGACCCTCAAAGAGGGAGTGACACGGTCTTCAACCGGACGCGGATGGCGACGGCTTCACGGCGGGCTCGTCATTGCCCAGACGGGCCTGTCACTCGTCTTGCTCATCGGTGCGGCGTTGCTGATTCGCACCTGGATCGCCCTGCAAAGTGAGGATCTGGGTTTTGAGCCGGAACATGCGATGACCGTGGAAGTCTGTCCGCCGGAGTCCATGTACTCGGATCCAAACCACTGCCACACGTTTTGCCGGACGTTGCTGCGGCAGGTCCGGACTCTTCCCGGCGTCCGTTCCGCGGCCATGACTGAGCTCCTTGCCTTGGGCATGGGCGAAGATTACAACGCCGGGTCATTTTCCATCATAGGACGCTCTCCGGAAGATCCGGATAAATCCACTCGTGGCATGCATTTGTTTGTGAGCGATGGCTTCTTTGAAACCATGGGTGTCCGACTGTTGAAAGGCCGGACGTTCACGGAGGCGGACTTGCGGGAACCGATCAGTGCCGTCGTCATTGACGAGACTCTGGCGAGGAAGTACCTATCCGACGTTGATCCCATCGGGGAGAAGATCGATTTCGGCGGAATTCAGCTCACCATCGTAGGGGTGGTCAGTGCCCTGAAGGACTTCCAGCATCTTGATCCACGGGCGGGGAAGATCTTCCTGCCGTGGACTCGAAGCTTTTGCGCCATGGTCTTGGTCGTCCGGGCCGACGGTGATCCGATGCAGTTGGCCGGCGCCATCCGCTCGCAAGTCGCGGCGATAGACGAAGATGCCGTGGACGTCAGTTTTGAAGGGATTGCGGCGTACCTGTCCGACATGATTGCGCCGCAACGCTTCAGTGTGGTTCTGTTGAGCCTGTTTGCTGGCATCGCCCTGACCCTTGCGGCGGTCGGGATCTACGGCCTCCTGCAATACAGCACGTCGCAGCAAACCCACGACATCGGCATTCGCATGGCGATGGGTGCCCGCAGGGAGGATGTCTTGAAGACGGTCCTGGCCCACGGGTTGCGGCTGACACTTGTCGGGGTCGCAATCGGCCTGGCGGGCGCTTGGGGACTGACTCGACTTCTTGCGAGCCTGCTGTATGGAGTCCCGCCGCGAGACGGTCTCACCTTCATCTGCGTCTCGCTCGTTCTGATCGCCGTGGCCGTGGTGGCCAGCTACCTTCCGGCCCGGCGCGCGGCAGAGGTCGATCCCATGGTGGCGTTGAGATGCGAATGAGAAAGGTAGGGTGGGCTATGCCCACCATCTTTGAGCGGTGTGCAGAGCACACCCTACAGGAGTTGTCCAATGACGACCTTGTGGCAGGACATCAGGTACGGTCTTCGGATGCTGAGGAAATCGCCGGGGTTTACGGCCATTGCTCTGATCACGCTGGCCATCGGCATCGGGGCCAACACGATGATGTTCAGCATGGTCAACGTGCTGCTTCTCCGCCCGGTGTTGGTGAAGGGCTCGGACCAATTGGTAGGTTGCGGGGTTCGTAACGGCTGGTACTCATACTCCGCTTACGCCGGCATGTGCAACGACAACCCCGCGTTCAGCGACCTCATGGCCCAAAGCGGCAGCTTCAACTTCGTCACCCTGGTGCAGGGGGACATCGCGAGGCGGGTGAACCCGTTGTTCGTCTCCGCCAACTACTTCTCCACGCTGGGGGTTGCCCCGGCGCGAGGACGGGCTTTTCTGCCCGAGGAGGAACGCAAGGGAGCCGAGCCGGTGGCCATCCTCAGCCATCGCGTTTGGCAACGACATGGGGCCGATCCCAACGTCTTGGGAACACAGGTGGCTATCAACGGAACGTTCTTCAGGATTGTCGGCGTTGCTCCGAAGGGATTCACCGGCACAGGGGTCGTCGGACCGGACCTCTGGCTGCCGTTGGGTACCTATGGCCTCGTGGCCCACCAGGGCCAAGACAGACCGAGTCACGTATTACAGGATGAGGGGTGGGACTACTCCATGCTTTCGCTGGTCGGACGGCTCAGACCCGGCCTGGATATGGTCGCGGCCCAAGCTCAGATGCAATCCGTGGTCCCACGTCTCAAGGAGAGCTACCCGATGCAGTGGAAGCCAGACTCGACGCTCTATCTATATCGATTGGCAAGGCTCATCTCGGGTAATGAGGGTGAAAAGTCGGCATTGCCCGTCGCCAGCGTGTTCCTGATGAGCGTGTCGGCCGTTGTCCTGCTCATTGCCTGCCTGAATCTCGCGAACATGACGATCGTCCAGGGGGCCGCGAGGCACCGGGAGATCGCCATCCGCATGGCCATCGGCGGGGGGCGTCTACGGATCATGCGACAGTTGCTAATCGAATCCCTTCTGGTGGCGATCCTCGGGGGGGGCTTCGGACTGATTCTTGCCTTCTGGGGTACACGAATGCTCAATGCATGGATTGCGGTCCCGCAGATGGAGATGGACCTGGCCGGCGCATTCCAGATGGGACTGGATTTGCGCGTTCTGACGGCCACCCTGGGCTTTTGCTTTGTTGCCGCGGCGCTCTCCGGCATGAAACCGGCCCTGCAGCTCTCGCGGCGAGACACGAGCGCCGATTTGAAGCAGTCCGGCAACGAGGTGCTCCGGTCCACAGGGAGGGTGCGGCGGCCTCGTGGCCTATCCGTGGTCTGCCAGATCGCCTTGTCCGTCGTGCTTGTGATGGGCGCGGCGTTATTCACCCGCAGCGCCTTGAAGACCGCCCCGGCCGATTCCGGTTTCAGTCTTGACGACAAGTTGGTCATCAAGCTCGATTCGCTCGCGGCTGGTTACGATCTCGCCCGCACGCAACAGGTCTACGAATCGCTCACTGACCGTCTGCGGTCCATGCCTGGGGTCCAGGCAGTGAGCGTGTCCTGTGCATTCCCTTTGATAGAGGGAGATTCCAATTGCGAGGTCCGTGAGTATGTGTCGATGGAAGGAGAAGAGCAGGCAGAAGAAAATGATCGGCGTGCCCTACGGCGGAGGGAGACGTCCACGGTGTATGCCGTTGGATCGGACTATTTCGAGGCGATGGCAATGCCTCTTCTGCAGGGGCGAGTTTTCCAACGTCTTGACGGTGTCCCCGACGCGGAGAAAGTGGCCATCATTGATGAGTGTCTGGCCCGCCAGTTTCGGTCGGATGGGAATGCCCTTGGCTGTCTGATTCAGTATGATTGGCGATCCTCGTCACCGCCTTCTCGAGTGATTGGGATCGTGCCGAGCCTGCGAATTGTCACAGACAACGACTTCAATCGAACCCAGGTCTACGTTCCGATGGGGTCTGACAGTCGGCCTGCCTTCATTCATCTTCGCGTCGCAGGCAGCTCGCGCAGGACTGTGGTTACCCTCCTGCAACAGATCCCACCCGAGATTCGCAAGATCGATCCGCATCTGCCCATCCTGTCCGTGACGACCCTGGCGGATTGTCACGCCGGCAATCCCTTTGTGTGGCTATGGGGATTTGGCGCCCGGCTTGCCGCTCTCTTTGGGGTCATGGCCTTGTTCCTGGCCTCGCTGGGCATCTATGCGGTCAAGGGCTACATGGTCGCCTCGCAAACGCCGGAGATCGGCATTCGCAAGGCCCTCGGGGCGACGCACTGGGACATCATGAGCATGGTTTTCCGAGAGGGGTTGGCGCTGACGCTGGCGGGATTGTCTGTTGGGTTGCTGCTGGCCCTCGTCGTGGGACGGTTGATTGCCAGCCTGCTCTACGGCGTCCGGCCGGTCGATCCCATCAGCATCGTCGCGACGGTGGTTCTGCTCGGCGCGGCCTCGTTCCTGGCCACGTACGTCCCCGCCCGCCGGGCGGCGAAGGTCGATCCAATGGTCGCGCTGAGACACGAGTAGGAGATACTGATGAGAACGATGTGGCAAGACGCGCGTTACGGATTCCAGATGCTGGTTAGGAATCTCGGCTTCACCGCCGTGGCCATGTACACACTTGCACTATGCAACCTCCCGGCGGTGGCGCAGCCAAAGATCGCGTTTTGGGACTCGCCACGACACGGGGCCAATCTATTCAATCAGGTCGAACTCAAGGAAAGGCTGACGGCGGCGCGCCAAGCCGGCGTGGAGTTTGTACGTCTGGCTCCGAACAAATGGCTCAACGGCCGCCCGGAATCCCGGCGCGGCGATTTCTTGCTGGGTCGGCCCGAGGCATTCGCAAGCCTGGATCCGAACGATCTCGCGTTGCTGATCCACGTCCTGGATGACGCGGAGGCGACGGGCCTCAAGGTCGTTCTCACCATGCTCAGCCTGCCGGGCAGCCGCTGGAGCCAACACAATGGAGGTGTTCAGGAATTCTCGCTGTGGCGGGACTTCGCCCGGCAGGAACAGGCGATCGAATGTTGGCGCCAACTCGCGACGGTGCTTAAGGATCACCCCGCCGTAGTGGGGTACAATCTGCTGAACGAACCTTGCCCCGAGCGGGCTACCCGGCCTCGTCTGGCCGATTGGTTCACCGGCGACTACGAAGCCTGGCAGGCCAAGGCGCGGAGTACTCCCGCCGATCTTTCCCGGTTTTACGCAAAAGCCGTGCGCGCCATTCGCCGGATCGATCGCGACACGCCTGTCATTCTCGACAGCGGTTTCTATGCGACTCCGTGGGCTTTCAAAGTGCTCCAGCCCGTGAGCGATGCGAACACGCTCTATTCGTTTCATTTCTACGAGCCCTTTGCCTTCACCAACCATCGAAACAAAGGCCGTTTTGTCTATCCGGGAATGATCCCCACCGGCGAAGGCGATGAGCCACCGATGGAGGAATGGAATCGAGCGCGCATGACGTCGTTCCTGGAACCGGTCAAGCAGTGGCAGGCGCGTTGGCAGATTCCGACCGGGCGCATTCTTGTTGGCGAAGTGGGGGTGTGCCGGCTCAACGAAGGCGCGGCCAAGTATCTGGACGATGCCTTGACGGTCTTTTCCGAACAGGGCTGGCACTGGGCCTTTTACTCATTTCGCGAGGATAACTGGGATCTCATGGACTATGAGCTGGGCACGGCCAGACCCATCGCCGCCTATTGGCAGGCTCTTGAGGCCGGCCGCATGCCCGGCGCCGACGTTTATTGTGGAAGCGAGATCTTCGATGTGATTCAGCGGCACTTCCATTTGAGAGTTGGAGTTGTTCAATGACGACCTTGTGGCAAGATGTTCGGTACGGACTTCGAATGCTGGCGAAGAGTCCCGGGTTCACGGCGATCGCGTTGGTCACCCTGGCTGTCGGCATCGGGGCCAATACGATTATGTTCAGCGTGGTCAATGCGCTGTTGTTGCGTCCCGCGAATGTGACGGACCCGGACCGGCTGGTGGGCTGTCGTTCCCACGGCTTTCGCTTCATTCCCTACTCGGCCTATCTCAGCGTGCGCAACAGCAATCCGATCTTCAGCGACCTCATGGCCCACGGCTGGGACCAGAAGTTCGTGACGCTACGGCAGGGCAGCGACACGCGGCGAGCGTATGCGATGTTCGTTTCTGCGAACTACTTCTCCACCCTGGGAATCGCACCGGTGCGAGGGCGTGGCTTCTGGCCCCAGGAGGAACACGCAGGAGTTGAACCGGTCGCCGTTCTCAGTCACCGGGCCTGGCGGCGGCAAGGGGCGGACCCGAACATCGTGGGCACGCAAATATCCGTCAACGGTACGCTCTTCCATGTGATTGGCGTGGCCCCGGAGCGGTTCACGGGAACCGCATTGCTCGGGCCCGACTTGTGGCTGCCTCTGGGGGCCTATGGTCTTGTGATCGGCGAGAGCAAGGATAGGCCACCCACGGCAAAGAGCGACTATTGGGATTATCCCTTCCTTGCGATGGTCGGGCGGCTCAAGCCCGGTTTGAGCATCCCGGCGGCGGAGGCCCGGCTCCCGGCCCTGGCCGTACGTCTCAAGGAGAGTTTCCCGGACCAATGGAGAAGAGGGTGCAGCCTCTACCTCCACCGGCTCGCCAGACTGAGCACCTACGAGGACAGCGACCAGAAGAAGCTCTCCGCTCTCAGCTCGTTCCTGATGGCGGTATCCGCGATTGTACTGCTCATCGCCTGCCTGAACCTTGCGAACATGCACGTCGTCCAGGGGGCGTCGCGCCATCGCGAGATTGCGATACGCATGGCCATCGGAGGGGGCCGGATGCAGATCATGCGTCAGTTGCTCATCGAGTCTCTTTTGCTGGCCGTGTTTGGAGGAGCACTCGGATTGGCGCTGGCCTTCTGGGGCACGAGAATCCTGGATTCCTCGCTGGCGGCTCTCTGGCTGCCCTTCGAGATGGGCACATCACTGGACACCGCGATCGATGCCCGCGTCGTGGTTGCGACGTTGGGCTTCTGCTTGGTCGCGGCCGTCCTGTCGGGTCTGAGACCCGCCGTGAGGCTTTCCCGGCGCGACATCACAGGGGATCTGAAGGAGTCTCGCGGCATCGCTCGCCGGCCCGGAGTCAAGACGCGTCGGATACTGCCTCGCGGCCTGTCGGTGGCATGTCAGATCGCTCTGTCCGTTGTGCTCGTCATGGGCGCTGGCCTGTTCACGCACAGCGCGCTGAGGGCGGTTCGCATGACTCCCGGCTACCGGCTCGACGACAAACTACTGATCCACGTCGAGCCGCGCCGGGTTGGTCTCACTGGGGTCCAGAGCCTGCAAGTCTGCGAACAGTTGGTGGACCATCTGAGCACCGTACCGACGGTGCAGGCCGTTGGTCTGTCTACGTCCATGCCCTTCGAGCTCATGACTCCCTACAACGACATCCACGAGTACATGCCGGACTCCGGTGATCCGAACAGGGACGGCGGGCGGCCGGTCCTGAGTGTCATCCGATCCGTTGGCGGAGACTATTTTCAGACGATGGGACTTCCGCTTCTGCGCGGCCGGTACTTCAGTCGCATGGAGTGGGCGACCGATGCTCCGGTCGCCGTCATCGATGAGTTGCAGGCCCGCCGACTCCGACCTGACGGGAACGCCCTGGGCTGCCTGATCTCCGGGGCGGGCCGAAAAACGCGGGAAGTCATCGGGATTGTGCCGGGCGTGCGAAACAGCATCTTCGAGAAAGAGGCCGCGCCCCAGGTCTATATCCCAATGGGACGCGACCTGGAGTCGTTCGGGAGCCCCGTCTATATCCATGTTCGGATGGCGAGCGGCGCCCGGTCGGTAGAGACGGCCTTGCTGCACAACCTGCCCAAGGAGATTCGCAAGGTGGATCCTGACGTGGCCATCGTGTCGCTGATGACGATGTCGGACTATCACCGCCGCAGCTCGCACATGTGGGTGGTGCGAATCGTGGCGGGCCTTGCTATCACATTCGGGGGCATGGCCCTGTTCCTTGCGGCCCTGGGCATCTACGCAGTCAAGGGGTACATGGTAAGCTCCCGGACTCCCGAGATCGGAATCCGCATGGCCCTGGGCGCCACGTGCGGAAGTATCCTGAGAATGGTCCTGTGCGGCGATGCGGTATTGACGTTCGTTGGACTGTCGGTCGGGATGGCGTTGGCCCTCGGCGCTGCAAGGCTGGTGAGAAACGTGCTGTGTGGCGTTGACCCCATCGATCCCGTGAGCATCATCGCGACGGTTGTCCTGCTGGCGGGTGTGTCGCTGTTGGCCAGTTACATCCCGGCCCGCCGGGCGGCGAAGGTCGATCCGATGGTGGCGTTGCGGTGTGAATGAAACACGGGGATCGGGGGTCGGGGTTCAGGGATCGGGCAGGCCGTATCCTGACCCCCGAGCCCTGGCCCCTGACCCCTGAAACGGAATAGATTCGAGGATAGGAAATGATCGCGTTGAAGAATGTTGAGAAGAGCTACAAGACCAAAGCGGGGTTTACGTACGTGCTGCGGCAGATCAATCTGGAGATCGCCGAGGGCGAGTTCGTCACGATCATGGGGCCGTCGGCGGCGGGCAAGAGCACGCTGCTGAACATCGTGGGCATGCTCGACCATGACTGGGAAGGCGAGTACTACCTGGACGATCAGCCGGTGCACACGCTCAAACCGAAAGACCGCCAGGCCCTGAACCGCCAATACGTGGGGTTCGTGTTCCAGGCGTTCAACCTGCTCGACAGCCTGACGGTATACGAGAACCTCGATGTGCCGCTGTCCTATCGCAACGTCAAGGCGTCGCAGCGGGCGGCGATCGTCTGCGACACGCTGGACCGCTTTGGGATCGTGGGCAAGAAGGACCTCTATCCGAGCCAGCTCTCCGGCGGCCAGCAGCAGCTCGTCGCCATCGCCCGCGCCGTGGTCGCCAGTCCCAAGCTGATCCTGGCCGACGAGCCCACGGGCAACCTGCACTCGACCCAGGGCCGCGAGATCATGAAGCTGTTCAAGAAGCTCAATGAAGAGGGCGCCACGATCATCCAGGTGACGCACAACGAGGAATACGCCGCCTATGGCCGCCGCATCATCCAGCTCAAAGACGGCTGGATGGACGGCGAGATCACCCCCGAACAACTGCTCGGAAAGGCACGATAAACCATGATAGCACTGTGGCAAGACATTCGATACGGCGTCCGGATGCTGAGAAAGTCGCCGGGGTTCACAGCGATTGCCCTGGTTACCCTGGCGGTCGGCATCGGCGCCAATACCGTCATGTTCTCTGTGGTTAATATGTTGGTGTTTCGGCCCATGCAGGTCAAAGATCCGGACCGGTTGGTGTACTGCTGCATACAGGGTTCCCCTGGTTTCCGCTATGAAGACTATACCGATATACGAGACGACAATCCGGCGTTTAGTGATCTAATAGCCGTCGGCGGCGGTATGGGAAGCCGCGGCACCTGGCTTCAGGGGGCTGTGGTCAGCGAGATGCGTATTGCGTACGTTTCGGCCAACTACTTTTCCGCGTTGGGGGTGAATCCGATTCATGGACGGACCTTCCTGCCTGAGGAAGAGCGGGATGGCGCGGAACCGGTCGTGGTGCTGAGCCACCGGACCTGGCAGGCACTGGGTGGCGATCCCAATGTGGCGGGCCAAGTCGCGCACATCAACGCCAACCCTTGTCGGATCATCGGTGTGGCGCCCGAGGGATTCACCGGCACGATGCTTCATGGGCCGGATATTTGGCTGCCCCTTGGGGCTTACGGCTTGGTCGATCGTCGCCATCGCAATCGACCCTATCCGCTAAACGGGTTGATAGGACGACTCAAGCCTGATCTGGACATGGCGGCGGCCGAGGCAAGGCTCCAGGTGTTGGGTGCACGCCTCAAAGAGCAAATGAATACCCGATGGAAGAACAACTCCGTAGATTACCGATTGAAGGACAATGCCAGGCTGTATCTCACCCGGTTGGGCAAACTCTCGTTAGGGGAAGATGATCGCATTCGGCAAGGGATGAGGCATTGGAGTATGGTCTTGATGGCGATTTCCTTTGCTGTTCTCCTCATTGCCTGCCTGAACCTCGCGAACATGCTCAACGCGCAGGGGACAGACAGACAACGGGAAATCGCCATTCGTATGGCCATGGGAGGCGGACGTCTACGCATCATACGGCAGTTGTTGATCGAGTCGCTTCTGTTGGCGCTGTTGGGAGCAGTGCTGGCGTTGATCCCCAGCTTGGTGGGCATCCGCATGTTCAATGCCTGGCTGGCGCTGGCCCTGAGTGATGAGGTGATTCAAATCCCCACCTCATTTGACATGCGCGTATTCGGAGCAACCCTCGGAATCTGTCTGATCGCCACGATCATGTTTGGTCTCAAACCGGCCTTGAACCTATCCAAACGCGATGTCATCCGCGACCTGAAGGAGTCAGGGGCCGTTGTCCAATCCATAAGGCGCAGACGGCGTCTTTTACCACATGGGCTATCGATGATATGCCAGACCGCATTGTCTGTTGCATTTGTCATGGTCGCGATGTTGTTTATGCGCACAGCACAGGAACTCGGCAATACCAATCCCGGGATCGACATGCATGGCAAGATTCTGGTCAAGATCGATGCGATGGCGAGTGGGTACACTCCCGCTCGGGCCGGAGCAGCCTACGAGAGGCTCGCTGAACGCCTCAAGGGTATGCCGGGCATCCAAGCGGTAGGGTGGTCCATGGGATTTCCTGTGGGTGACTCTTACCGAGGTTCTTCCCCAGACGTTACGGAATACCGGCTCGGGGTTGAAGAGGACAACGTTAAGAGTCTCTTCCCCAGAGGAGCACTGACTTTCCCAGTCAATGGGGAGTACTTCGAGGCCATGGGAATGCCGCTGTTACAGGGCCGACCGTTCGGTCCCCTTGATCATGCGGCCGGGGCGGAACCTGTGGTGATCATCGGGAGTCGCCTGGCTCACAAGCTCCGCAGAGACGGCAACGTCCTGGATTGCCTGATTCAACATGGTTGGGGCTCGGACCTTCAGGTGTGCCGTGTGGTGGGGGTGGTCTCCACTCTGCGCGATCCATACGACGAGACCTCGGAGTGGGGCCAGATATACCAGCCGATCTCCCCGGACCAAGTCCCCATCTATATGCATATCCGGACTGCGCCGGAAATGGAATCCCCTTTGCTGCAGGATCTAGGTTCGATGATTCGCAAGATCGATCCAGCGCTTGCGGTGGTATCGTTGATGAGTCTGACCGAGCACCATCGCGGAAGTCACAGCGTTCAGCAGGCGAGGATGAACGCCCAGGTGATCACGCTGTTTGGGATGCAAGCCATGTTCCTGGCCGGACTCGGCCTCTACGCGGTCAAGGCCCATATGGTGGCGACACGCACACACGAGATTGGCGTTCGCATGGCCCTGGGGGCCTCCCGACGGAGTGTTCTAACCCTGGTCTTTCGCCAGAACGGCCTGTCGACCCTTGTAGGGCTGGTCCTCGGCATCGTGTTGGCCATTGGCCTGACATCCTTGATTCGCGGTGCACTCTACGGCATCGGTCCCACGGATCCGGTGAGTATCATTGCCACTGTGAGCGTGTTGGCCTTGACATCCCTGCTGGCAGGATACGTCCCCGCACAACGTGCTGTTAAAATCGATCCGATGGTGGCGCTGCGATATGAATAGAAAGGAGTTGACAGTTCACAGTTGATAGTTGTCAGCAAGAGCGCCGACGGCTCCCAACTGAGAACCGACAACTGGCAACTGAGAACTGAGAACTGCGAACTGGAGTCATGCAATGACGACCTCGTGGCAAGATGTGCGATATGGATCTCGGATGCTGGCGAAGAATCCGGGGTTCACGGCGGTGGTTGTCGTCATCCTGGGAATCGGGATCGGTGCGACCACCGCGGTGTTCAGCGTGGTCCACGCCGTGATGCTCCGGCCGCTGCCCTATAGGGATGCCCATCGCCTGGTGTGCGTCTACGAGCATTCGCAATGGGGCGACTTTCCGCCCCCGCATGTGGGTTTCCTGCTCTGTCGCGAACAGATTCAGGTCTTCGAGCGGATCGCGGGCTTCGACTTTGAGCATCTCTACGTCACAGGGATCGACAAATCCCGCAAAGTCCGGGCAGCGGCCGTTTCACCCGATTTGTTCTCATTGCTGGATGTTCAGCCGACGTTGGGTAGGATATTCCTGCCCGAAGAGGAGCAGCCGGGCAACGATCGCGTCGTCATCCTGAGTCACGCCTTCTGGCAGAATGACTTGGGCGGGACGCCGGATGTGATCGGAAAGACCGTGAATCTCGACGACAACAGTTGCACCATCGTCGGAGTGTTGCCCCCTGGTGTTGGACCTCCGCTCAGCAAACAGGTGGCACTCTGGAAACCTTTGGTTTTCAAGACGCCCGATCCCAATATGCCGTTGGGCACATCCGTTTTCACGTGGGCGCGACTGAAGAAGGGGGTTGCGATGGAGCAGGCGCGTGCGGCGGTGGCGCCGATTGGGGATCGCCTCAAGCAGATGGATCCGGAGTTGGCGCAGGCGCTCACCGTCCGGCGGCCCCTGGACAGGCTGTTGGAGGGCAAGCGCAAGCTGCTGCTGTTGCTGTTGGGGGCGGCCGGGTTTGTGCTCCTGATCGCGTGCAGCAACGTGGCCAACCTGTTCCTGGCTCGCGCCGCCGTGAGGCAGCGTGAAATGGCCATGCGATCGGCCCTGGGCGCATCGAGAGGACGCATCCTGCGTCAGATGCTTACCGAGAGTCTCCTGGTGAGCGTGGCCGGTGGTGTGCTCGGTCTTCTGCTGACATTCTGGACAGTCCGAGGACTCGTTCGCTTGTGTCCCGCGGACATTCCCCGTCTGAACGAGACTCGCGTGGATGTGCCGGTTTTGGCCTTCACGTTCGCAGTATCCACCCTCACGGGTCTGCTGTTCGGCACCATGCCGGCCTGGGGGGCTTCCGGCGTCCGGCTGACTCGGATGCTCCAGGAAGGAACGACGCGATCTACCACCGGACGCGGAGGGAGGCGGCTTCATGGCGGCCTTGTGATCGCCCAAATGGGGCTTTCCCTGATCCTGCTCATTGGTGCAGCCCTGCTGATCCGCAGCATGATCGCCCTGCACACGCTGGATCTTGGTTTCCGGCCCGAGGGCGTGTTGACCGTGACGTTCGGCCTGCCCGAAAGGAAATATCCTGAGCCTCACCACTGCCAGGCCTTCTTTGAGACGCTGCTGCCGCGCGTGCGGGCCCTTCCGCAGGTCCGCTCGGCCGGACTGAGCCTGAGCGAACTGGGTCTGGGATATGCAGGGTACGCCGGAGTCGGCGTCCGCATCCCCGGCCGTGCCTACGCCGAGGACCACTGGGACCCAACCCTACTCTCCCACGTGAGCGCCGGCTTCCTGGAGACCCTGGGCGTGCCGCTGCTCAAGGGACGCACCTTCACGGAGACCGACCTCCACGGTGAGGGGACGGGCATCATCATCGATGAGCACCTGGCGCACAAGCTGTTCGGCGACGTCGATCCGGTCGGCCGGCAGATTGATTTCCCGGACAGCCATCACGTCGTGGTGGGCGTGGTCGGCACGGTCAAGGACTTCCAGCACTTGCAGCCGGACTGGGGTACGATCTATACCCCGATACCACAGAGCAGTTGGATCGAGGGGGCGGTCCTCATCGTGAGGACCGAGGGCGACCCGATGCGCCTGGCCGACGCCATTCGCACCCAGGCGACCGAGTTGGAAAAGGATGAAGTGATTCGCAGGGTCGAGCCGGTCAAGGCCATGTTGTCCGGCATGCTGGCGCCCCGGTGGTTCGTCATGACCCTGCTGAGCCTCTTCGCGGTCATCGCCCTGGTTCTTGCGACGGTCGGCGTCTACGGCCTGCTGCACTACAGCACGACCCAGCAGACACGGGAAATTGCAGTTCGTATGGCCCTGGGTGCTGAGAAGGCGAACGTCCGGCGGATGGTGTTGTGGCGAGGGCTGCGACTGACGCTCGTTGGCGTCGTCGTCGGTGTGGCGGGGGCCGTGGCCTTGACGCGGCTGCTGTCGAGCCTTTTGTACGGCATCAGCCCCACGGACCCACTGACCCTGGTAGTCGTCTCGTTCGTCCTGACCGCGATTGCACTATTGGCCAGCTATCTCCCCGCTCGGCGGGCGGCGCGGGTCGATCCAATGGTGACGCTGAGATGTGAATAGGAGAGAGAAATGGCAACGTTGTGGCAAGACATCAGGTACGGTCTTCGGGTGCTGGGCAAGAGCCCGGGGTTCACGGCTATGGTGGTTCTGATCCTGGCGGTCGGTGTTGGCGCGACGACCGCCATGCTCAGTGTGGTCGACGCGGTTATCCTTCGGCCGTGCCCTTACAAGGACGCGGGGACATTGGCATGGGTATGTGAAACCGATCCGGCCAGAACACACAGAGAGATGGCCTCGATTCCCAATTTCCGCGATTGGCGCGACCAAAACCACGTGTTCGAATCTCTCGTTGCGGCCAATCGTTTCGATTGTATCGTCAGTCATGCGGACCGAACCCAGAAGAGCGAGGCCATGCTTGTATCCGACGGGTTCTTCTCGGCCCTGGGGGTCGAACCGATTCTGGGTCGGACCTTCCTGCCGCAAGAGAGCGAACCGGCCGAGCGGCGTACGGTGATCTTGAGCTACGACCGCTGGCAGCGCTGGTTCGCCGGCGACCCGAATGTGATCGGCGACACGCTCGTCCTCGACGCGCAGGCTTATACGGTGGTGGGGGTTTTGCCCGAGAGTTTTCGGTGGGTTTTCAGCCTTCAAGCTTGCGGAATATGGGTTCCGATGCATCTGGAGACGGCAACGGAAGAACACCGCACCTCGCGGGGCACACATGTGGTCGGACGCCTGAGACCGGGTATCGATACGGCGCGAGCCCAGGCGGAAATGGACGTTATCGCCGACCGTCTGGCGCGGGCCCATCCCGACAAACTCGCCGACACGGGCGTCCTGGTTGTCCCCATGAAGGAGGCCTACAGGACGGCAATCGGATGGTCGGGCAATCCCCATTCCATCGTGGTTCTGTTGTGCATCGTCAGTGCCGTGCTGCTGATTTCCTGCATCCACGTGGCCAGCCTGTTGACCGCGCGGTCCGTCGCGCGTGAGAGGGAGATGGCTGTTCGTGCCGCTCTCGGGGCTCACCGATCTCGCATCATTCAACAGTTGCTGACGGAGAGCGTTCTTCTTTCCGCACTCGGCGGTTTGTGTGGCTTGGTGCTGGCATACTGGGGGGTCGGTGTGCTGTCCGCACTGAAAGGCAGCCAGATGAAGCTGATTCCCTGGTTCATCGATCTGCACATAGGCGGACGGACGTTCCTTTATGTCCTGGCCATCTCGTTGCTCGCCTGTGGGCTTTTTGGCGTGCTGCCGGCGATCTGGACGTCCAAGATCAACTTCGGCCGGTCCTTGTCGGCCGGGAGGACGCCCGGCTACAGCACACGATTCCACGCGATGCGGGCGTCGTTGGTCGTTGCCGACATCGCCATCGCGTTTGTGGTGTTGATCGGTGCGGGTCTGATGATCAATACGTATGTACGCATCCTTCATTTCGACACTCGGGTGAATCCGGAGCATGTCTTGTCGCTGACGGTTGAGCTCAACGAAGACGTGCCTCCATACTCCGAACCCAATCGACGTGCGGCGTTCCTGAAGGAAGTCCTGGAACGTCTTGCCTCTCTGCCCGGCGTGCGGTGTGCGGCACTGGCGAACACCACGCCGGCGTGGCCGGGGTACAATTACAGCGTCTTCGCCCCGGAAGGACTTCGGCCGGATCAGGATCGCGTGGCGATTCGGCGCACGACGATTACCCCCGACTACTTCCGTGTCTTCGAGATCCCTCTGCTCCAGGGGAGGTTCTTCACGGAACAGGAAACGGCCGCCTCGGCCCCGCTGGCCATCATCAACGACGCGATGGCGCAACGTTTCTGGCCGGATCAGAGTCCTGTTGGAAAGTACATTGCGCAAGGGGAATCGGAGCCGGTCGTTCGCCAGATCGTCGGCATCGTGGGCAATGTAAGGCACTATCTGAGGTATTTCGCGTCGGACAACTCCATGAAATCACTGACCAGTTTCCCAGATGATGTTGTCTATGTCCCGGGGTATAAAAGTGCTCTCATGATCCGTACGGAAAGCAATCCCATGCGTTTGCTGGCGACGATGCAAAAGGAAGTGCGAGCCATGGATGCGACTGTCGTGCTCGCTGATATCGGGACCGTGGAGGGAGAGATCGCGGCGTTGTTCTCGCCACAGCGTTTCAACACCTTGTTCCTGGCTGCGTTTGGAGCCATCGCGTTGACCCTGACCAGCATCGGTATCTACGGAACCGTAGCCTATGCCGTGTCGCGACGCACGCATGAAATAGGCATTCGCATGGCCCTGGGGGCCAGGCGTGCTGACGTATTGAGGGCCGTCCTGAAACGGGGAATCAAGCTCGTTCTGGCTGGGATAGCCATAGGCATCGCTGGAGCACTTGCTCTGACGCGAATGATGACGAGTCTATTGCACGACGTGAGTCCCACGGATCCATTGACCTTTGCCTGTATAGTATTTCTGTTGGTCAGCGTGGCCCTATTGGCCAGTTACGTCCCTGCCCGCCGGGCGGTGAGGGTCGATCCGATGGTGGTGTTGAGATGTGAATAGCGATGGAATGGCGAGGTTTGGGAGTACTGAAATGAGAACACTCTGGCAAGATATTCGATACGGTATTCGGATGTTGGAGAAGACGCCGGGCTTCACGGCGATCGCGTTGATCACTTTGGCCATTGGCATCGGAGCCAATACCATCATGTTGGGTCTCTCCGATACGATACTGCTTGCTCGCGCGGGGGGAGTGAAAGACCCCGAGCAGTTGGCGTATTGTGCGATCCGGGGCGTCGAGGATTCCTCTTTTCGCTATCCTGAGTATCTCGCTTTCCGTGACAGTGGTCTGGCCTTCAGCGATGTCCTGGCTCAGATCGTTTTCTCTGATCACGGGACCCTCGTTCGTGAAGGTTCGGCTTGGTCCGTGTGGATGACATACGTTTCGCCCAACTTCTTCGCCATTCTGGGGACCACTCCGGTCCTCGGGCGGGCGTTCCTGCCCGAGGAGGAGCAGGAAGGCTGCGCCCCTGTCGCCGTCCTGAGCCATCGCTGTTGGCAGCGGCTGGGCGGTGATCCGAAGCTCGTTGGCGAGTTTGTGAACGTCAACGGAACGACGTGCCAGGTCGTCGGTGTGGCGCCGGAGGGCTTCAACGGTGTCACGCTCCATGGCTACGATCTTTGGCTTCCGCTGGGGAGTCTCCGAACGGCGCATCAGATCTACCGGTCCCGACCGGACCTGAAACCGTCGTTCCATGTTGTCGGACGACTCCAGTCGGAGATGACCATGGCGGTCGCCCAGGCACAACTGCAGGCTCTGGTCCCGCGTTTCAAACAGGAATCTCCCGCGGATTGGACTGACCGTTCCTCGATCTACCTCCGCCCACCCGGCCGGGAGCGGATAGACAGCGATATCAAGCAGGACCTTAGGTTCTACGGCATGATCAGTCTGGCCCTGGTGACGCCGGCCGCAATCATCCTGGTGATTGCCTGCCTGAACCTTGCGAACATGCTGATCGTGCAAGGGGCCTCGCGTCACCGTGAAATCGCCATCCGCATGGCCCTCGGCGGAGGGCGCTGGCGGGTTGTCCGGCAGTTGCTGATCGAATCTGGGCTGATGGCGGTCCTGGGAGGCATCCTTGGCGTTTTGCTGGCGTTTTGCGGCGTGCGGGTTCTCAAGGCATACGTCGCAGCGTTTCAGGATGAGCCGACGGTTCTCCCCTTCGGTTTGAGTGTCCGCGTCCTTGCGGCCACGCCGGGTTTGTGCGTGATGGCCACACTCCTGTTCGGTTTGAGACCCGCTCTATTGCTGTCCAGGCGTGACATCGCCGGTGAGATGAAAGCCTCCGGCGGCAGCGTACTGGGGTCCTTCCGGCGAAAGCGGGGTGGTCTCTCGGTGGCGGGGCAGATCGCCTTGGCGGTGGCCCTGGTGCTCTGTGCGACGCTGCTGACGCGGAGTGCCCTGGAGGCGGCGAGGCCGGACCCGCGGTTTCCATTGGCCGATAAGCTGGTCGTCCGGATCAATCCACCTGCCGCCGGGTATGACGAGGTCCGGAGCGTCCAGGCGTACGAGACGCTGGCGGATCACCTGGCGTCCCTGCCGGAGGTCAAGGCCGTGGGGGCATCGGGCGGAGTCTTCTTCGGGGGCGGCGGGTGGGTATGGATTACTGAATACCTGCCGGGGGGAGGAGAGAACGGGTCTCGCAAACGTCTCGCACGGGATGTCGCCTTTACCGGCGTGGGCCGCGACTATTTCGAGGCCATGGAGATCCCATTGTTGCAGGGGCGCTTCTTCAATCGGCTGGATCGCGTTCCGAACGCGGAGAAGGTTGCGATCATTGACGAGTCCCTGGCGCGCAAGCTCCGCCCGGATGGCAATGCCCTCGGCTGTTCTATCCAGTACGGCGTCCTCACCAGAGTGGATTCCGATCCCTACCGGGTCGTCGGGATCGTCGCCAACTTGCCGGGGATAGAGAGCCGAGAAGTCCATGCTCAAGTGTATACACCTATCGAAGCAAGTAGCTGGGCTTCCTGCCTTTATCTGCATGTTGCGGACAGGGCCTCGGCTGACCACCTGCGACAGCGGATCTCCAAAGAGATTCGCCGGTTCGATCCGGACATGCCGGTCCTGTCGGTGGCGACTCTGGCCCAGATACGCTATGACGATTCCTCCGTCTGGCTGGCGAGATTCGGTGCCCGCCTGGCACTTGCGGCCGGGGCGGCGGCGCTGTTTCTCGCGTCGTTGGGCATCTACGCGATCAAGGGGTACATAGTCGCCTCGCGCACATCGGAGATCGGCATCCGCAAGGCCCTGGGAGCCACGCGCGGGAGCATCATGGGCATGGTCCTGCGCGAGGGACTGGTGCTGACGATCGTGGGCTTGGCCATCGGGCTGGCACTGGGACTGGCGGTCGCGAAGGTCGCGGCCCGAATGCTCTACGGCATCAGCCCAATCGATCCGGTCAGCATCGTCGTGACTGTGGCCCTGCTCGGCGCGGCCTCGTTGCTGGCGGGTTATCTCCCCGCGCGGCGTGCGGCGAAGGTCGATCCGATGGTGGCGCTGAGATGCGAATAGGAGGAATCTATGATGACTTGGAGGTGGTTCGGCAGGCTGGCGGCTGGCACGTTGTCTCTTTGCGCATCGACGCTCTGTCTCCTCGCGGGACAGGGCTGGCATCCCAATGGAGACTCCTGCGCCCTTGCGCGTCAGGCGGCGGCCGACGGCCGTATTTCCTTCAAGCTCACTACGCCGGAAGAATTCAAGGCCCTCGCCGGGCCGCCCACCGAAGAGTCGACGGAGGCGGATGGGCAGATCATTCTTTTGGAGTACCCGAATATGCGGGCCCGGTTCTTCGGCAAGCCGGAGATCAAGGCCCCACACACGGTGATCGAGGTCTCGTGTGCCGGCAAACAAATCGATATCGGCCAAGACCGTCCCATCGTCCTGCGCCATGAAGGAGATCTCGGCAAATTCAATTCACTCTGGGGTTATAACGGCGTGGATCTCAGCCGACCGGATCTGTCCCGCCAGGGCGAGCTTCTGAGAGTCGTGCCGTTCGACAGTTCCACCGTATGGCCTCAACGCGATCATCTGCCGCAGGATTTCGATCCCAAGAAGGTCATGGAATGGGGCAAAGACCCGGGATTGCGCATAAAACAGATCCACGAGCGCGGCATCACCGGCCGGGGGGTTCATGTGGCCATCATCGATCAGCCTCTGCTTTTGGACCATGTCGAATACAAGGACCAGTTGACCGGCTATACGGACATTGGCACCGGAAATGCCGGTCCGCAAATGCATGGTGCCGCCGTGGCCAGTCTCCTCGTCGGCAAAGCGTGTGGTACAGCGCCGGGAGCGATCCTGCATTTCTGGGCGGAGCCCTCCTGGAAAGGCGATTATCAGTATCGCTGCCGGGCGATGGAGCAGATCATCCAATACAATCGTGACAAAAAGAAGTCCGAACAAATCCGCATCGTTTCCGTGTCCAAGGGATTCTCCGCGAGGGAGCCGAATCTCCACTGGTGGAAAACGCTCTTGATGCAGGCCGAGCAGGCCGGGATTTATGTCATCCATGGTGGGAAGATGGGATTCGGAGCCGGCTGCCGCTTTCTTGAGGACTCGGGCGATCCCGTGAACTATCAGCTTTGCGCTTTCTACAGCGGGGGCAGTGTCTATCCCGAGCCGGGCATACTCTTCACTCCTATCGACCACCGGACCACGGCCAGCCCGAAGGCCAGGGACGCCTACACCTTTTGGACACGCGGCGGGTTGAGTTGGGGCGCGCCCTACCTTGCCGGCGTGGTCGCCTGTGGTTTGCAGGTCAACCCCGATTTGTCCGCCGACCAGATCGACAAATTGCTCTATGACTCCGGCTGGGATTTCCAGAGAGGCAAACTGATCAATCCCGTTGGCTTTGTTGACGCGGCGCGCCGAGGTGATCCGAACGATCTTGAAGACGCGAGAGTTCCCCGAGCAGAGTCAACGCGAACGCATTCAGAAGAGGTGGCAAAATGAGAACTATCGGTCATGACATACGTCGCGCCTTCCGCCAGTTGCGGAACAACCCCCGTCTTACGGCGGTGGTGATTGGGGTGCTGGCTCTGGGCATCGGCGCCAACACGGCGATTTTCAGTGTAATCAACGGCGTTTTGCTAAAGTCCCTACCGGTGCGCGATCCGCAGGATCTGCGCGTGATCGCCTGGATGGGGTCCGACGTTCCGATTGGCGGTTTCACGAGTGACATGTGGGGACCCAGGGTCGCCGGCAAGAGATCCTGGCTGGCTTTCCCGTACCCCACGTACCGCGAGTTTGCCGAGAATGCCGAGGGGTTCTCCCACCTCTTTGCCTTCTCCTATGTCGATGGCGGTGTGACGATTCGCGCCGGCGGCGTGCCGGCTGTGGCCCACGGGTTGATGGTCTCAGGCAATTTCTTCGACGGTTACGGCGCGCGGGTCCTCTTCGGGCGGCCCCTGGCCCCTCAGGACGATCACGCCGGCGCCGATCCGGTGGCCGTGATCACCTATCGTCTCTGGGAGCGCTACTACGATCTCGATCCCCACGTGTTGGGCCGGACCCTGATGATCAACAACGGCGGTTTTACGATCGTCGGCGTGCTGCCCGAACGCTACCGGGGGCCCCTGCACGGCGATCCGACGGATTTCTATGTGCCCTTCGCGACCCAGGCGCTGCTGACGTCGGACGAGGACCGTCTGGAGAACCGCAGGGACGCGTGGGTCCGCATCATGGGACGGCTGGCCCCGGGCGCCGACGAGGCTCAGGCCCGCGCTTCGTTGGAGGTGTTGTTCCCGCGCACTCTCAGCCGACCCCCGGCGGGAGGAGATCCGCCGGCAATTCCCTTGGCGGACGGCCGGCATGGACTGGCGGTCGCGGTCTCCGGCCAGGCCGGTGATCTGATGTTGCTCCAGGGCCTGGTTGGCTTGGTGCTACTGATTGCCTGCGCCAACGTGGCGGGCTTGCTGCTGGCGCGGAGCGCCGGGCGCCACCGGGAGTTGTCGGTGCGTGTCGCCCTTGGGGCGGGGCGCTGGCGCCTGATCCGCCAATCCCTGGTGGAGAGCCTGCTCCTGTCCCTGGGCGGAGCGGCGGCCGGGTTGGTGGTGAGCGTGTGGCTCAAGGCGGCCCTGGCGGGACCGATGACCAACCTGGTGCGCTCGCTGTATAATGATCTGGACTACATGGCCGTGTCTTCCGCCGGCATCCGCCTGGGCCAGGGGATCGATGGGACCGTCCTGCTGTTTACGGTGGGCGTGGCGGTGTTCACAACCTTGCTCTTCGGGTTGCTGCCCGCCTGGCGGGCCGGACGCGTGGACCCCCTGGCCGAGCTCAAGACCAGCGGCGCTCAGGGCGTCTCTCGGTCGCGGTGGGGGAGAATCCTGGTCGTGGCGCAGATGGCTCTGTCGCTGCTGCTGGTCGCGTGGGCCGGGCTGCTGATACGGACCATCGTCAATCTGCGTCAGGTCGATCCGGGTTACGATACGGAGAACCTCCTGGTTTTCGAACTCCGTCCCCTGGACTCGGTGGTCAAGAAGGACGACCTCCCCGGCTTCTTCGAGCAGGTGCGTGCGAATGTGGCAGGGATTCCCGGCGTTCGGTCGGTGGCGTTTTCCAGCGGAGGTTGGTGGCCGAAAGCCTCGGTTCCTGGCCTTCCTCCTGAGAACGTTCTCGTGGGCCTCGTCAGCGACGGATGGCTGGCGACGATGGGAGTGAACCTGCTGGCCGGACGCGATTTCACCCCGGCGGACACACGCGGCTCCGAGCCCGTCGCCATCGTCAATGAGGCCCTTGCCCGGCACTTCTTTCCCGGAGCCAATCCCCTGGGGATGTCGGTCACAACGGGAGGTATGAGTGGAGCAGCCGAGCAGCACCAAGTTGTGGGTGTGTGCAGCAGCTACCGGCGCGATGTGCACCGGGAGCCGCACCCGACGATCTACTTCTGCCAGCGGCAGAATGTGCGCCGCGGGGTCAGCTTTGCTGTACGGAGCGTCCTGCCCGCGCTGGCGCTGGTGCCCGCCGTGCGCCGGGCGGTGGCCGAGATCGATCCCGGGCTGCCCCTGCAGGAGATCACTACCCAGAAGCTGCTGCTGGAGAAGGATCTCTCCCAGGAACGGACTCTCCGGCTGTTGTTCGTCGGTCTGGGCGTGCTGGCCCTGGGGCTCTCGTGCCTCGGGTTGTATGGGCTGATGGCGCACCAGGTAACGTGCCGGACCGGTGAGATCGGCCTGCGTATGGCGCTGGGCGCGCGGCCGGCGGATGTGTCCCGGCCCATCCTCTGCGAGGCCGGACGGCTGGCCTGTTATGGTATCGCGCTGGGCCTGCCGCTGACCTTGGCCTTGGCCCATGTCCTCGGCGCCGTCATTTTCGGCATTGCCCCGTATGATCCCGTGACCCTGATCTTCTCCGGGTTGATTCTGTTCGCGGTGGCTCTGGCCGCTGCGTGGCTCCCCGCCCGCCGGGCGGCCAAGGTCGATCCGATGGTGGCGTTGAGATGTGAATGAGAAGAGAGTGGTCGGTAGCCGGCAATCAGTTGTCGGCAAAGGAGAGCCGACTGCCAATTACTGATTACCAACAGGTATGAACCGACAACGAAAGACTTAGAACTGGAGATTGAAGACCGTGGCTATGATTCAATTGCGAAACATCGAGAAGTGTTATGAAACGCGGGCGGGAAAGAATTACGTCCTGCGGCAGATCAACCTGGACATCGAGGAGGGCGAGTTCATCACGTTCATGGGCCCGTCCGCGGCGGGCAAGACCACGCTGCTGAACATCCTCGGGATGCTCGACGGCGACTGGGAAGGCGAATACTACCTCTTTGACCACGCGATCCATGCGCTCAAACCCCAAAAACGTCTGGCCCTGAACAAACAGTACATCGGCTTCGTGTTTCAGAATTTCAACCTGCTGGACACGCTGACGGTCTACGAGAACCTCGATATCCCGCTGTCCTACCGGAACGTCAAGAGTGCCGAGCGGGCGTCGATGGTCTGCGACACGCTCGACCGCTTCGGCATCGTGGGCAAGAAGGACTTGTTCCCCAGCCAGCTCTCCGGCGGGCAGCAGCAGTTGGTCGGGGTCGCCCGAGCGGTGATCGCCAATCCGAAGCTCCTGCTGGCCGACGAGCCCACCGGCAACCTGCACTCCAGCCAGGGCGACGAGATCATGAAACTCTTCAAACGACTCAACAGCGAGGGGACCACGATCATCCAGGTCACCCACAATGAGAAGTATGCCGCCTACGGTCGGCGGATCATCAAGCTCAAGGACGGGTGGATGGAGAAAGAGATCGGCTATTGACCGTCGATAGGGTAGGGCTTGCCCCACCGATTCATCTGAACAAGGAGTAATGCTATGATCACGATCTGGCACGACATTCGCTATGGGCTTCGGATGTTAGCACGGAATCGCGGCTTCGCGGTCGTGGCTGTGCTGACACTGGCGTTGGGCATCGGAGCCAACACCGGGATCTTCACGATCTTCGAGCAGGTTCTCCTGCGGTCGCTGCCCGTCAGGGCCCCGGGGGCTTTGATCGTCATAGTGCCCCAGGGGAAGTTCATCGGCTCCCGTCAGAACGACAGAGTACTCTCCTACCCCATGTTCAAGGATTTCCAGGAGACCACAACGCTGTTCGATGGGGTTCTGTGCCAGCGGGGCGAGACAGTCGCGGTGGATGACGGCCGCGGAGCCGAACGGGTCGAAATCGAACTGGCTTCGGCGAGCTATTTCGACGTGCTGGGCGTGCGGCCGGTGTTAGGCCGCACGTTTGTCGCCGCAGACGAGGCAATCTCAGGGGCCGAGCCCGTCGTGGTGCTGAGCCACCAATACTGGCGGGTGCGTTTTGGAGCGGACCGATCCATCCTCGGCCGCACGCTGCTGATCAATGGCACTCCAGCCGTTGTGGTCGGCGTGGCCGCGCCGAGCTTCAAAGGGCTCAGCTTGGATGCACAGCCCAAGCTGTTCCTCCCTGTCACCATGAAGAAGCAGATCACCCCCTCGTGGTCTTCGCTGGACGACCGCAAGAATCGGTGGGTGCTGGTTCTTGCCCGGCTCCGGCCGGGGTTCTCCCGCGAGCAGGCGGCCGCCGCCCTCCAGACCCGCTACCGACAAATCATCGAACAGGAAATCCAGGGCCCCGGATTTGAAGACGTACCGGCCAGGGAACGCGAGCAGTTTCTCCAGTCGCGGGCCGTGCTGCTGCCGGCGCGCCGGGGCATCTCGTACCTGTCTTCCTACCTGGGGCCCACGCTCCTCCTGCTCCTGGGGTTGGCGGGGCTGGTTCTCCTGGCTGCCTGCGTCAGCGTGTCGAACCTGCTGATCGCGCGTGCCATGAACCGCCAGAAGGGAATCACGGTGAGACTGGCGATTGGCGCAGGCCGTTGGCGCATCTTCCGCCAGGCATTGATGGAGAGCCTGTTGTTGGCGGCTGCCGGCGGGTCGGCCGCTTTGGTCGTCGCCCTCTGGACCACCCGCATGATTCTGCTGTTTGCCCCGGGGCAGTTGAACGCGGCGCTCTCACCCTCGCTCAACGGGCGCACGCTGATCTTCCACACCCTCGTTTCGGCGGCGGCAGCGCTGCTGTTCGGCTTGTTCCCGGCTTGGTGGACGACACGAGTCGATCTGGCTTCCACCCTCAAGGAGCGCGCGGCATCCGTGCTGGGCGGCTCGCACGCACGTCTGCGGCAGGCCTTGGTCGCGACACAGGTATGCCTGTCGGTAGTCCTGTTGATCGGTTCGGGGCTGCTCATCCGCAGTCTCCTGGCGCTCTACCATGTGGACCCCGGCTTTCGGACCACGAATCTGATTTGCTTCCGGGTGGACCCGGCGTTGAGCGGGTACAACCGGCAGCGCGCGTTCACGTTCTGGCAGCAGTTGCAGACGCAACTGCGGTCGGTGCCTGGGGTCGAGTCGGTGGCTGTCTCGCAGATCCCGCTCTTGGAGAACTGCCGCTGGGGCAATGGGGTCGTCGTTGAGGGATACCAGCCCCGGGAGGGTGAGGATGTGGCTGCCCTGTGCGATACCGTGTCGCGCGACTACTGCAGGACGGTGGGCATGGCTTTGAAGCTGGGCCGCGACTTTGATGAGCGAGACGAGAAGCCGGGCGCGAAGAACGTGCTCCTGGTCAACGAGGCCTTCGTGCAATGGTTCTTCTCCGGCCGCAACCCCATCGGTTACCACGTGGGCTTCCGATGGAGTGCCGACGCCCGCCCGGATCGGGAGATCGTCGGGGTGGTGTGTGATTCCCGGACCATGGAGTTGCGCCAGGCGGCTCTTCCGCAGGTGTTTGTGCCGTATCCTCAGCTTGGCATCGGCGAGATGACCGTGCACTTGCGAACGAATCGCGCTTCCTCGCCGATCTTCCAGGCCGTTCGGGAGCAGGTGCGCAAGCTGGACCCCAGCATTCCCGTGGTGGGCCTGAGGACGATGGAGGATCAGTTGGACCGCGTGCTCGCGAATGAGCGTCTGGCCGGTTTTCTGGCGAGCTTGTTTGGCGCTCTGGCGACGGTCCTGGCGCTGGTCGGCCTGTACGCTGTGACCGCGTACAGCGTAGCCCGCCGGGTGCAGGAGATCGGGATCCGGATCGCGCTCGGGGCGCAGCGGTGGAACGTGCTCGTCCTGGTGTTGCGGGAAGGCGTGATTCTGACCGCACTGGGCATCGGGGCGGGCCTCGCCGTCGCCGTGGCGGCGACAGGGATATTGCGCAGCCAGCTCTTCGAGATCACGCCGACCGACCCGGCGACGTTTATCTCCGCGGCTCTGCTGTTGAGCACAGTCGCATTGCTGGCCTGCTACCTCCCGGCTCGACGTGCGGCGAAGGTCGATCCGATGGTGGCGTTGCGATGCGAATAGAGAGGAGAGAGCACGGTTGACAGTGAACTGGAGCCACGAAATGACGACGATATGGCAGGACATTCGATACGCTCTGCGGATGCTGAGAAAGTCGCCCGGCTTCACGGCGATTGCGATGGTCACCCTCGCGATCGGCATCGGGGCCAATACGACCATGTTCAGCATCGCCGATATGCTATTGCTGCTTGCACCGAGGAAGGTGAGGAATCCAGAGCAGTTGGCATATTGCACGACGCGCGGCGCCAATCTCGATTCTTTCCGCTATTCCGCCTATGTGACGATCCGTGACAGCGGCCTGGCTTTCAGCGACCTCATGGCCCAGAGCGGCTACGTCGGGGGACGCACAACCGTGGTCCATGCGGATTCGGCCTGGGAAGTGAGGCCCAGATACGTTTCTGCCAACTACTTCTCCTTCCTGGGAGTCGCTCCCGCCCTGGGGCGGGGGTTCCTGCCCGAGGAGGAGCGTCAAGGCAGTGCCCCCGTCGTGGTTCTCGGCCATCGTCTTTGGCAGCGACTCGGCAGCAATCCGAAGATCGTCGGTGGTTCTCTGATGGTCAACGCCGTCCCCTGCCAGGTTGTGGGCGTGGCCCCGGAAGGCTTCACCGGCGCTTCGCTGCTTGGCCCCGATTTGTGGCTGTCTCTGGGCAGCTATCGAGTGGTGTGCACTTGGTATCGCGATCGGAGCCGCCCGAACGGCGCTTCGGCAGACTGGGATTACCCGTGGTGCGATGTCATCGGGCGACTCAAGCCTGAGGTGGACATGTCGGCCGCCCAGATGCAACTGCAATCTCTGGCTCCGTACTTCCAGGCCCAGTACCCGGAGCAGTGGCGAGAAGGAACCTCGTTCTCTCTGCGCCCGCCGGGCCGGTTCGAAATCGACATCGATTCCGAGGAATCACATCTGATCTTCACGGTATTCAGTCTCGTCCTGATGGGTGCGTCAGCGATCATTCTTGTGATCGCCTGCTTGAACCTGGCAAATATGCTGATGGTGCAGGGCGCCTCACGCCGCCGGGAAATTGCCGTCCGTTCGGCCCTGGGCGGAGGCCGCTGGCGGATTGTCCGGCAACTGTTCACGGAGTCCCTACTGTTGAGCCTGCTGGGAGGGGCCTTCGGTGTTCTGCTGGCTGTCGGCGGCATGAGGGTTTTCAATGCGTGCATGACAACGATCCCGGACTCTCAGGCTCCGCTGAGAGATCTCCACGTTGCCCTGAATGTTCGAGTCTTGGCGGCTACCCTGAGCTTGTGCCTGCCGGCCACGCTGCTGTTTGGCTTGCGACCTGCATTGTGGCTATCGAAACGGAACATCTCGGGCGAGATGAAGGCGTCTGTCGGCGGCATGCTGGGCGCCCTGCGGCGTAGGCGGAATGCTCTTTCGGTAACAGGCCAGATCGCCTTGGCGGTGGCTCTGGTGCTTAGCGCCGCGCTCCTGACGCGCAGCGCCCTGCAAGTAGCGCAGCCGGATACTCGCTTCTGTCTGGAGGACAAGCTGATTGTCCAGATCGATCCCCTTTCGGCCGGATACGGCCGGGTCCGTGGTGTCCAGGCATGCGAGGCCCTCGCGGATCATCTGGCGTCTCTGCCGCAGGTTCGGGCGTTGGGAACGATGTCCCGGCTCTTCTATGGGGGAGGGGGTCCGGTGACGATTCGCGAATACCTCCCGGGGTACGGAAAAGCCGAGACGGGGAGACCTCTCGCACGAAAGAACGCCCTGATCGACGTCGGCCGGGACTACTTCACGGCGCTGGAGATCCCCCTGTTGCGAGGACGGCTCTTCGACCAACGGGATGCCCTTCCCGAGGCGGAAAAGGTCGCAATCATCGACGAGTCCGCAGCACGTAAGCTCCGTCCCGGCGGCAACGTTCTCGATTGTCTCATTCAATGGAGCATCCCGGAGGCGGGAGAATTGGAGGTCGATCCCTACCGAGTGGTGGGTATCGTCGCCAATGTGCCGGGCGTGCGGGATCGAGAGGTCCACGGCCAGATGTATGTGCCTACGCAGTCAGGACAATTGTCCTCGTACCTGTGTCTGCATGTCGCCGGCCGAGAATCCGTGGAGGTCCTGCGGCGACACATTGCGCTGGAGATGCGCCGGGTCGAGCCAGGAATGTCGGTGCTCTCGCTGGCGACGCTCGCCGAGATACGCCATGACAGTCACAACATGTGGCTGGCGCGGTTCGGGGCCCGTCTGGGGCTGGCGGCCGGGGCGGCTGCCTTGTTCCTGGCAGCGCTGGGCATTTACGCGATCAAGGGTTATACGGTCGCGTCGCGCACGTCGGAACTCGGCATCCGCAAAGCCCTGGGCGCGACGCATGGAAGCATCATGGGCATGGTCCTGCGAGAGGGACTGTTGCTGACGATGATGGGATTGATCGTTGGGCTGGCGTTGGGATTAACGGTGGCGAAGGTCGCGGCCCGCCTGCTCTACGGAGTCAGCCCGGTCGATCCGGCCAGCGTCATTGTGACTGTGGTCCTGTTGGGTGCTGTCTCGCTTCTGGCAAGCTATTTTCCCGCCCGGCGGGCGGCGAAGATTGATCCCATGGTGGCCCTGCGGTGCGAGTAGAAGGGCGACGAGATTCGCGGTACGGGGCTATCGAGGCAGAACGGACACGCTTGGCCCTGGGTCGAACGTGTCCGAATTCGGGCGCGCCGGTCTCAAAAGCGGACAGAGACTGTGTTCACTTTGGCGTGGAATACCCTCGCCGAGACGGTCCAGATGGCACATTCTTTGCTCCGATGTGTGTGGATGCTAACCGACAGCGGTTTTGGAGTATGCTGATGAGTACGAGCAGTCGCAGATACAAACGAATCACAGGATTGGGATGCTTGGGTGTGCTGTTGTTCGTGCCCTTTGCAGTGGCCGGCTGCGGCGCGCCGGAAGTTCATCGCACGCCCGAGTTGGCGGCGTTGGCGACGAGGCTGGATACGATTCAGACCGTCCGGCTTGAGGAGCAATCGAAATCGGAGCCGGTGACCATCGAGCAGGCCACCGAGAAGCTGATGAGACAAACCGCCGAGCCCAATGAAACTCAGCGTGTGGTCAAGCTCACCATTGAGGAGGTCCGCGCCGCTGCGCTGGCCAATAACCTGGACCTGAAGGTCGAAATGATCGCTCCGGCCGTCGCGCAGCATTCCGTAGACGCAGAGCGAGCGAAGTTCGAGTCGGTCTTCTTTGGTTCGGGGCGATACTCTCGAAGTGAGTTCGGCGACAGCAACATGGGGTCGAGCCGCCGATACCAAGCCGGTGTCTCGACCCCTCTCCAGACCGGTGGCGCGATCACGGCAAGCCTGCCGGTCTCCGAGTCGGGTGGGGTCTCCTCGGCTGCTGCAAGCGTCTCGGTTGTTCAGTCGCTGCTCCAGGGGGCGGGCCCCCGTGTGAACCTGTACTCCATCCAGATCGCCGGCTATCAGAAGGACCGCGTGGATGCGTCCACGAAGTTCCAGGCGATCCGCATCCTTGGCAATGCGGACATCGCTTATTGGTACCTCTATGCCGCCCGCAAACAACTCGATGTCAGTCGCGAGCAGTACAAGATGGCCCAGGACCAATTGGCGAACGCCCGCCACAAGGTGGAGGCCGGGTCCGCCGCCAAGTATGAAATCGTCCTCGCCGAGGCCGGTTTGGCGGGCCGCCTTGACGCCATGATTAGTGCCGAAACGAACGTGCGAGATCGCGAACGCGCCCTCAAACGGATCATGAACCGTTCGGAGACGCCTCTGAACGAGCAGATCGATCTGATTCCGACGACAGACCCCAATCCCCAGGGACTGGATCTGGATCCGGAGGTCTTGGTCACCGCCGCGATGGGAAACCGTATGGAGTTGGCGAACCTGGAATTCTCCTTAGCCATGAACGATATCGGCATCGAGCAGGCGAAGAACAATTTGCTGCCCCAGTTGGACCTGGACTACACGTTTTCCGCCGGAGGACAGTCCGATGCTGCGAGCCGGGCTCTGGAGAATCTCTTCGACGACTCATCGATGGATTACAGCGTCGGACTTTCGGCCACCATCCCGTTGGGCAATCGAGCTGCCAAGGCTCGGCTGCGACAGGCCCGTCTGGAACGAGTCAGGGCTGGGATCAACCGTGACTTGCTGGAGCAGGATATCCGTCAGGAGGTGTACGAGGCCGTAGACGGGCTGGAGCAGAACTGGCGGCGAATCCTTGCGGCCGAGCAGGGCGTCGTTCGGGCCTATCGCTCCTATAGAGTCGAGCAGTCGCAGTTCCAACTGGGTAAGCGGACGAGCAAGGAAGTGCTGGATGCCGCGTCGAACCTGGCCGAGGCCCAGTTGCGAAGGATCGGGGCGTTTGTCGAGTACGAAGTCGCCCAGGTCTACCTGGCCCGGGCCACGGGGACGCTCCTCGGCCACGGGCAGATTCACATCAAGCCCTACGAGGCGCCCGAGCTGTAGGCGGAACCTGACTGCCAGGAGTCCCCGGCCGCCAGAAAATCGCGTTGGACACGTGGCCCTTCGACAAGCCGCACTACCTGATCCTTCACTCGGATTCGTCTGACAGGTTCTCAGCCGTTCAGGACCCAGCCCCGCCGATACTGTTTGCGGATGTACTTGTCGGCCTCGGGGCA
>DCUI01000228.1 GCA_002327785.1 Phycisphaerales bacterium UBA2218
CCGAATCCGCGAAGTCGGGCTAAAATCGTGGGTGTCGTCGTGCGTTTGTAGGGTGCCCGTAAGGGCATACAAAGAAACGCCTCACGGCGTCACTACAAACGCATCGCGGCGGGACTTCAGTTCCCGCCAGGTGGTCAGGATGATTCCCTGGTCCTTGATGAAGGCGCGAATGTCCGGATCGAGCATCAGGTTCAGCTCCGCCTCGCGGGTCCGGCCGGAGCCGGAGATGTGCTGGAAGACCTCCGTTGGGGCGGTGCAGTGGACGATGATCTCCGTAATGCCCGGCTTCATATTGCGGAGCAACTCAATCAGCTCGTGTTTTCGCCCCTCGAAGTTGTTTGCGTTCGTCGGCCTGGTCACGAGATCGTCGATCACGGGCAGGCCCGCGTTCCAGGTTTTCTCCGCCAGGGCGTAGATGAAAGGCTTGAACGCCCCGACCTCCTCGCCCACGTGCTGCATGTGGCCGCCGATCATAAGGATCGGGATGCCTTTCTCAATGCCCACCTTCACGTACCGCTCGATGAACTGCGGCTGGAAACACGTGCCCATGTGACTGTCGAGATGGGTCGGCTGGATTCCCATGGCCAGGGCCTTCTCAAGCTGGGCTCGGATCTCGGCCTCGAATTCATCGGGCGTGGCGTGACCGACCACGTCGGCGACCTCGTGCCAGAGATAGCCGTGCTCATCGACCAATCCCGGCACAGCGGACCGGCCCGCGACCGGGCCCCACCGATAGTTCTTCCACTCGGCGTTGAGGGTCAGGTGGATGCCCACATCGATCTGCGGATGCTCCTGCACGTAGGCGGCGAACTGCGGCACCCAGGGACACGGCATCATGACACTCGTCGAGGTTGCGACACCCTGCTCGATGGCCCGGGTGGTCCCCAGGTTCGAATCGTACGACATGCCGGCGTCGTCGACGTGGAAGATCACCACCCTGGTCCCGCCGGGCCAGCCGAGCCGGCCGGCGTAAGTGACCGGCTGCGACGCTCCAAACGCACACCCCATCGAGATCAGACACAACGCCACAACGGCCCGGACAGGTCGATTTGCCGGCATCTCACTCTCCTTTCGCGGATTCGCACGATGGACCTTTATCTACAGGTGACACAAGAGACTCAATGAGAACCGCTTGGGGCCTGTCTGTCCAGTGATTTTGCCAGCTCGGCGATGCGAATCTCCAGCCGCTTGACCTCGCGTTTGATGCTGTTCCTGGCCATCATCTGCCAGGCGAAAACCTTCATTAGACCGACGAACTGAACGAGGCAGATGAAGAGCGCCGCATACATGATCTGCTCCTGGGTCTGGTCAGTCTTGAAGAACTTCATGGCACTATAGCCGGCTCCAGCAAAGAAAACGACAGCCCAGACCCACACCAGCACGGCCACTGACAGCATCCTGCGGCTGTAGAAGTCGCCGATCATCGCGCGGATCGAGTCTTCACGGGAATCATCGTACGTGTCGTCGAGAATTTTGCGAATATCGTCGTTCATTTTGCCATCTCCTTCATTTCGATGTCTGGGGCCAAAGGGCCCTCAGTTCGTTTCGAGCCGCGTACAGTCGCGATTTGACGGTGCCCTGCGGCACGTGCAAGATCCGAGCGATGTCGGCGAGCCCATAGCCTTCGAGATAGTGGAGCGTCAGGACCGTCCTGGCGGCGCTCGAGAGCCGGTGCAGGATGCTACTCAGATCGGTCGCCGTGACGGCCGCCTGCGGCTCGTCGGATTGTCGGGCCTGGAAGTCGAAATCCGCCGGCAGCCGAGTCGTCCTGGCGTACCGCCCGATCCAATCGTTGGCCTTGTTCGTCACAATCCGGTAGGCCCACGGGCCGAACCGGGCCGGATCGTTCAGTCGCGAGATGCCCCGAACGATGGCCAGCCAGCTCTCCTGGGTCACGTCCCACGCAGCCTCCGAGTTGCCCGTCAGCCGCAGGGCGTAGCGCCACAGCCGCTTCTGCCACCGCGAGATGAGCAGCTCCATAGCCTTGCGGCTGCCATCCTGGCAATCCATCACCAGCAGTTCATCGACAAGTTGTTCTCGGTAATCGTCCATTTCTATCTATTGAGTCTCTCTTACCGCCCAGGTGGTTCATCCTCACGCGGAAAAATCACAAAAATCCGCGAGCTGTCCGAAAGCACGTTCGCAGTGACGCCGTAAGGCGTTTCTTCCGATGCCCTCACAGGCACACTACGAACGGGGCAACTGCCGTCGCCGGCATGTTTTTACCATTGGGACTTGTTTTTCCTGCGATCTATCGTAGAATCAAGGCGCCACATGGCTGACGGTGTGCCGTTGGAGAGGTGTCCGAGTGGCCTAAGGAGCGGTCTTGGAAAGGCCGTGTAGGGTTTATCTCTACCGCGGGTTCGAATCCCGCCCTCTCCGTTATGTTTGACAAACTGCCACAAGTTCTTGACCCTCCGGAACTTGTAGCGTTTTAGTAGGAGGTGGCCCCCTTTCCAACGCACTTCTCTGTACGTGGTTGCTGATGCCAGGTGGTACGTTGCCGAACGCTACCGTCGGATTTTGCGATAGACAATCAGGTCTGAGCTGTGGCGTTCGTCGAGTGTGATGGTGTAACCGGCCATCAGTTGAGTTCCGGCGACACGCCGCGTGGCCCCGGTGCGGTCGCTCGATACCTCGTAGACGGCATCGGCGTTCAGCCCGCGAAGCGTCACATCGAGAGCTCGGTACGGGCTGTCACTGCGTCGGAACACCAGGATCATTCCCTCATCCAGGTCAGGTCGATGATATTGTGAGGCGAGCCATTCCGTGGTGTCGCGCGAATACGGGGTCAGAGGGTAAGCGCCTCCGACCATGAGATGTCGAACCTCGCGATAGCGATTCAACAGCGTAGCCGCCCGCGCCGTGTCGAAATCGGGGGCGTCCGCGATCCAGCCGAGATTCAGAGACGTGGCCATCGCCGAATGGAAGGAATACGTGTCCAGGCGATTGATCGGCGTATGAATGGTGCTGTTGGGCAGGTACTGGTTGATACCCCAGATGCTGGCCTGGTCCACCTCATTATGGAACCAGAAATCGCTTTTCTGGTGGATATGCATCCGGGGAATCGTCTCCAGGTCGATGCGGCGACCACCGCTGGCACACTCGATGCGGAGGCTATCCGGCCAAGTCTCCGCAATCCGGTCCCAGTAGGCATACAGTCCTTCAATGTATCTGATTTCAGTGATGCCCTGGCGGTTCGGCGCATCGTTGTGACGCCAATAACCCAGAGGGTCCATGTTGAAGTCCTGGCGGTAGACGGCAAAGCCGGGCAGGTCCATGAAGCCTTTGACAATGTTGAAGAAGTAGTCCTGGACTTCGGGGAGGCCGAAGTTCAGAAGGTACGTAGACTGCGGCGAGGAGGTGCTGGCCAGGCACCACTCCGGATGGGTAACATGGATGTCCGTCCCGGCGACCACGCGCTCCGGCTCAAACCACAAACCATAGATGATGCCTTTCTCCTTGGCGGCCAGCGCCACCGGCGCCATGCCGTCGGGGTAATGGTCCTTGCGTGGCGTCCAGTTGCCGGCGCCGGCCGGCCAGCCGCCTTCGAACCAACCGGCGTCCGTGAGGACCGCTTCGGCTCCCAGGTCCGCATAGGCATTGATCAAGGAGATTTGGTTTTCAGCGGTCGTCTCGTTAAGCCAACCGCCACCCCGCGTGAAGCACGTGTTGCAGTAGGGCGTAGGCAGGAGCCGCTCTCCGCCACGTTTGGCGGCGTAATGCTTGTAGATGAGCTGACGGAACTGCGCGTTGCTCTCCCATGTGTCGCCTTCCCAGCGGAGCATCAATATGCGCGGCGTCCGCACGCGTTCGCCCGGGTACAGGAGAAGATGCGTTTTCTCCAAGCCCGCCCGCACGCGCAGACTGCCATCCTGTTCGCAGGCGACATCCGACAGCCATTGTCCCGACCAACCGACCGCGATGATATAGGAGACGCCCGCTGCTTCAATCTTGAAGAACGGGAAATCTTTGTTGGACGATCTGCCTCCGCCACCGCCCATGGCCGTGTTGTCGCCGATTTGCATCGGGACCGTCTCGGCCTCAAAATCGGTCGGATTGGACGGGGCGCCGTTTGTCTTGTACAGACGATATTGAGTGGAGGAGTCGATCCAGGGCTCCTGGCAGTACAAGTCAAGCGATTGGATGTCGGCCAGGATCGGCGTGTTGGACGAGCCGGTGTTCTGAAAATGGAGAATCCATTCCACCGCCGGGAAGTCGGAAAAACAGGTGATCTGCCACTCCATCCTGAGTCCGGTCTTGGAATCGGTCCACGTCTTGACGGTTTGTTCTCTATTGTCTTCCAACTCGGTGGTCGTCTCACGGTATTCCCAGCCGGGCAGCAGTTGGTCGCTGTGCACATCACCGTACATGAATGAGAACGGGTATAGGTTCTTGCGCATCGGAACCGCTCCGAACTCGAATTCGTCCAGCCAGAGCGTTTTGCCGCTTTCCGTCACGACCCTGGCATCGGCCCAGTTGGCGTGGTCGCAACTGATCCCGTCGCCGGCATCGCCGACGTGAAGGTGCAGGACTTGGGCGCCGCCCACATCGACACGGATTCGCCTGGGCTGATCGTTCTGACGCATCACGGGCGATTGGTATAGTTCTTTCTCGTCGGTGGCCACCGAGAAGACGATCGATGCGACTGCGGCGTTGGGATTCGCATCCGCCCCGATCCAGGCGGAGAACTGCCGAATCGGTTCCGGACAGAACACCTTGATGTCGCTGACGGCGTGAGTGCCGAGGCCGCGGTCGAACTTCCGGTCGCCGATCTGCATCGGCGTCTTCATGACGGATCGGCCCCGCTCCACGTTCCCGTAGCCCAATCGAACCGCCTGAATGATCGGTTGGGCAGGAATTGAAGGTTCCTCATACGGAACCGCCATTATCTTCTCTTGCCACGGACCGGACCGCCCCGTTTGCGCCGCCGCAGTTTGGTGGCTGGTCATTCCGAATGCCAGGATGCACAAAATGATGGACCGGCAAATACGGGACTGTCGTTTCATGGTGATACTCCTTTCATCATGCTCTGAGAAACAAACCATCCGAACGTACAGAACTCACTGGATGTTACGATAGACGATCAGGTCCGAGCTGTGACGTTCGCCCAGTGTAATGGTGTAGCATGTCGTCAACTCAGCCCCGGTGTAGCGTTCTTTCACACCCGTGCGGTCGCTGGAGACCTCGTAAACGGATTCCCGACCGAGTCCTTGAAGCGTTACATCGAGTGCTTGGTACGGGCTGTCATCGCGCCGGAACGCCAGTATTATGCCTTCATTCAAGTCGGGTCGATGATATTGGCAAGCCAGCCAATGATGCGTATCACGGGAACAGTGGGTCAGCGGATACCAGGCTCCGACAAGGAGATGTCGGACTTGCTTATAGCGGCGAACCAATTCCCTGCCTCGCAGGGAGTCAAACGATTCTTTGTCGGCGGTCCAGCCCAAGCATAGGGACGAGGCCAGCGTGGAGTGGAAAGAGTAGTCATCCAGCCGATTCAGTTGAGCCACGAAGCAATGATTGGGCAGATACTGACTCAAGGCCCATATGCTCGCCTGGTCCACCACGTTGTCGAACCAGTAATCGGTCTTTTGATGGATGTGCATGCGCATGACGGTTTCCAGGTCGATTCGTCTTCCGCCGGCGGCACACTCTTCTCGCAGACCGTTTGGACACGCTTGGGCGATGCGCTCCCAGTAATCGTACAGTCCGCAGATATATTTGATTTCGGCGATTCCCTGCCGGTTGGGCTCATCCTGCTTCCGCCAGAAGGGGGTGGGATCAAGCAGCCCAAAATCCTGTCGATAGAAACCGAAACCGGGCAGCTCTGTGAATTTCGCCATTGTTTCCGCCAGGTACGCACGGGCCCGCGGCGCGCCGAAGTTCAGCAGAGCAGCCGGCGTGTTTCCCAGGGTGTGGGCGCCGATATCGAGGAGCCACTCTGGATGGTTCCGATGTATCCAGGTTCCCTGTATCACCGTCTCCACCTCCGCCCACAGACCGTAGATCATCCCTTCTTCGTGGGCGGCCTTGGCGACGAGCGCCATGCCATCGGGGTAATTGTCCTTGCGGGGATACCAATTCCCACAACCCTTCCACCAATCCCCCTGGGAACCTTCCATCCAACCGGCATCGGTGACAACCGCTTCCACGCCCAGCGGACCCAAGGCCCGAATGAGCGCAATCTGATTCTGTGCGTTTGCTGTATCGCCCAGCCCGTATTCCGTGAAGCACGTATTGCTGAAGACGACGGGCATGGGATTGCGGCCGTTGCGCTTGGCGGCGTAATGCTTGTAGATGAGCCGGCGGAACTGTGCGTTGCTCTCCCACGTGTCGCCTTCCCAGCGGAGCATCAGAATGCGCGGCATCCGCACGCGTTCCCCCGGGTGAAGAAGAAAATGAGTCTTTTCCAGGCCGGCCCGCACGTGCAGGCTGCCGTCTTGCTCGCAGGCGATATCCGACCGCCACTGTCCCGACCAGCCTACGGCGAAGATATAGGAGACGCCCGCTGCCTCGATCTTGAAGAAGGGGAAGTCCTTGTCGGACGATCTGCCTCCGCGGCCACCCATTGTCGTGCTGTAGCTGGTTTGCATCGGGACCGTCTCGACCTCAAAATCGGTCGGATTGGACGGGGCGCCGTTTGTCTTGTAGAGACGGTATTGAGTGTCGGAGTCGATCCATCGTTCCTGGCAGTACAAATCGAGCGATTGGATGTCGGCCAGGATCGGCGTGTCGGATGAGCCGGTGTTCTGAAAACAGAGAATCCACTCCACGGCGGGAAAGTCAGAGAAAGAAACCGCGTGCCACTCAACGGCAAGCTTGGTCTGCGAATCCGTCCAAGTCTTCACGACTTCCGTTCGGTTTCCATCCAAGGTCTCGGTTGTTTCACGAGACTGCCATTGCGGCAGCAGGCCGTCACTGGGTTTATCGCCATAGACGAATGAAAAGGGAAACAGGTTCTTCCGTTGTGCCGGAGCGACTCCGAATTTGAGCTCGTCCAGCCACAAGGTATTCCCACTTTGTGTAACGACCTTTGCGTCGCCCCAGTCTGCATGATCGCAGCCAATGCCGTCGCCGGCTGCGGCGACGCGGAGATGCAGAGCATGTGCGCCCCCTGCGTTCACCCGCACGCGCTGGGCGCCGTCACTTTGCCGCAGGACGGGCGAGCGATACAGTTCCCGCTCTTCGGTGGACACGGAGAAGACAATCGTGCCCGCCTGGGCATTCGCGTTGCCGTCCACTCCGACCCATGCCGAGAATTCCTTGATGGCTTCCGGGACGAAGACCCGTATGTCGCTGATGGCGTGGGTGCCCAGGCCGTGTTCAAAAAGGCGGTCCCCCATTTTCATGGGCGTTCCGACGACCGACCGGCCGATCTCGATGTTGCCAACACTCAACTGGACCACCTGAAGAACCGGTTCGGGGCCGGGCGCCGGCTCTTCATAGGGGACAGCCAGTATCCGTTCTTGCCAGTTGCCGAGCTGCCCGGCTTGTGTTGAGACAGCCGCGTGAAGCCCGGCTCCCAACAGCAGCATCCCGAAAGCGGCAATGGGGCAACTCCGGGGCAGTCTTTCCATGGCGAGACTCCTTTCTTGATGGTGAGAGAGCCGGCCCTTGGTGGGTTTTCCACCATGCGAAGGAGAGAGCCACGTCTTGTCGGGGCTATTGCGCGCACGCACCGCGCACCCAAGCGCCTTGCATGGAACTGATTTGACGAGGAGAGGTTGACGTTCACGGACATTCAGGATAACAGCCATCACAAATACGAATGGGGCCTACTCTGTCTCTGACATCCAGGCGTAGGCCCCATCTTGTCTGACACTACATAAACACAGGCGTCCGATTCTGAGAACCCGATGTTCTCAGACTGCCTCTATGGTTGTCCTATTCTTCCTCGGCAGGCACGGGTTGTTCGAACGGGTCCCTCCGGCCGGCCAAGTACGCGGCCTCTTCTTGTGTCAACGCGACACTGTAGATCTGCAGGTCATCGATATGCGCAACCAGATCTCGACCGGGGTCCAGACTCCAAGACCCGATCCGTCCGGGTCCGAGCACGAAGGATACGGGATTGACAGCCACTTCGTTGTCCTTCATGCCATCGATGTACAGCACCTTCTTCTGGCCATCGTGCGTCACGGTGATGTGGACCCACTTGCCGACCAACTCGGCCATGGACGTTTGGGAAACCACGGCGTTCCCCGGCGGAAGATGGAACTGCACGATGTCCCGGTCAAACTGGTAGAACAGGTCGCTGTTGCCGTTGTTGCTCATCAGGGCCGTCCACTGACCTGGTACCCGGTCGAGCTTGAGCCACATGCTGATCGAAACGGCGGTCCAATCGGTGGCAATCTTGGGGAACTCCACCCAATCGCCGCCGTCGAGCGCCAGGACCTGGCCCCGCTGATCATCGGAGGCGATTTGTGCGCCGCCCGCGAGCCCGGCGTGGAACTGACCGGCCGCATCGGCGGCGTCGCCGTCGAACTTGTACCAGACCGCGGGAACACCGGCCGGTGCCTGAGGAACCACCTCATAGCTGTCCGGCGGAACGTTCGGCTCCTCTTCTTCGATCGGCAGGTACTCGGCGGTCCCGAGCAGGATGTCGTCGACGTAGAGGACGCCGTCGCCCGAGGCAGGCTGCCCTTCGTCGTCGCCGATGCCGATAACCAGTTCGGTCACGGCGCTCAGATCCACGCCGTTATCGGTGAAATCATTGAAGTCGATTCTCCATTGTTGCCAGCCTCGACCTTCCCAGATCAGATCGCTGGGTCTGTCGTAATAGACGGCATGGCTGCCACTCGTCGATTCGACTCGCACGTACAGGGGCTCAAAAGGATTAGCCGGATTGCCGGTGACGCCACGCAAATGCAGCACCAAGGCCCTGTGCTGACCGCCCGGTGTCTGCGTCCAATCCATCGGCGGATCAAAGAGCCTTTGCGTTTCAGAGTAGTATGGCTTAAACTTGGCGTTTTCGTAATAGTACGCCATGGATTGCCGGCCATTGCGGACCGTGAGCGGATTGCCGGATGCGTCGAGCAAGACCGACGCCGAGGTGACGACGCGGTCGGCTTGTTCCTGGTTTTCCCAGTCCCACCACGACGCACGGAGCTGCTCGTCCGTCTCATAGGACTCGAAGTCATCCAGGACGGCGTACATCGCCACAGTGAATGACCATACGTTGCCGGTCCAGACCATGCCCATCGTTTCGTTGACCTGATCCACTCTCCAGTAATAGGTCGTCCCGTAGACCAAGCCGTCGGGATTGTAGTTGGTGACGGTCCAGTCACTGGTATCGTAGCGGCCCATGTAGGCCGGCGAATCGGGCGTGGCCGCGCTGACCTCGTTGAAATCCACGCCGAAGTACACATCGTGTCCCTGCGTGGCGCTCACGTTGGCTCCCGGAGACCAGGTCAATGTCGCCAGATAGTCCGCATCCTGCGCGCCGTCCGCGGGACTCGGACTGCTTGCTTTCGGACTGAATGGGGTCGTGAGATCCCATTTCACGGTCAGATACTCGGTCATCTGCTGCAGCTCGGCCTCAGTCAGGGGCCGGTCGTAGATCAGGACCTCAGCCATGTCGCCGTCGAAAGTCCTCGATCCGATCCCGCGATCTATCGCCAGAGTGTTGGCGGCGACGTTGCCCGTGGTCACGAGAGACAGCACGCTCCACGTGGTGGGAACGCGCGTGACGGTTCCATCGACGACCGTCCAGTTCACCCGTGTCTCTCCGCCGGTAATGGCGGCATCTGCGACGCCGGGGAACCAGATCTCCTTATTTGGGCCGCGATGGAACTGATAGGAACCCGTGTGGCCCAAGATGAAGTCGTAGTCGTTCACGGCGTCCGCATCCTCTCGCAGCACCCAGAGCACGGTGCGCACGTTCGTGATCTCCGGGAAACTGTAGTATTGACTGGTGCCGCTGAATCTCACCACCGGCTGCCCGTTGAGGGCATCGATGATGACCGTGCCGGCTTCGAGCAGGCTGCCGGTCGTGCCGTCAACGCCGGCGACCCGACCCGGCCAGACCGTTAGCTTGCTGCCGGACGCCAGTCCATCAACCACAGTCGCATCGAGGTGTAGCACAAGGCCATCCGAAACAGGCGCGACTGTTGAAACCGCGGGAAACTCAGTCGCGAACGTCCAGACGTGTCCGGGGGCGATCTGGTCCGTGTCCTCGTTGATCTCGTCTACGCGCCAGAAATAGAAACGTCCCATTTCCAGCGACCCCGGGTCGAAGCTGTTGACGTCTATGCGCCCCCGATAGACTTCGGAGCTGGTGTCGGCTTCCGCAACTTCCGTGTAGCTGGTCCCGAAATAGACGTCGTGGGCGTTGACATCGCCGATGAGCATCCCGGATCGCCAGCTCAGCACGACCTCGGCATCCTGTCCCGCGGCCGCATCAGACGGTGAAGGCAGGATGGCCCGCGTAATCGCCGTGGGCGTCCCATAGAAACGGACTTCCGAGAGCCCCACGGATGGGTCAGCCGCCACCGTGCCCCAGTTCGATATGATGTCGAACCACACGTACCTGGCCTCCACGTCGATCTCGAGATACTGGGAGAAATCGTACGCATCCGAGTCGGGAGCCCGGTCCAATATGAAGACGCCGAGGCTTGTGTACGTCTCGCCGTCAAGGGAGACCAGTAGGTCCATTTCTTTCACGCCACGCTTGCCGCCCGAGTCCCCGTAGACGGGATGCCCCGTCCAGAACTCGTTGTAATTCCAGATCCTGATGGTGTCGAGCCGGAACGTGCTGCCCAGGTCGAACACCACGTATTGGTCGGCCACAACAAGCAGAGGACCGTCCGAGGTTGCCCGTTGCCCCGTCCACCACATGTCGCCCCAGAAATTGCTGTGGGTCCCTGGCCCGTTGATGTTCAATCCGGACCCGCTGATCAGATCCGAGCTGTCTCGGCCCCCCTGCTCCACCGAGACGTCCTCAATCTCCACGGTCAGGATCTCCTCACCGCACAGGGCCACGCCGGCCAGAGCCAGTAGGACAGTCAATGAACACATCAACTTCTTGCTCATAGTGCTCCTCCTTCCTCGTCAAGACTTGTCGTTAGACACCTTGACATTCATGTAGATAACCACCATAATACATTGTCAAAACAGACACTTATGACGCATCGGCGCTTTCTGTCGCACATCGCAGGCATCGGCGCATGACGCCAAGCTCCGCGCGAGATGTCGAGGTTCTCAAAAACGGCGTGCTGACTCAGGCTTAGCCGTCGGGCCATTCGGTCAGCCTGTGCTGGCACGGACAGACCTCGCCTCATGCGGTTTTGGTTCTCGATAGTCGTTCGTCCTCGAATGTCTGCTATTGCAGTTGGGCGGCGCGTATTGCGGGGGGCCACTGCTTTCTCATGGTTTCTTGTTCTCCGACTCTTCTTGTGATTGGAGCCATGTCAGGACGGCGACGTTCACCGAACACGACCGCTTCAGGTGCTGCTCGAGCACCTGCCGGGCCCAGTCCGGGTCCCGACTGGCAATGGCCTCATAAATCATCGCGTGGGTGATCGAGGATTGCAGCGACGTGACGGAGAACAAATGTTTCTCCAACGCCAGTCGCCAGAAGACGAAACAGCAGTAACGAATTTGCAGCATGAGAGTCTCGTAGAATTTCTCGAGCCTCTGGCTGCCGGCAAACTTGACGATCAAGTAGTGAAACTGAAAGTCGGCGTCGCGATACCGCTCGGCATCGTTCGCTTCGTTCGCCGCTTCGAGGGTATCCACCAGTTGTTTGAGCTGCGCCCGTTGCTCTTCCGTGGCGTTCTGAGCCACATTGGCGATGACGCCCAGCTCGATTGTTTGGCGCAGCAGGTAAATCTCCTTTATCTCCTTATGGTCGAAGCGCTTCACATAGGTGCCCTTATGCGGGATCTGTTCGGTCCAACCGCTGTGCGCCAAGCGTTCCAGCGCCTCGCGCACGGGGATGTGACTCATGTTCAGACGATCCGCGAGGTTGCGTTCCACCAAGCGATCCCCTGCCAGGAATCTCCTGCTGCAAATGTTGTTTACCACGTAGTCGTAAACCGTGTCGCTACTCTTGTGATTCCTATGGTCCTGCCGCTGGTCCTTGAACAGACTGATCGCTTGCCTCTCTCCCGTGTACGAATCGGCCTTCGTAGTGTTCTTTCCGTTCATCGTTTCTGGTATCCTATCCTGCATCTACCGTAACTTTGTAAATACTATAGCATCGCTGCGCCCATGTCAAACTATTTCTCCTCTTTTTTTTGGCAGGTCGTCCCGTTTGGTCGGGGTGCCTCCCCGCCTTCCTTTGTTCATTTTTGCCACCGCGAACCGTAACTCTTTTGTAGACAAAATGATATGAGCCTTTGATCATGCGGCGACCGGCCTGAGGCCATCCCGATGCGGGGCCGGGCGGTCAATCCATAACGGGGCTGAATGCCTGACAACTCGTGGCATGGGCCCGCTTTTTCAGGTCGGGCGGCCACGTATACTATAGCACGCCTCATTGGCGGCACGTCTGTAAACTACTTCTATTAAGGATGTTACATACACGTTGAGCGGGCCACCATACTCCGGGCGGGGACTACGTCCGGTATGGATACCAGTCCTATAGCATTGCTTGTTGCCTCCCTTTCCCTGGCGGGGCTCCGCATTGTAGTCGTCGGTTTCGCCGATCCAAGGGGAAAAAAGGCGAGGTTGCTCATATGACTGTATAGCTTTGTAAAATAAGAGGTTACGCGCAGATTGTCCGAAGCTGGCTCGGGCAGGCGGACAAAAAAAATGGAAGCGGATGGAAAAGTGGTGTTGACAGACGCCGGTTTGATCCCTAAAGTGAAGAGATGTATGCTATAGCAAGATTCTCAAGGCCACGATGCGTGTAACATCGCGAGCAGAGACCCACGCCCCCGTCTGGGGTAAAGACGAGGGCTGTCAGACTGTGCGAACGTGTTTGGGCGAACGGGATGAAACTGGAAAAGCTGGAGACGTTTTTGACGAACGCGGGGCTTCGTAATTACCTGTTCGTGCGTCTAACTACGGACGAGGGGCTGACGGGCGTGGGCGAGGCCTCGTTGGAGTGGCAAGAGAAAACTGTTCAGACCTTGATCCATGAGTGGGTCGAAGACCGGATTCTGGGAACAGATCCGTTTGATATGGAAGGGACGATCAGCGGTTTGATCCGCGATCAGTATCAGGGCGGCGCCACGATCATGACCGCGATCAGCGGCGTGGAGATTGCCCTGTGGGACATCGTGGGCAAGGCTTGCGGTCAGCCGGTCTATCGAATCCTTGGCGGCAGGTGCCATGACCGGCTGCCGGCGTACGCCAACGGCTGGTATGGGGGAGCCAGGAGCGTCGATGAGTATAGAAAAGCGGCCCGGTCGGTCGTAGCGGCCGGCTACCACGCGATGAAGTTTGATCCGTTTGGCGTCGCGTGGGCCTCTATGACACGCGATGAGATGGATCAGGCTGAAGCGCTGGTTGCAGGCGTTCGTCAAGAGGTCGGTGAGAACATCGATCTGATGATTGAGGTCCACGGCCGGTTGTCGGCGGGCTGTGCGGTGGAGATGGGCCATCGCTTGACGCCGTACCGACCCGCGTGGTACGAAGAGCCCGTCGGACCTTACAAAGTGGAGTTGATGAAGGAGATCAAGGGCAAGCTGCCTTTCCCGATCGCCGGAGGAGAACGGCTCTATACCCTCGAAGACTTCGACCGACTGATAACGCTCAGAGCGGTGGATGTGGTCCAGCCGGACATCGCCCATTGTGGCGGTCTGTCGGTGGGTAAAAAAATCGCCGCCTTGGCCGAGGTGAAAGATGTGGCGGTCTCTCCGCACTGTTCCGTGGGTCCGGTCGCACTGTGTGCCGCGCTGCATTTCGACTGGTCCACGCCAAATGTTCTGATCCAAGAGAACTTCGCTGAATACGATGTGCCCTGGCGGAATGATCTCGTATTCGGCTGGAATCCTGTGGCCAACGGCCATTTTCAATTGCCGGACAAACCGGGTTTGGGCATTGAGATCAATCCCGAAGCGTGCGCCAAGCATCCCTATAAGAAAGCCACGTTTCCCTCTCTCTGGGATAAGAACTGGCTGAAAGACTTCACACAGAGACAGAGAAAGAAATGATCGAAGTAAAGCCTGCCACACCGCTGCAAGACACCGTGGAACTGCGCCGGCAGATCATCTCGACGTGTCTGTTCCTGCGTGACCGCCTGGGGTACTTCATCGGCACCTGGGGCAATATCTCCGTGCGGGTGGAAGACGGTCTGTTGCTGACACCGTCTCGCATGGCCTATCACGAGCTCCGGCCTGAGGACCTCGTTGTCGTCTCGTGGGGCTCGGCCGTCGTCAAGGGCCACAGGCTGCCGACCTCCGAAATGGCGCTTCATCATGCCCTGATGCTGGAGCGGCCTGGGTTCGGCGCCCTGATCCACGCCCATAGCCCTTATGCGTCAGTCGTCGCCAGCGCCCACCGTTCCATTCCGGTCATCGTGGACGACATGGCGGAGGTGATCGGAGGCGAGGTACGGTGCTCGCGGTACGTCTCGGCCGGGAGACACAAAGAGATGGCGCAAGCCGCCCGGGAGACGATTGGCAAGGAGGCCTGTGCCGTACTGCTGGGCAATCATGGAGTGGTTGCCGGCGGGCGCAATCTGGAGGAGGCGCTGGTCGCCGTGCAGTTTGTCGAAAAGGCCGCCGTGATCCTGATCCAGGCGGAATCCCTCGGCGGCGCCGTGCCGATTCCTGAGCCGCTCTGGCGGGAAGAACGCCACCGGTACCTGTACAAGTACGGCCGGCCCGAGGACATGCGCGGGGTGATCACCGACGGGACGGGGACAGGGTGACGATTCCTGCGAGGCAGTCAAGGACGCCAGGCTGCCGGATGATGAAGACCTTTGGAAAGAAAGGGATAGAAGATGCCGGATGTTGATGATGTTCAGGGACAAGGCAAGAGCAAGGAATTCTATGAAGATGTTCCCATGGCGACGCCCGGTTTTTTCCTGAAAGGCTCCGGCTCGCTGGACTGGGGAATGAAGAACCGATTGTCGCGGATCTTCAATCCCCAAACCGGACGGACGGTGATGCTGGCTATCGATCACGGGTATTTTCAGGGACCTACCACCGGTCTGGAGCGGATCGACCTGAACATCGTGCCGTTGATGCCTTATGCCGATGCGCTCATGCTGACGCGCGGCATTCTGCGGACCACGGTCCCACCCACGATCACCAAGCCCATCGTCATGCGCTGCAGCGGCGGGCCCAGCATTCTCAAGGAGCTGTCCAACGAGAGGCTGGCCGTGAGTATCGAGGACGCCATCCGCATGAACGTTTCGGCCATCACGCTGCAGGTGTTCATCGGCGGCGAATATGAAACCCGCAGCGTGCGCAATATGACGAAGCTCGTGGACATGGGGTTGCGCTACGGCATTCCGACGATGGCCGTGACCGCGGTGGGCAAGGACATGGTTCGCGAGGCCCGGTATTTTCGCCTGGCCTGTCGGATCTGTGCGGAATTGGGTGCCCATTTCGTCAAGACATACTACGTGCCCGACGGTTTTCAGACAGTCACCGCCTCTTGCCCGGTTCCGATCGTGATGGCCGGCGGCAAGAAGATCCCGGAGTTGGACGCGTTGACCATGGCCTACCAGGCGATCGAGGAGGGCGCGGCCGGCGTCGACATGGGACGGAACATATTCCAGTGCGATGCCCCCATTGCGATGCTCACCGCGGTCCGTAAGGTCGTTCACGAGCAAATGAAGCCGACTGAGGCCCTGGAACTCTACGAGACTCTGAGGAACGAACGGAAGAAGGAATAACTGCATATGGCGGGTGGATCCATTCGAGATCGGTTGCGGGAGCTGGCGCCGACGATCAGCGTCGGCGTGCTGACCGCGGACCTGCTTTCCCTCGGGACCGAGTTGGCGCTGCTCGAGGAAGCAGGAGCGCGGTTGATCCACGTGGACGTGATGGATGGCTGCTTCTGTCCCGCCATGACGGTCGGCCCGCCTTTCATCAAGGCGATCAAGACTTCTTTGCTGAAGGATGTGCATTTGATGATCGAGCAGCCGCTGGGCAAAGTGGGAGATTACGTCGCCGCCGGGGCAGACATGGTGACGGTTCATGTCGAGGCCGGTCGGCACATCCATCGGGTGCTCCAAGTGCTGGGGACGATGACGAACGCCAACGACTCTTCCCGCGGCGTCCTCCGAGGCCTGGCGGTGAATCCCGGCACGCCTCTGGAAACCGTCAGGCCTCTGCTCTCTGAACTGGAGATGGTTACGCTCCTGGCGGTCAACCCCGGCTGGTCGGGTCAGCGATTCATCGTTTCCACCCAACAGAGACTCCAGGAGCTCTGGGCGATGATTCACCGGGCGGGCAGGGACATCCTGGTGGCTGTTGACGGTGGCGTGACGAAAGAGAATGTCGGTGACATCGCCCAGATGGGAGCGGACATCATCGTAACCGGCAGTGCCGTATTCGACGGCAAAGCTCCGAAGGAAAATGCGGAGTTCATGCTCAGGACCATTAGCGCGGCAACGCAGGTCAAAGGATAGGTGATCGGATAGGATGGACAGTCGTCGCTTACAACGAGAGCTTACGAACGTGCTCCCGATTCTCCGGGGCCTGTTGGCTGACGCTACGGACGATCCGGATAGACCCTACCGCCCCGTGATCCTTCGCGTATCGACGACCCAGGCCGGCCTGGAACTTGCCGCCTCCTCCTCGACGACGAAAGGAAGCCGCCGGCCCGCCGGTCTGAAGAGAACCAATGCGGAGCCACTTTGTCTTCGTCTGCCGTCGGTTCGATTGCCCGCCGAGCAACAGCGTGCCCAATTTGAAAAGGCAATCTCTCAATACCGAAGTCAGTACGGCCGCAAGCCTGAGATGGTCTGCCTGCGAGACGCCGGAGTGGTGGAAATCGCGTACGAATCGGCCGGCGTCGTCCAACCTTTGGAGAACAAGATCGCCGTGGTCACCGGTGCGGCCGGCGCGATTGGCTACGGGGTGTGCAAAGTCCTGCTGGAAAACGGGTGTTTTGTCGCCGCAACCGACCTGCCGGGCCGACGGCTCAAGCAGTTCGTCGACGATCTGAAAGCCGCCGGCCATGACCGTGTCTGGGGTGTGGGGCTGGATGTGACGAGACGCGTCTCTGTAACGGCTGCGTTTGAGAAGGTGATACGCACCTGGGGCGGTGTTGATATCGTGGTCGTCAATGCGGGGATCGCCCTGGTCTCGCGTTTGAAGCAGATCGATCTGGAGGCCTTCCGTCGCCTGGAGAGAGTGAATGTTGAGGGGACGTTGCTGACGCTGCAAGAAGCGGCCACGCACTTGATGGCCCAGGGCACCGGGGGGGATATCGTGGTGATGTCCACGAAGAATGTTCCCTGTCCGGGCGCCGGTTTCGGGGCCTATAGCGCCACGAAGGCGGCGTGCCATCAGTTGGGGCGCATCGCTTCCGTGGAGTTGGCTGAATATGGGGTTCGGGTCAACATGGTTGCCCCGGACGCGGTTTTTTCCGAGGGACCGTACAAGTCGGGGCTCTGGCAGGAAGTGGGTCCGGACCGAATGCGCGCCCGCGGGCTCGATGAAAAAGGGTTGCAGCAGTACTACCAGAATCGCAACCTGCTCAAGGCCCGAGTGACCGGTCGGCATGTGGGCAACGCCGTGCTCTTCTTTGTGACGCGTCAGACCCCGACGACGGGGGCGACGATTCCGGTAGACGGGGGGCTGCCCGATGCCACGCCGCGATGACCGAATGCTGTGAGGTGCCGGTGATGTCCACAACGGTGGAGAGTTGTAAACCAGAGAAAGGAAGGGAATGACATACGATATTGTCACGATTGGCGAGTCGATGCTACGACTATCGCCGCCACGATATGAGCGCATCCGGCGGATGCGGACGTTGGATGTCCACATGTGCGGCTCCCAGCAGAACGTCGCGGCCAACGCCGCGCGGCTCGGACTGAAGACGGCTTTCCTGACGAAGCTGCCCAAGAATGCCCTCGGTCTGTATGCCAAGGATTTCTGCATGAGCTGCGGCGTGGACGCCTCTCACATCAAAATGATCGACGAGGCAAGGCTGGGGGTGAACTTCATCGAATTCGGCGCGACCCCGCGCGCCAGTCGCGTGGTGTACGACAGGAAGAACAGCGCCGCCTCCACCATATGCCCGGGTGATTTCGATTTCGATGTCATTCTCAGCGGCGCTCGGCTGGCGTACACCGATGGGATCTTCCCGGGTCTGTCCGGGAGCTGCTCCGACACCGCCATCGAGTTCGTGCGCTCCGCCAAGCGTGCCGGTTGTGTGGTCGCGTTCGACGTGAACTACCGGGAGCATCTCTGGTCACCCCAGATGGCGCGGCAGGTCCAAAAGGAAATCATTAAGAACGTCGATATCCTGATTACCACGCAGTGGGACTCGGAGATCGTCTTTGGCTACAAGGGATCTTACGAGGACATCATCCGGCAGTTCTACGACGAGTTTGGTTGCCCCGTCATAGGCATCACCCTTCGAGAGAACCATGACGTGTTGCGGGGCGCCTGGCAGACTCTCCTGTTGCACAAAGGGAGCCTGACGTATGGGCAGAAGTACGAGATGGATCTCATCGATCGGTTCGGCGGAGGCGATTCGTGGTGCTCCGGCTTCTTGTACGCCTATCTGACCAGCGACGGAGACATCCAATACGCGGCGGATTTCGGCGATGCGTTCTGCGCGCTTCACCATACGATTCCCGGCGATGTCTGCCACGTCACGGCTGACGAAGTGCTCGCGATCATGGGCGCCAAGAAAGACTTTCGGGTGAAGCGATAGGGGAGAGACAAGAATATGGGCAGAGACGACAAGACGTTGCGCGAAACAGTGATTGAACAGACCAAGGCCACGGGAGTGTTGCCTTGCATCAAGCTGCATCACAAGGAGGATTGCATCGGCTACGCCAAGGCGATGTACGACGGCGGCGCGCGGGTCATTGAAGTGACCATGACGACGCCCGGGGTGTTGGGGGCCATCGAGGCCATCTCGGCGGAATTCAAGGGCAAGCTCTGGGTCGCGGCGGGAACGGTGCTCGATGCGGCCAGTGCACGGGAGGTCATTCTGCACGGAGGCAGCTTGATCGTGAATCCGGCCGTGGTGCCCGATGTCATCGATCTGGCCAACCGGTATGGCGTCCCCGTTTACTCCGGCGCTTTCACCGCCACGGAGTGTTTCAGTGCCATGAGAGCGGGCTCGTCGATGGTCAAGATCTTTCCCGCGCAGTTGGGGGGGCCGAAATACATGACCAATCTGAAGATGGTGTTCCCCGAAGTGAACCTGATTCCTTCCGGCGGCATCAGCCTGGAGAACGCGGGCGACTTCATCCGTTGCGGAGCGTGTGCCGTGTCGGGGGCTCGGACATTCATGGACCGGGAGAAGATCGCCGCCGAGGGCATGGGCTGGATCACCGAACAAGTGGCAAGATACGTGGAGATCGTGCGAAAAGCGAAGGAGAAGGCTCCGCCCCTGCCATGATGGAGGGGACGGACGAGTCATCTGAGCTGCGAAAGGCCAAGCATGGTCCGTTACATCTGGTTGTCGCATCCTCTGGATATCGACGGTCCGAGACCGCCCGCCATACCGGCGCCCACGCTGCGAACTCTATATACCATCGAGCGGGACGGCGCCGGTGTGCAGGTGCTGGAACTGGCCAGCCACACTGGAACCCATGCCGATGCGCCGAGGCACGTGGTGGAAGATGGGCTGACCTTACTCGATTGGTCGCCGGACGAGTTTGTCTATCGCAAACCCGTGGTTGTGGATCTTCACCTTGGCGACCGGGAGGTGGTCATGCCGGAACATCTGGAGCCACATGCTCCATTGCTGGCCCGTGCGGAATTGGCTTTGGTGAGATTCGGATACGGGCAACGCAGGAAGACCGACCCGAAAGGATTCAATACCGAATGCCCCGGCTTCGGTGTCGAGAGCGCCTCTTGGATTCGCAGCCGCTGTCCTGAGCTTCGCGTGCTTGGACTGGATGTTCCCTCCCTGGCGTGCATCGCCCGCCTGGAGGAGACGATGGCGGCCCATAACCGGCTGCTGGAGGGCGTGGGCAGGCGCTTCCTGGTGATTGAGGACATGGATTTGGACAAGGAGCTGTCGGGGCTGATCGAGGTGCGCGTGCAGCCCTGGCGGGTCAAAGGCATGGACAGCGGCCCCTGTTCGGTGGTGGGCTTGGTGGAATCATAAGGCGACGGCTGTCGGTGCGTCGTGGGGGCTGGATGGTTGTGGAGGTTTGGCAGAGTGCCCGGCGAGGAAGGGCCGGGAGATAGACGTAGAGAGCAGGTTTGGTGGGCGAGCCGGGCTTGTCCGGCTCAGAAGCAGTTGTGCGTATGTGCCGATTTGAGAAAATCGCGTTCAGTCTCGTCGTGCTTACCGGCGCTTTCACGGGAAGAAGCCTTGCTCTTCAATCGTCCGATGCCTACATCCGTGACACGGGCCGCAAGTGGGTCTTCGGCACAGACAAGGTCGAGAGGACAGTTGCGCTGGAAGACGGCAGGTTGCTGCTGAAGAGCTTCAGAAACAAGGCGACGGACACGGAACTGGTCCCCGACGGCGCGGCATCAGATGAGTTTTCCGTTTCAATCGGAGATCAAGAGCACACGGTAACGGGAACCAGCGGCGGTTGGCAGCTCGTGGAAGCCAAACAGGCCGAGCTCGGCCAGGGTGAGCTGCAATTGGAGATCGCTGTCGGGAGGAATAATCTCCAGGTTACCAAGACCTATGTCGTATACCCCGGCTCAAGCGTTATCCGTGAGTGGGTCACTTTCACAAACAGCGGACAAGTGCCTCTGCGAATCGTCAACCCGGGTTTTTTCAGCATGCGGATCCGGCCGGGCGCCCCTGATGCGGTGGATTTCCACTGGATGAACGGCGGGGGATTGTGGGTGCCGGAGGTCTCGTGGCTTTTGCACAAAGACACGCTGGCCAAGCAAACCAGCCGCTCCTTCGATTCCTATGATGCGTTTCCCGGCGAAGCCAACCCGAGAAGAATTGACGGCACTGATCTGAGACTGATGCTCAATGACCGTCAGATCTGGCCCGGCGAAGGCGCGCAGCACATTGCCAACAAGAATCCCACACCGGAAAGCGGGTTCGATAGAGCGGTTGACGTAAAAGCCGGCGACAACCTCATCTTCCTGGTCAACATGCGCGGCAACTTCTTGAACGACACGACGGTCATCGACCCGGTCATCACGTATGAGGATGGCGAGAGACATCAGGCGTCCGAAGAATTTGGGGGAGGGCAGGGAGAGAAGGGATGGTCCTACTGCTACGTACAGGATGGTAGGTTCATGGAGATGACCTATTACGCCAAGTATGAGCAATGGAGAATGATCGAGGCAGTGGACTGGCCTTCCATCGGCAGGAACAAGCAGCACCCGGGCGACCATATCGATGTTGCGCGGGTGTGGAGGGCTCCTCGGGCCGGCCGTGTCAGGATAACCGGGTCGGCGCACACCCCCGACTGCGACCTCAGTTTCGCGAACCACTTTTTCAAATACGGTTTCAAACTGGGTCCGAGCCGATACGCCATGTGGAACGCGGTGCTCGACCGGAACACAGGCAACGGGATGTTCCTCAGTTGGGATTATTTTGGTCATTGGAAATCCTTTTTTGACCTCGATGGCGAGGTGCTCTCCGCAAAGCTGCAGGTCCAGGGCCACAGCCAACTGCTTCGGCCGGGAGAAGCCGTGGAAACGCCGCAGGCAGTAACCGGGCTCTTCAAGGACGACCTGGACGAGGCGGGCAATGAGTTTCTGGGCTGGCAGTACCAGTACTTGTGGCAGTACACGAAGCCCGAGTGGTTCCCCAAGATACGCATGCTGGGCTACTGGTACAAGGGGACCACGTGGCTTGAACCGGGCAATACGTGGACGGGGTTGGGCACGGACATCGAAAGCACCACCCGAAAAGTGTTCCGGGTCGTCGATCTAATGCGGTATTGCGGAGCCGATATCTACCATCGCGACTGGGGCTGGTGGGACAAGGCGGGCGACTGGAACGGTCCGGACTGGCGGACCATCAACCGGGAATTGCGCCGATACGATATCGGGCTGCTGATCTACGCCTTCATCTATACGGTGGACAAGACCTCCCAGGTTGCCACGGAACATCCGGATTGGCTCATGCCGGACCGCACCACGCTGGACTTCTCCCAACGGCCCGTCGTGGACTATCTGGCCGATCAGCTCAACGACTTTGCCCGGCGCTGGGGCGATTTCATGTGGCGCAACGACAGTTCGCCGCTCGCTCCGAACGGCAACGATGATACGCCGCTGTTAGCCCAGGACAAGGGATTCCGAGAGGTCATGACGAGGTTTCTCGATGACCACCCCCGGTGTGCGTTCCAGGCGTGCAACGCCGGTAGCAACGGAGGCAGCTTCGATTACCTGAGATACACCTGTGCCCTGCAGATTACGGAAGGCGGTACGGGACTGCGCAGGAACTACTATGCATCGCTGCTGCTCCCGCCGGACAAGACCAGTGACATGTGCGATCTGTGGGACCCGAACCGGTACGACAAATCGCTCTGGCGGGGCCTGTTGTGCATCAATTTCGACATGACGGGTGACACCTGGGATCCGGAAAAACTCGAAGGGGTCCGAGAACTGGTCGATATCTATCACTACCTTGAAAAACAGGGGGTGGTCGGACGATGGGTGAAAGTCTACCGCCCGGTCGTCGTCAACGATGATCCCGTGATGTACTTCCAGCGAATGAGCCGTGACAACAGACGCGGCATCATCATCCCGAAGAGAACGGCCGAACAATCCGTCGTCATCAAACCCAAAGGCCTGAATGAAAACGAGATGTATTCCGTTTCGTTCCATGAATCCGACTCGACCTATGAGCTCAAAGGCTCCGACCTGATGAAGGATGGCATATCCATCGAGAAGATGCGCGGCGGTGAGCTGATCTATCTGAACCTGCCGATGCATCCCGGAAGCAAGCTCGACAAGGAAGACCCGGCAGCCCCGAGCCATGTGACCAAGAAACCTGGCCGATTCATGGGGTATCCCGGCGTGGAGCTGAACTGGGAAGCCGGCAGGGACAACAACTGGATTTCCAATTATCTCATCATCCGGGATGGTTGGATCATAGACAAGCTGGCGAAGGGCACATTCTACTTCGATCATTCGGCGGGTGCGGACGTAGCTGCCGCCTACGAGGTCTGCACCGTCGACGGAGCGGGCCGAACCTCCGAAAAAGTCGCTGCGCAAGGTCCGAAGCTTCCGCCCGCGCGGATCTTTGACGACAGCGTCGAGCCGGCTGTGACGCTGAGCGGCGACTGGCAGAGACAGTCCAATTTGCAGCCTGCTTACAGGGCGACTGTTTCATTCTCGGCCAACCGCGGCGACGGCTTGGAGTTGGCCTTTGAAGGCCGCCGGGCGCTGTGGTTCTCGAAGCTCGGCGCCGATTGCGGCAAGGCCGCCGTGAGCATAGACGGCAGTGATCCCCAGGTCGTGGATACCTATTCAGCAGATGACATCTGGGGCGTGTGTGTATACGAGAAAGACCTGCCGGCCGGCAGTCACACGATGAGCATCAAGGTGCTCGGCCGGCATAACTCAAGATCCACGGGGGATCGCGTGTACGTTGATGGTGTGAGAATCGAAGAATGAACAGGGGCGCTATCGCTGCACGTGTGTTGGCGCACGATGCAGCCAATGGCGGCATGGAGAATCTGAAAAAGGAGAGCGCCGATGAGCATGAAGTGCGGTCGTCAGAGGGCAATCTGTATCGGTATCATGGTGCTGGTCGGCGCTTACGTTGGTTTTGCGGCTGAAGAGCCGGTGCCGGTGCTTTCCGACTATCAGGCGGAGAGCGGAATGGTGACCACGGGCGAGATGGCTCTTGCCGGGGAGTGGGTGGCGGCTCTCCGCAGCCGGACCCGTCCCACGGAATGGCTGGAGGAGTGGTTGAGTGCTTCCGTGCCGTTCGCCTTCACCTACGCAGGGAAGGATTCAGGGTCTTTCCTCTATACGTGGGAATTCGAGGTCAAACCGGTTGCGGCCGCGGAAGGCTGGGAGTCCAAGAGGTTGTGCTGGACAGATCCGCGGACCAAGCTCCGGGTGGAATGCGAGCTGAAGCAATACTCGAAGTTCCCTGCGGTCGAATGGGTCCTGACGTTCGCGAATCAGGGCGCTCAGGACACGGCCGTGATCGAGAACGTCCAGGCTCTGAGTCTTTCTCTTCGACACCAGAAGGAGGGCGGCGCGTACACGGTCCATGGCGCCGAGGGCGGCCGGTCTCTGCCCGATGACGTGATGCCCTTGACCTGGCACAGTGCCAAAGGCGCCGACGGCGGAACCTTCGTGCTGGGCGGCAGCACCTCCAGCAACCAACACCTGCCGTTCTGGAATATCGAGACGCCGGAGAATCGAGGTGTCATGGTCGGCGTGGGGTGGACCGGGTTTTGGCAAGCCCAGATGACCGTCACGGGCAACCAAATGCTGGCTCAAGCCGGTATGAAAGCGACGCATTTCATCCTGCATCCGAATGAGCAGGTGCGGTCGCCTCGTATTCTGCTGGTGTTCTGGGAAGGTCAGCGCCTGCACGGGCATAACATGTTGAGGCAGTTGCTGCATCGGCACTACCTGCATCCGGTCCAGGGGGAGCTGCAAAAGCCGCTTGTATCGGTGAACACGTGTTTCACCTACCATGGCAGGGGAGGCTACTTGACCGAGGCTACCGAAAAGACGTTGGTGCCGCTCGTCGAGCCCTTCACCAAGCTCGGGGCGGAAGCCTACGTGATCGACGCCGGGTGGTACCAAACCGGAGCGAACTGGACGGAATGGAAGAGCTTCGAGATTTCCCGCGAGCGCTATCCGAACGGCTTTCGCCCCATCTCGGAACCGCTGGCAAAAGCGGGGATTCCGTTCGGGCTGTGGTTCGCCAACGAGTGGATGGGGCCCTTCTTCAACCCCGACAATCGGGCCGCGTTCCTCGCTTACATCGACCGGTACGCTCAGGAGGAGCTGATGAGCATGTATCGCCAGGACGGAGGAGCGCATTACCCGGATGCCGATTCGAACCGCGTCGGGATCAACGAGATCAAACATTATGAAGGGCTCTATGAGGTCTGGGACCAGATTATTCAACGTCACCCCGGAATCATCATGGAAGGGTGCTCCGGCGGCGGCCGACGCATCGACCTCGAGACCATCCAGCGGTTCAGCTGGATTCAGAAGTCCGATCGTTGGTTCGACACCGAGAGCGACCAGTGCAGCGTCTACGGCGGGAACCTGTATCTGCCGGGCGGCGTGCTCAATCTCCCCACGCAGGCCACCGACGACTATGGCTGCTGGTCGAGCTTCGCCGGGCAACTTTGCCTTGCCTGGCACCCTCTGGATGACGATTTCCCCATGGAGAAGGCGCGCCGGCAGGTTGAGTTGTACAAGCAGATTCGCCATCTGCTGTGCGGGGATTACTATCCCATCACCCAGTGCTCCCTGGAAGAGCCATGGATCGGTTTCCAGTTCCATCGCCGGGATCTGAATGAGGGCGTCGTCATGCTGTTCCGACGGCGCAGCCCGTACTCGGCCATGGATGTTTCGTTGCGGGGATTGAATCCCCAGTCGAGGTACCAACTCGATTTCAACGCAAGTGGTCGCCGGGAAGTGCTTACCGGCAAAGAGCTCAAGAACGGTTTGGGCATCCGAATCCCGGAGGCTCCAGGAGCCGAAATGGTGACGTACCAGAAAGCGGCGCCGTGAGCGTCAGCAGATGGTAGACGATGACAACAACCGCGTTTCGCCATGACCGGCAGGGTCGGCAGGTAACGGGGATTTGAAGGAGAAGCAGATGCTGGAAGACACATACGCCCATTCACCCCTCGAGAAGATGTTCGAGAAGGCCGATGTGTACGGCGTTGGCTACGACGAACGGCGCGCTTCCCGCAAACCGGTCAGACTGGGGATCATCGGGTGTGGAGGAGTGGCCTTGTCCAAGCACATTCCTGCGATTCTGCGCCTCAAGACGATTTGGGAGCCGGTCGAATTGAGAGCCATCACCCGCCGCAATGAGACCGTCGGCAAGCACACCGAGGAGATGTACGGCTGCACATGGTACTCCGATCATGAGAAGATGCTGGCGAAGGAAGAGCTGGATGGGGTGTTGGTGCTTGGCCCCGATGAGTTGCACGCCGAGCACACGATCGCCAGCCTCGAGGCCGGCTGCCCGGTGCTCGTGGAAAAACCCATCACCCGCGCGCTTGTCGACTCCGAGAGAATGTGCCGCGTTGCCGATCAGCGGCACCTCAACCTGATGACGGTGTCCAACAAGCGATACAGTCCGCCTTACCGTCGAGCCAGACGGTTCGTTACGGAAGGACCGGTCAAGAATCCCGCGATGTTCGTGGGCAAGTTCAATCTGGGATACGAGTACGTCGATCTGCTCGAACAGGGGACCATCCATCTATTCGATCTGACCCGATATTTCATGGGCGATGTGGCCGAGGTGAGCGCCGTTGGCGTCAATAAGTATGACCGCAATCGCCGCCACTATCCGTTTGACAACGCCATCATAAGTGTTCGATTCTCTTCGGGGAGCGTCGGGGCTCTCTATACCTCTTCGACCGCGCTCAGCCTGAAACCATGGGAGCGGGTGGAAATCTACGCGGAGAAAAACTGGCTGGCGGTCGAAGACCAGCATGAATTGTTCCTCTACGACAGCGAGCCGGGGCCCACCAAATCCTGGCGGGCGGTCATGCCGAACACGCTGATCTTCGATGAAGAGTTTGGCGGGTTCATGGGGCTGATTGAGAATTTTCTGCAGGTCATACGAGGTGAAGAAGAACCTCTGGTCACAGGCTGGGACGGCCACGCCGCCTATGAATTGGCCGTGGCCGCCCATTTGGCCTTGAAGCGAGGCGAGCCCGTCTCGCTGCCATTGGATTATGAAGATGCCGATGCCGAATGTCGCGCGTGGCTGCATTCCTCGGCATAGAGAGACAGAGTACCGATACGGCGATAAGAATTCGCTTCGCTCGAGCGTGAGGTCCGACAACTTGGAAGGAGATTGGCATGTGTGAAAAGAAAGCATTTACCCTGATCGAACTGCTGGTGGTGATTTCCATTATTGCGTTGCTTATGGCGGTGTTGATGCCTTCCCTGCAACGGGCGCGGGAACAGGCGCGAGCCGCAAGTTGTCAATCCAACCTGCGGCAATGGTCGTACTTCTTCACGATGTACAGCCACGAGTCGGATGGAGTGTTTTTCGGCTACAGCGTCACCGACCATCCCGGTTTGTGGATGAAGATCCTCAAGCCCTATTGGAGGGCGACGTACGATCTGCTTTGCTGTCCGACGGCTACGAAGCCATGGAGTGAAGGAGGACGCGGCATCTTCTCCGCCTGGGGCGACATCCGCGGCGGGTGGGCCACAGAGCCGAACGAGCCGGCCATCCATGGCAGCTACGGGGTCAACAACTGGGTGTTGAACATCCCGGGTGGCTTCGGCCCGGCGCGCGAGGCAGACCACTGGAAACGAATCGACGTGAAAGGAGCGGGCGACATTCCCCTGTTGTTGGACTGTGTCTGGGTGGATGGCTGGCCGCACCATTATGATACGCCGCCGGAGTATGACGGACAATGGGACGGAGGCGCGTTCAATAACAACATGCAGAGATACTGTACGGACCGGCACCGGCGGGCTCTCAACGCGAGCTTCCTGGATTTCTCCGTGCGCCGGGTCGGTTTGAAGGAGTTGTGGAAGCTCAGATGGCACCGGTCATTCAATACGAACGTCGTCGAGCCGGATTGGCCGGAGTGGATGAGCGGATACTGAATCACCGGTCCGGACGACCAGGGAACCGAGCACGTCGGTCGGGCTTTCACGACGCGGGTACCAAGGATGGCGACATCATTTTAAGGGACGGTTGACATGAGTGTAGGATTAGGGATCGTTCTGGTGACCTTGGCCGGCTTGGGAACGGGCACCATTGCCTGGCCCATGAAGTTGATACGAAGGCTCCAGTTTGAGCACTACTGGTTCCTCGGCATGTTGTTCGGGCTTCTGGTGATTCCCTGGCTGGTCGTGCTGATCTGTGTCCCGGACCCATTCCGGGCCTACGCCGAGGTGGGCTGGCGTCCCCTCTTGTTTGCGAATCTCTTTGCCGTGGGCTGGGGCGTCGCCAATGTCCTTTATGGCATTTGCGTGATCCGGATCGGCGCGGCCTTGACCGGCGCCATCTTGTCGGGGCTCGGCCTTTCGGTCGGCGCCATTCTTCCCTTGGCGTTGAAAGGCTCGGGTCTGTTCGGTGAAGCTCCCGACTTGACGTCTCGCGCGGGCTTGACCATTCTGGGCGGAGTGGCCGTCATTCTGGTCGGGATTTCGGTCTGCACGGTGGCGGGTTTCAGTCGGGGGCGAATGGTCCAGAAGATGGCAACCACGGGCCGGCAGGCTTCCGGCGGCTTCCTGGGGGGGCTGATCATGGTGGTCGTCGCCGGGATTCTCTCCAGTGGCTGTGGATTGTGCTTCGTGTATGGGCAGGGTCCCATCATCGAGGCCGTCAGAGCTCAGAACGTGGGCCTCATCCCCGCCAACATGGCGGTCTGGGCCGTGGCCCTGCTGGGGGGGACGCTCGTGAACCTGGTCTATCCCGCCTATTTGATGACCAGGCGGAAGTCCTGGCACGTCTTGTTTGGCTCGGGGAAAGAAATCGCGCTGGCAATCACCATCGGCGTTCAGTTCATCATCGCGATCATGCTGCTCGGTCGCGGGATGCTGCTTCTTGGCGCGCTCGGAGGCTCGATCGGATTCGGCATTCAGCAGGCCACGCAGATCATGGGCAATCAAGGCGTCGGTTTCGCCAGCGGCGAGTGGCGTGGCATTTCCGGAAAGCCCCGCCTGCAGATGTATCTGGCTCTGGCCATCCTGATCGTGGGGGTAGTCGTTCTGGCGGTTGCCAACACGTTGAATTGATCCGCGTCACCGTGGTCTTCTTCGAAACTGATTGGTTGGTGTGTTCCTATGAAAAGCCTGATGAAAACACTGAGAGCCGCAGGCAAAAAGCCGCGGATCCACGAGACCGGCGACGGCACGCGACTGCTGGTCCTGCCCTATGGGGCAAGGGTGCTCGGACTGTACGCAAAGGACAACGATCTGAATTTCTACTGGGTCAACCCGGAACTGCGAAACCACGAATCGGCCAAGGCGCTTTTTGCGGGGGAGGGCTGGCATAACACGGGCGGCGACCGCACCTGGCTGGCGCCGGAGCTGGATATCTTCTTTCCGGATTATCCCGACGTTCGCCGGCACTGGGAGCCGCCGCAGCTCGATGCCAGTGAATACGTCACGAAGGCCGGCCGGGGCGTCTTGTCGTTGCGCCGGAAGATGGCTCTCCATCTGGCCCGCCCGAATCGAGCGGCTGAACTGGAATTGACGAAGACACTGGGACCTGCGCCGAATCCCGTGCGGTATGAAAGACGCCTCGCTCAACACCTTGAAACGGTGGAGTACGCCGGCTACACGCTCCGCACCCAGGTGCGGCTGCTGGGTGAGACGGCGGAAAAACCGGTGCCGCTGGGCATCTGGAACCTTGTGCAGTTGCCCTGGGGTGGTGAAATGCTGGCGCCTACGTATTCGAAGACCCGGCCGCGGATTCTCTTCGGGGAGATCCCCTCGGAAAACCTCGTTTGCACGGATCGTCTGGTACGTTTTCGGGTCGCGTTGAAAGGAGAACAAAAGCTTGCGCTCCGGGCCGTCGCGACCACAGGTCGAACCGGATACGCGTACGAAATGGGGTCGCAACGGGCGCTGGTCATCCGAAACTTCATGGTCAATCCCAGTGGGGCCTATGTGGATGTGCCCAAGGATGAGCCGGAGGACTTCGGCTATTCTGTCAATGCCGTGAATGTCAAAAGCGGGCTGGGAGACTTCTGTGAGATGGAGTATCACGCCCCCGCGCTGGGCCATGATATGGAGTCTGCGCTGGCCACGGACATCTCGCAGATATGGGCGTTCAGGGGCCGGCCCGACGACATCGACGTCGTGGCTCGTGAGCTTCTGGGCAGCGGCCTTTTCGAATAGTGGCGAAGGCGTACGAGAACACGTCCACCAACCGGAGAACTATATGGATCAAGGAAAGAAGTCCCTGTTGCTTGTACTGCTCGTGATCGTTCTCGGCGTCGTCGCGGTCTTGCTTTTCCTGGGGCGGGCCAGAAGGGGTTCGCACGGCGTGGAGAGCATCGACTCAGCCGAAAAGACCTGGATGATGTGCACCGACCCCGGTTGTCAGGCCAAATACGAGATCGCAAAGAAGGAGTATTTCGAATTTGTCGAGAACAACCGGACGGGCATGCAGGTGCCTGGAATGAAGTGCGGAGAATGCGGGAAGACGAGCGCCTTTCGCGCCGTGAAATGCGGAAAGTGCGGGAACATATTCCTCTACGGGGCAAAGGGGCTCGACTATGCCGATCGATGCCCGAAGTGCCATTACAGCAAAATGGAGCAAGACAGGAAAGCCAGAGGCGGCTGACGCGACAATGCGGACCCGTCCATCTCACTCGTTGTCGGGGGGGCCCTACACGAAGAACCTGTCCTCCGAGAACGTATTATTAGAGGGCTCCTGAAGAAGGAGACCACAGTATGTCCACTCGACAACACCATTTGTCGCTTCTGGCTGTCGTCGCGGCGCTCTGTGGCAGCAACCTCGCCGCCGAGAGTGCCCTGCGAGGGTCGAACGAGTGGGCTCGTGATCGGAAGGCGGCCCCGGTGCTTTCCTTGGATAGAGGTCAGTGGTTGGTTGCTGCGGATCCCGACAACTGCGGACGAGAAAAGCAGTGGTGGGCGAGACCTGCGGAAACGGCCCGGCCCGCCCGAGTGCCCGGCGTTGTCCAGGAGGTGTTTCCCGGCTATCACGGCGTGGCCTGGTATTGGCACACGTTCAAGCCGATGCCGCTTTCGAGCAGCAATGGACGCTATCTTCTCCGATTCTGGGCGGTGGACTACAAGGCGGATGTCTGGGTCAACGGCGAGCACGTCGGCGGACACGAGACCGGCGAATCGCCCTTTGTCCTGGATGTGACGGATGCCATCAAGCGGACCGGCACGAATCTGCTGACGGTGCGTGTGCTCAACCCAACCCACGACCCGATTGACGGCATCACCTTGAACCAGACTCCCCACGGATGCAAGTCCATCCCGTTCCGGCCGGGCGCGGAATGGAACTATGGCGGCATCGTGGACTCGGTGGAGCTGATCGCATGTGGCACGGTCAGAATCGGCGATCTGGTGGTACGACCCGATTGGAGGACCGGCGCGGTGAGCGTGGTGGCTACGGCGCAGAACTTCCTCACAACTCCGGCGAGGAGGCTCATCGAGCTTTCGATCGCCCCCGCCTCGAGCGGCGACACGGTCTGCCGTGTCCATCTCCTTTCTGATCTCTCGCCAGGAGATTCGTTGGTTGAGGGAACCCTGAAGGTGGCTGATCCGCTTCTCTGGGACCTGAATGCGCCGCATCTCTACCGGGTGACGGCCGGGGTCAGCCTCCCAGATGGCGCGGTGACCGACGAGTTCAGCACCCGCTGTGGATTTCGGGACTTCCGATGCGAGAACGGCTACTTCAGGCTGAATGGCCGCCGGATCTATCTCAAGAGCGCTCACCATTGCATGGACGCTCCGCTCGGGCAGCGGGTACCACACGACCCGGACCTCTTCCGCCGCGACTTGATCAATATGAAGGTCATGGGCTACAACATGGTCAGGTTCCATCCCGGATCGGCCGCGCGGTACATGCTGGACCTGTGCGATGAGATCGGACTGATGGTCTACGAACAGGCGTTGGCTTCCTGGCAGCTTGCGGATTCGCCGAGGATGGGGGAGCTGTTCGACCGCTCGACGCTTGGGATGGTGCATCGCGACCGAAACCATCCGGCGATCGTGGCCTGGGGGCTTCTTAATGAGACTCCCGACGGCGCCGTCTTCCGACACGCCGTGGATTTCCTTCCGAAGCTGAGGGATCTCGATCCCATGCGGCTGGTATTCCTGAACAGTGGCCGATGGGACTCGAGCACACAGCCCATGCCCGGCCTGGAGGTGGTGAATGGATCAGGCGGATTGGACCCCTGCATCGCACGAAATCCATCCGATGGCGCCGTGAGTTGCCTGAACAACACCTGGCAGGCGGGCGAGATGTCGCTCCACCCGGGTCCGGCCGGCGAGTACAGTGTGGTTCGGTGGCAGGCTCCAACCGCGGGGCAGTGCACGGTCAAGGCAGCCTTCAAAGGTCTTGGACGCCACACGACAACGGATGTTCATATCCTCCACAACGGACGCGCCATCTTCGACTCTTTTGTCAATCTGCATGGCCAAGGGAACGCCGTTGCGTGTGAGAAGACCGTCGCTGTCACAGCAGGAGACAGGCTCGATCTTGTCGTCGGCTGCGGCAATGGGGACTATGGCGGGGACACTACGGGGTTGGCGGCGATGATACGGACATCCGACGGACAGGAATACGATGCCGCCAAGGAGTTCACGGCGAGAAGAAATCCGAACGGTGCGTGGAGCTATGGTTTCCTGGCCGCCGGACAGAATCCGGATGTCGCTACGTTCGCACTCTACGCGAAGGCAAGACCGAAACTCAGGCCGGGAACACTGGCCAATCCGGGCTCCGAGGTCTGGGAAGACGCTGTCGGTCATCCGCACCACTATTTTCGTGTGCCGCATATGGCCGGTGACATAGAGTACCTCAGAACGATCAAAGCCGTCCGGGCGCCGGATACCGTGGGGCCCCTCCACGGCGACTCTCACAAAAGCTCCCTTCCCGATGAAACTGCCACAGCCTGGTCGGGCGTCCCCAATGTCTTCCTTGGTGAGTACGGGATCGGAACCGCTGTGGATCTCGTCAGTGCCATGCGGCATTTCGAGCAACAGGGTGCTGCCGAGTCTGAGGATGCGAAGCTGGTGAAGAGCTTCCTGGACAGCTTCTCTGCGGACTGGCGGGCGTGGCGCATGGAGGAGACTTTTGCGAGCCCGGAAGACTATTTCCGCCAGTGTCTGCGAAAAGGCGCGCATCAGCGCACGCTGGGTTTGAATGCGATACGCTCGAATCCTCATATCGTCGGCTACAACGTGACCGGCGGAATCGACCACCTGATGACGGGCGAGGGGCAAACGACGCTCTTCCGGGATCTGAAACCGGGGCTTGTCGATGCCATGTTCGACGGCTTCTCGCCGCTGAGACTCTGCTTGTTCGTCGCCCGGGACCATATCTACCGTGCAGAGAAGACGCGCTTCGAGGCGGTGCTCGCCAATGAGGACGTTCTCAGGCCGGGCGACTATGCCGTCAGGCTTCAAATCATCGGCCCTGACCTGGATCGCGTGATGGACAAGGAAGTCGGGTTCACGATTCCGCAGAGGGATGGACATAATGAGTCTCCCTTCGCGATGCCGATCTTCTCGCAAGAAGTGGTTGTTGAGGGACCGTCCGGCAAGTACCGCTTCGTGGGAGCATTGGTGAGTGGTGGCGCTGCCGCCGGCGGAGAGACGGAATTCTACGTGACCGACCCGGCCGGAATGCCGCGGGTTGAGGGCGAAGTCTCGCTATGGGGCGAGGATGCCGAGCTTGCCGCTTGGCTCACGACCCACGGCGCCAGGGTCCGTCAGTTTGACCGCAGCCAAGAGGGTATGGGCGATGTGATCTTGGCTGCCTCGAAGCCGCCTGCGCCCGGAGGTGCGGCAGCATTCCAGGAACTGCTGGCCCTCATCTCGCGTGGGGCGACTGTCATCTTCCTGTGTCCGGAAGTCTTCGCGGAGGGCAACGACCCGGCGGCCCATCTTCCGATCGGAGGCAAGAGAGGCATCGGCAAGATATTCAGTTGGATCTACCTGAAGGACGAATGGGCGAAGCGGCACCCCATTTTCGAAGGCATGCCGGCGGGTGGTCTGATGGACCATGCGTACTACGGGCCACTTCTCAGGGATACTTACCACATCCAGGGAGATGACGTGGGTGAGGCTGTGGCGGGAGAGATCAAGACGAGCCAGGGGTATGAATCCGGCCTGACGGTGGCAGTCTACCGGCAGGGTAAAGGCCGGTTCATCGTGAACACGTTGCAGATCAGACCGCATCTTGGGAGACACCCGGCTGCGGATCGACTGCTGCTCAATATGCTTCGCTACGGGTGCGGCCAATGAAGAGGCTGATATGGTTCGGGGAGTCTGTTTGACTGGCGGCTCGTGATAGGCATCCCGACTCGAAGGAGAGTGTCATGGTGACAACGTGCCTTGTTCTGATGGCGTGACGGCGGGTGAACTGACGGACCAACCATACTACCCCCCGCTTCACTGATGAGGTTACAATGAAGAGAGCAATCATACGGATGATCGTGGCAGTGGCTGCAGCTATGGCCTGCATTCCGGGAGAGACGACAAGTGGCGGACAGACGGACAGGGATATCGATTCCTGGGCAGATTCAGCTTCCGTAGGCCAAATGGTGGATATTGCACCGTGGACCTATGAATGGCGCGCGGATCGGACAGTTCAGGAGAGACCCGAAGCGTATTTCCTCCCGCGGCGACTGGATCGGATAGATAGAGTATATCGAACAGCTTTCCATGCGCTTCCTGAACAAGAGCTAAAGAGTATTTATTACGATATGCCCGATCTGCTGAAACCGTTGCTCCCGCAACCGAAGGGTGAGTTGCGGGCTGGACGGCTTTGGACGGGCGGATTGGTAGACTACAAAGTGGAGCTGCGCTGGCCAGGTGATGTTCAGCAAATCCCTGCGCCGGAAGCAGTGGAGATTCGGGTCTATCCTACTCCATTCGGCTGGTTTGGGTGGACTGTGGATAAGATTCTCAGCAATCCGGAGACGTCGGAAGATCGCCGTACGTGGATGTATAGAAGCAATCCTTCTGAGGTGATGGTCTCGGGCTACAACCTCCGGGTACCTGCGGCTACGGAAATGGTTGCGGTGTTCTGTGAGGGAGACAAGCCGGCCGTGCCGGAGATCCACATTACCAGTGCGGATGTCGGGGTGTGGAAGCAGATGGACGTGGAAATAGAATGGGGCTTCCAGGCCGGAGCACAGAAGAAGGACTTCGACGGCCGGATCGAGCCCCACGTCGCACTAGCCGGTCCGGCGGCGCCCCTGGCAGAAGACCGTGGGACAAAGGTGACGGGAAAACACGCGTGGAAGTCGCGGTTTGCAGGGGACGCGAGGCGAGGGATCGTCGTTCCGCTGTTATATGCCTCCGAGAGGCGCCCGGGGCTGGATAGCCGGATCACCGTTTGGAGTGAAACCTGTAATTTTACGTTCAGCATCAAGGACTTGGAAAACGGGCCGATCCTCATCCCGGCCCATGGCGTCTTTGCGACCAGGGCCGGTAGCGGTCAGACGGCACGCCGATTCGCCAAAGAGCTGGCTTCCCAGAACCTCAAGAGCATCCGCCAGATGACCCGCGAGCATCGTGAAGCTGCCTCGTGGGACGAGCTCATGCAGCAGACCAGACTGTGGAGGTGTCCGCAGGGAACGGTTGTCCCGCCGTTTATGCAGGTGGCGGATCCTGTCATGGAGGTGCAGTTGTCGGATGAGCGCTGGACCGATATGTGGCGCGTGGCCACCGACCAGTTGCGTGGTCGTCACATGTGGGGGAATCTGGCGCATGAGGTGGGAAGACCCCTTCGTGTGATGGAGATGGTCGGTCTGCACGCGGAGACCCTACCATTATACGACTATTTTCTGCAGTCTCCCGGCGTGAAATCCGACGGCGATTTTTCGGATGGAAAGGGCTCCTTTGAGTGGGCGAAGGGCATGAGACACGACATGGGATACAACCACGAAGGCACGCACGCCTCGACGGGGAGAATTCTGTTCGCCATGTCGGAACGCTACTTTTTCACGGGCGATAAGGAATGGTTCCGGCAGCATCGTGCCCGGCTGCAGGCGGCGGCGGATTGGATCATCCGTCAGCGGAACAGCTACATGAAGGACATACCGAACCGAAACGATCTTTTTGTAGTGGGCTTGATGCCGCCGAGCCAGGTGAACGACTACGCCATGCCTGCTTGTGATTGGCGTTGGTATTATGCCGATAACGCCTTGTCTCTGCAGGGGCTCCAGCGCTTCGCGGACGTCCTTGGGGAGATCGATCCGAAAGAAGGCAAGAGATACCTCAATGAGGCACAGTCGTTTCGCAAGGATATCCGCCGGACGGTGGAACGGGAAGCGGCGCTCGCCCCGGTGCGCCTTGGCCGTGACGGCACGTACCGTAGCTATGTTCCCAGAATGGCGTATGCCGGAGGTGTGACCGGCCCGGAACTCGGCGCTCCTCAGTTCCCAGACTGCGATTTCTTCTGGGGATCACTCCCGCTGGCCGAGAAGTTCGCTGCCATAGATGCCGGCGACTACCGAATACTCGATACCCTGGATGTGATGGAGGAACTGGGGACATCCCTCGACGCCGTGCGGAAACTGGAGGAGGCGCGAAGGGAAAGGGGAGTCCCAACGGAGGATGCCTGGTTCTGGCATACCTATTCGATGCTGCCCAAACTCTCGCACAATGCCAACATCTACCTTCTTCAAGACGATGTGCCGAGTTTTCTGCGGTTCTGGATGAACGTGTATGCGGGTATGGTGGGCGCCAACGGAAAGTTGTGGGAACAGTGGCATCTGAACAGTTATGAGGAATGCAACCAGCCCGATACCATGACTGCGGCCTGGTTCATAGAGAACTTCCGTAATATGTTGTTGATGGAGGATGATCAAGACCTTTGGTTGGCGCGCGGTATGCCTCGTGTCTGGCTGGAGCACGGCAAGAGAATCACTGTGAGGAACGCACCAACCTATTTTGGTGCGTTGGCGTATGAGATCACTTCCGATGTAGACAACGGCAGGATAACCGCCACTATCGAGATACCGAATCGTAAACCCGCCAAGAGCTTGATCCTGCGATTCCGCCATCCCCGCGTGGCGCCGATCAAGGCGGTTACGGTCAACGGTGAGACCTGGAAGAAATTCGACCGGGACAAAGAAGTCATTGAGCTGAGTGGATTGACAGGAAAGGCGGTTGTCGTTGCCAGCTATTGACCCTATCCGAGTTCCGACCATTTCTCCGGCTCGTTCCAGTGGGGCTGTGTCCATGTCACGGAAGAGGAGAGCATCATGGTGACAAAGTGCCTTGTTCTGATGGCGGCAAGTGTGCTGTCTGGGTCACTGGCGGCTCCTGCCGCCGCGCCCGACAAGCCTTGCCGGACATTCGCGATCGAGACATACGTGGGCAGGACGTACAACTACCTCGACAACATGGTGGATAAGGACGGCCTGCCGTACTTCAACATCTTCTGGACGGACCCCGCTGAAGCTGCCCACGACTGGCCTGATTTCGGCGACGTGAGAAGCCGCCAGTTGCAGGCGGCCGTCATGGCCCGGCGATTGTGCGGCCGGGAAGCCCGCCATGAGAAGCTCTGGGCGAAGAAGGTGTTTGCTTCTCTGGATCCTCAAACGGGGTTCCTGCCGAGGCCGAAGACCTCGTTCTCCGAGCCGGGGGCCGACCCCACAGATCAGGCGCTGACTCTGTACGCGTTGTGCACGCTCTACGGCGATACGAAGGATCCGGCTGTCCGGGATGCCATCGACAAGATGGTCGCTCACCTGCCCGGCCTCTACCCGGCAGGCCACCCTCTGGGCTACATCGTCAAGTCTCTCATGACCTGGGTCAGACAGAGCGGTTCCGAGGCGGCCCTGGAGCAGGCCGGGATGCTGGTCAAAAGGTGCTTCGAGGAAAGCCCGCTGTTCACGCCGGATAACACTTTTCGTCACGGCGGCCACATGCACGGCAACTTGCGGACCCTGGTGGGGGCCGCGGACTACGCTTTGTATGTGAAAGACCCGGTTCTCTTTAGCCGAGTGGATGCCCTCTACCGCTACGTGCGTTCGGAGGGCACCCGCTTCGGCTTCATCCCCGAGGTGATCGGCCGCAAGGGGGACATCGTGTCCTGTGAAACCTGCGCTCTGATGGATTTCGTGGGATTGGCGGTGACCTTGGCCAACAACGGCCACCCGGAGTATTGGGACGATGTGGAGCGGGTCGCGAGGAATCAGCTCGTGGAAAGTCAGGTTGCGGATGCTTCTTGGCTCCAGCCGGGCGAGAAGGCCGATTCGGAGCAATTCACGTGGCGGGATGTCGGAGCGCGGATGGTTGGCGGCTATGCCGGCTGGACCTCGCCCACGCACATCCTGGCCGCAAGAGAAGAGCTGCACTGGGGCGGGCCCGAATTGCGAGGCAAGACCCGAGCGTTCCAGAACTGCTGCGGCGGCTCGGGCACTCACGCGCTGTTCATTGTATGGAAGAACGCGTCCCGCTTTGACAATGGCACGCTGTCGGTGCACATGCACATCGACAAGCTGTTGCCCCAGGCGGAAATCCGGTGCTATCAGCCATACCAGGGGCGGTTGACGATCGATCTGAAGCAGACGTGCCGCGTCCGGGTTCGTATCCCAGAGTTCGTTGATCCAAAACAAATCAAGATCGGCTCCAGCGGGAGTGAGATCAAGACAAGGGTGTGGGGCAACTACCTGGAGCTTGGGGAGCGGCAGGCGGGAGATAGACTCGATATGACGTACCCGATGCCGTTGCGTGACGAGGAAATCGCCATCGGCAATCCCGGCTTCCGGCAGTATCGCTACCGCGTCACGTGGAAGGGCGATACGGTCGTTCGCATGACCCCGGTGGGCGAGCAGACGCAGACCGGCTTCTCAGATTTCGATGGCAGACCCGTGGAGGTCTTCTACGGGGAAAACGGTCCGGGGCGTCTTTACCAGCGGGAGCACATGCTGGAGGACGCGGAGCCGCAACCGGTTGCGCTGCACATGGACGATGGGGCGCTCGACTTCTGGTTCTTGGGAGGCGCGTCTGAGTAAGACACCGGTGGCATGGGATCTCAATGCGGGCTTGAGACAATCAATGCCGTTACGAACGAGTAGCCGGAGGAAAGGACATAAGAATGTGGCCAGTGTTTCGCATCATCTCAGTCTCCTCGCTGATCTTGGTGTGCGCCGACCCGTGTGGTTCTTCACAATCCGCGTATCGCAGCGAGGGCCTCAATGCCCTGGTGGGAGAGGCCGTCGATCTCGCCTACTCGGGGATCAGCTATCGGGCCGACAGAGGACAAGGCAGGAATCCGACAGAAACACAGTGGATGACCCATGGGCAGGATGGCACATTGTGTGGGCTGATGTGGGAGGAGATGAGATACCTGACCGAGGTGAAGCTGCAATGGTCCGAGGGGACAAAGAACATTCCGACCGCGAACGATCTGCTGCTTGAGACCTGGGGGATGAATACGAGCTATCACAGTCCGCCCGGGCCCAGGACGCAGTTTAGCTGGTGGCTGGGTGAATGGAAGATCGCACGGATTGAGCCCGTGGTCGAAGACAACGGCCGTGCATATGTCTACACGTTACGTGTACCGGTCGAAACCACTATGGTGCGCATTCGCCATCGCCGCATTTTCAAGCCGGCCCATATCGCTGTTCCGGATATGAAAGTCAAAGGGCCGGAGACTCTGGTCTGGAAGAAGGTGCAGGTGAAGCTCCGGTACGGCCTCGGTGCGGATTCGGGCAAAGCCATTGCCGGCGCTCTGGAAAGCTATAACGGCGTCATCGGAAGACTGGCTCCTTTCGAGAACGATGCAACGACCCGGATCACCTCTGCGCTGGAGTGGACGTCCAAAGGGAACGTCGCTTCTCCGCGCGGTATTGTTGCGGAACTCCTCTACGCCACCGAGAGAGAGCCGACCGATACGAGCTCCGGCCTCTTCCTTGAGGTCACCCAGGGCACCTACGACAATCTACATTTCAATCTCTGTGCCTCCGACTATCCGATGGTCGTTGGCGATAAGCCGTTCAGATATGGTATTGGAACCGTATCGAATACGACCATCCGCATTCATTCGTCTGAACCCATCACGCATTTCAGCTCATGGGTGGGCAACGATGAGAACTGGACGACCAATCGCGGGCGCGGTTCGGTGAATTTCATCGTGAAGGCCGGAGACAAGGAGCTCTTTCGCACCGGGCCTTTCAAGGGCGGAGGCCAGCCGGTACACGTCGACGTCGCGGTCGATAGCGCCAACACATTGGATCTAATTGCCGACGACGACGGCGACGGCCAGGTCTCAGATCAGCCCGACTGGGGCGAGGCGGTGATCACAACCGGTTCCGGCAAGACGATACGGCTCGACACGATCAAGGTGTGGTACAACCTCAAAGGCAAGAGCAACGGCGTCCGAACGGTGATTACCGTTCGGACAAACAACGGCGTCTTCTCATTTGTGCCGGCGGATCTGGAAAGCGGCGAGCCGATTTACGTGCCGGACTACGGGTTCTACATTGCCAGAGCAGACAGCGACATCACGGCAGAGCGGTATGCCAAGAAGATCCAGGGTCTGAAGACCATCCGAGAGCGCGTCAGGCAAATGCCGGAACAGAGTTACGAGCGAGCGATGAGAGCAGCGCATCCGGAGTCGATCTTGGCGCCGTACCCCAAAGCCCCCTATGGTCCCAAGATGAAAGTTGAGGTCCCCGAACAAGGCACTAACGATTTCTGGAACCTGGCGGCGTGGCATCTGAAACGCCGATGTGCGCTCAGGGAGGACGGGACGTGGGTAATACCCGATTTCCCATATCCTCAACTCGCGCAGGAGACCTACCTGATCATGCGTGCGCTGGATTACCTGGGCTTCGATAATGTGGTCGGTGGGGGAATCGAGGAGTGGTTCGGCCATCAGGCGGAAAGCAGGCCATACGGTCTGTTCGCCGACAATGCCGGCGCGACAACGATCCAGACATTCATTTCTGAGCTTCACGGCACGGGCCCGGGGACACTTCTGTGGAGCACTGCAGAGCACTACTTCCTCACCGGCGACAAGGAATGGCTTGCAGCGCTGGCTCCGAAGATCGAGGCGGCCTGTGAGTGGAATGTCCGCCAGCGAGAGATATGGGCCGACAGGCTGGCCCGATTGGGGCATGAACGGTCCTGGGGGCACGGCATGCTGCCGCCCTTGCACATCGGCGATCTGACCGCCTGGCGAAGCTGGTATATTGCCAATGCCTGGTACTACATCGGTCTGAGACGCTGTGGTGAGGCTCTGGCCGACCTGAATCCCGCCCTCGGCAAAGAGTTGCAGGCCGAGGCCGCCGAGTACAAGAAGGACATCTTGGTGGCGATTGGCAAGTCGGCGGAATTGGCGCCGGTGTCGAAGATCCAAGACGGCACGCACCGTTCGGTGCTGCCTCCTGCGCCCTACATCCGTGGGCTGGCATCAGAGATCCTGCATCCTCAAAGCTGCGGCCACGGCGGGCCGGCTTGGGCCGACGCCGAGTTTGGCGCCCTGACGCTGGTACAGGCACAAGTCCTCTCGCCGTTCGATCGGCGCGTGGATGCTTTTCTCGATGTCCTCGAAGACGACGTCCTATACGACAACAATCCGCTTCGCTGGCGCAAACAGGCCTTCGCTCCCGTCAAAGACTATAATCCCGAGCGGGACTGGTTCGACCACGCCGGCCTCTACTATCAGTGTGGCTATCTCGTCACGCCCATGGTCTATCTCATGCGCGATGACATACCGAACTTCTTGCGGGCCTTCTACAATCATTATGCTCTGGAGGTCATGCCGGAAGAAGGTTACACGATCCGAGAGCACGTGCCTCAGCACGTTGTGCATGACAAGAGCTTCGAAGAGGCGTCGTTTATCGAGCGCATGCGGTGTATGCTGGTGATGGAAGACGGCGACGCTCTCTGGCTGGCCAGAGGTACGCCGCGGGCTTGGCTCCAAGACGGCAAGAAGGTAAGCGTCGCCGATGCGCCGACGTTCTTCGGTCCCGTCGGCTACGAGATCCGCTCCGACGTGGATGCAGGCCGAATCGTCGCCACAGTCCAATGGCCGCAGCGGAAGTCGCCGAAGTCACTGCGGCTTCGGCTTCGGCACCCCGATAGCGCGCGATTGAAGGTGGTGACGGTCAACGGTCAACCCTGGCGGGATTTCGACGCGTCGGCAGAGACAATCAATCTGCATGGCCTGGAAGGAGAAATCTCCGTCGAGGCGAATTACGGTCCCCGGGAACGACGCGAATGCGCCGAGATACACGACACCTCCAAATGAAAGGATACAATATGAAGTCAACGATTCGTACCATCTCAATCCTCCTGTTGGTGCTGGTCTGCACGGATCCGTGTGGCTCTTCCCAGGCTCCGCGTCGCAGCGAGGGTCTCGATGCGTTGGTGGGAGAGCCGGCGGAGA
>DCUI01000089.1 GCA_002327785.1 Phycisphaerales bacterium UBA2218
CGCAAGTACATCGAGAAGGACGGCGCCCTGGAGCGGCGTTTCCAGACGATCATCGTCGAGCCGCCCTCCAAGGACGAGACGTTTGAGATCCTCCGCGGCTTGCAGGATCGCTACGAAGCACACCACCGCGTGCGGTTCACGAACGAGGCCCTCTTCCAGGCGGTCGAGCTTTCGACCCGGTATATTGCCGGCCGTTGTCTGCCGGACAAGGCCATCGACGTGATGGACGAGGCGGGCGCCCGCGTGAGGCTCAAGAACATGACACCTCCGCTGGACTTGACCAAGATCGAGTCCCGGATCGAGGAGCTGCAACGGGAGAAGGATGAGGCCGTCCGCAACGCCGACTACGAGCGTGCGGCGTCCCTGCGGGACGATGCCCAGCAGCTCCAGGAGGAGAAGACCCAGCTCCATAAGAGCTGGTACGAGCAGAACAAGGAAACCACCGGCGTCGTTGATAACGAGATCATCGCCGAAGTGGTCAGCAATATGACGGGCGTGCCGTTGACGAAGCTGGAGAAGAAAGAGACCCAACGTCTGCTGGAGCTCGAAGACGAGCTGCACAAGACGGTCGTCTCTCAGCACGATGCGATCACGGCGGTCGCCAAGGCGGTGCGGCGAAGCCGCAGCGGCATGAAGGACCCGAACCGGCCGATGGGCTGCTTCATCTTCCTTGGACCCAGCGGCGTCGGCAAGACGCTGCTTGCCCAGGCGCTCGCGGAATTCATGTTCAACGACCGCAACGCCCTGGTCCGGCTGGACATGAGCGAGTTCATGGAGAAGCACAACGTCAGCCGGCTCGTCGGCGCCCCTCCGGGCTACGTCGGCTATGAAGAAGGCGGCCAGCTCACCGAGCGGATTCGGCGCCGGCCCTATGCGGTGCTGCTGCTCGACGAGATCGAGAAGGCCCATCCGGACGTCTACAACATGCTGCTGCAGATCATGGACGACGGCCGCCTGACCGACAGCTTCGGCCGGAGCATCGACTTCAAGAACGTCGTGCTCATCATGACCAGTAACATCGGCGCCGAGCTGATCAAGAACCAGGGCGGGTTCGGCTTCGGCAAGAAGTCGCCCGAGCACAGCTATGAGAGGATGAAGGACATCCTGTCGAAGGAAGTGGAGCGTCACTTCCGGCCGGAGTTCCTCAACCGCGTCGATGATACGATCGTCTTCCATCCGCTCAACCGGGACGACCTGCAGACCATCGTCGATTACGAGTTGAACAAGGTGTTCAAGCGTCTCACCGAGCACGGGCTCAAGGTCGAGCTGACGCCGGCGACGAAGGAGTTCCTGATCGACAAGGGTTACAATCCCGAATTCGGGGCCAGACCTCTGCGGCGGGCGATCGAGCACTACATCGAGGACCCGCTCTCCGAGGCGGTCCTGGCCGGCAAGTTCAAGGGCAAGAACCTCGTCCGGATCGATGTCCTGGACGAGGAGCACCTGAAATTAGAGGGCGAAGAAGTCCCCGAGCCCGAGAAGGCCAATAAGGAAGCCGTCCCGTCCACATAGCAGCAGGACCCATTCGGCCACTGTGAGAACCCAACAGGCCGTGCGTCAGGCAACTGATGCGCGGTCTATTCCTTTTGTCCTCTCTGTGGAACGAGCTTCCCCTCACGGTACACATAGGGGACCGTGCGACCGTCCACCGTGGTCCTCGGAACCGTGATGCCCGGCGCATCCTCTTGTAGGCCAAGCGATTCGAGATCGAATTGCTCATCGGGTATGCTGTCGTGCCGGTCACCGTGGAGAACGCGCCGCCCGGCATCTCTTACGGCGGCAGGAAGATCGGCAAGGGAAACCAGCTTCGGGCCGATGCCAATGATTTCCCGACACTGGCGAGGACGGGACTGCATTCCCTGGAGGAGCCAAACAGGACCGAGAGGATCACCGGCAAACCCATCGAGACGATCACGGCAATCGGCCGGCCGGGCAGTTCCTCCGGCGAGGGCTTCATGGCCGCTGACGAGGACATCCTCTCGGTCCCAAGAGGCGACAATCGCCTGGTCCAGCGGCTGGGACTGACTCATCCAGAAACGGCAAAGCCGCTGTTTCACATCTGGAACGTGATCCTCAAAGAGTACGAGTTGGGCCGGGTTGGCCGCCGTTACGACAACGTGCAATACGCTCTCTACAACGGCAAGAGAGTGCGTTTGGGCGAAGTGCACCCCACTCGCGGCTTCCAGGAATCGATCTTCAACGACGAGATCATGGGGGCCTTCGACATCAGTCTCTTTCGAGATCTGGACGGGTCCGAGCGAGCCTTCCTAGGCCGCAAGGATCCTAACCTCAACGAAGGACAGATGGCCGAACTCGTCAACAGACTCCCGCGCATTCGCACCGGCGAGATGGAGCCCTATTACGTGATACGATACGGCTTCTGTGAGGGGCACACGAGCTATCGCGTGGACCCCATCCCATCGCCATCGCCATCGTCTTCGGCCTGCGGAGCATCGAAGAGATCGAGGCCGCCTTCCCCGGCAGACTCTACGAGACCCTCACCGGCCACTTCACAGCGGCCCCCCGACAGTCGGAAGCCCCACGTAACAGTCACTGATCGCCATGCAGGTTCGAATCCTGTTTTTGTTTGTCCGACCCTCGAAGGTAATGTCTGAGCCTGCGCCAATTACCGATCCGCACCCCGAGTACCCTGAGCCCTCCCATGAAGGCAAGAATGGCAATTAGTAGGAAAACGGGCCACAAGTAGTCGGGGGCCAACGACTGAGCCAGTGTGTGCGAGAGCGTGTTCATACAGCCGTGCCTCCAACACAATCCCGAACTGATCCCTCGTGCTGAGTGAACCATATTATCGTAGCTTTTCAGCGGCGGTGAAGTCAAGAGAATCGGACACCCCCAGGGCGACCGCATCTGATCTCGGGTATCTGACAATGCGCCAACTTGGCATACATGGTTTCGTGCGGTGACGCGTTGGAGTCGTGGCCGCCCTGGACGAGCGACGGATCCATGCCGAGGCTGCGGATTCGACTATTCCTGAGCATCTTGTCTCCGCAGCGGGTTGGTGATGCCGGAGTGGCCTCTCGCAGCACATAGGGGATATACCGACCCAGGGCCAGATAGACACTCTCCACCTCTATCGCTACATCGTCAAGGAGCCGCGAATACGAGGTCGTTTGCCAGAGCTTCCCCAGAGACTGCCGCCATCTCGATGCCCGACTGCTGTCTGGGCATACACGGGTCCGTTACATGTGTCGACCGTAGCGTTTGAGGGCGGCCAATACTGTCTGCCAATCGCCCTTTATGGCCAGGGTGTGGTCTTGACATTGAGGGTTGAGACCTGAGCGAGCCAGAGACGATTTGCACGCTGCCAAGGCGTCATCAGCTTCTCCCACAAGATCTGCGGCCCTGAAATGGAGCTTGGCTTGCACAGAAATGTGTGGACCATGTGTTCCCTCTTTGCCAATGACCGCCAGAGTGTTCTCATCCAGGGCATCGGTCCAGGAAGTCTCATGGGAAGACTCCGCAAGCACTGCCGGGACACTATCCGTGGCTCGGTGCGGCAGCATGACAGGGCTTGGACAGAGGCTCTGGTAGATGGCCAGCATTTGTTCCGTGATGGTGTCCCAGGTGAACCGTTCCTGCACAGCCTTGCGGCCGTTCAGGCCCATCCACCGAGCCCGGTCGAGATCGGAGAACATGCGGTCTACTCCCCAAGCAACCGACTCTGGATTGGGGTAGATCTTCAGCCCGTTCACCTCATGCCGGACATACTCCGCAGGCCCACCGTTCTGACTTGCGATGACCGGTTTGCCGGCACTCCAGGCCTCGAGCACGACGATCCCAAATGGCTCATTGCGGCTCGGCATGCAGACCACGTCCGCCAGTTTATACAAGCGGACCAGCTCATCTCCATTCCGATAACCTACGAACCGTACGGCGTGCGCCACGCCCAATTGCCGAACGCGCGACTCCAGTGCATCCCTCATATCACCATCACCGGCGAACACGAAGTGCGAGGACGGATATCGTCTGAGGATGGCAGGAATGGCTTCGACCAGGATATCGGGGCCCTTCTGCCATGACAGCCGACCACAGAACAAGATCGTGGGATCCAGGGGGCCGATATGATACCGCTGCTTGTCTGCACTGACGTCAGTAGGTTGATCGAAGCGTTCCGGACTGACCCCGTTATAAACCACCGACGTCTTCCAATGTGGCACCTCGTACATCCAGGTGATCTCGTCTTTGGTTGCCTGTGAGACGGCCATCACGCGATCCGCCCAGTAGGTCCCCGCCCGCTCCTGGCAGCGGATGCGTTCAGATCGACCCATTGGGAAAGCGTTGCCGCAGCGGCCATATTCGGTCGAGTGGATTGTGAACAGACACTTGTGTCCGCGGCCCTGCTTGATCCAGATCATCGCGTTGGCCGTCAGCCAATCGTGGGCGTGGATGACGTCGAAGCGACCGATCATATCTTCCACTTCGAAGACGCGATCCACAAAAGACCGGCACATATTGTTGACGTCATCCACGAAATCACCGTGGGGTAGGTATGTACACCGGTGATAATGGACATCATCCGTCCAGTCATGACCTGCTTGGCCATAAGCGCGGCGGGTAAACACGTGGATCTGGTGCCCTCTCCTTGCCAGCGCAGCCGCCAACTCGGTCACATGGGCCGCTACCCCTCCAACGGCGATGGAATGCAATGACTCCCAAGATAACATCGCGATTCGCATGACAGGTCCTTTCTTTCTTGCTTGTTGTTCCTTCCAAGAGCTGTGCGTCTCCTGGAACGTCGATCTTCTTCGCCGCTGTGGGAGGCTCTAACAGGCTGTCCCGAGACCACTGCTGATAGGAGGTAGAAACTCCCGGTTCATCAAGCACCTCTATCTCGATCGCGTGCTAAACCCAAAGAAATGGCTCGGGAGACGGGTCTTGAGGCTGGTGATGCTATCTACTGCGACGGATGCTGTCACCTAACCACCTCCTACGCTGGTCGTCGCCCCTGAATGATCCGGAATAGCACCACGACAACGGCAAGCGATAGCAGGATGTGAGTTACCCCTCCCGCCGTATACCCGCTCAGCAGTCCCGGCAGCCACAGAATGATCAGCATTACAGCGACCGTCCACCACAGATGATTCTGCTTTCGATTGGCCATGAGTTCACTAACGGTTTGCGCCTCCTCCACGGTCATCTGCTTCTTCGCACTTGCTCCTTTCCATTGCTGCGTTCTTGGATATGTCGATGAAGACATGGTATGCATCGTTCATCATGTTCGACATCCTACACCTCGGAACGGGCGGCGCAGTCCTCTCCGAGAGCCGTCTTGGGCCTTCGTCAGAGCTGCCCGCCTCACTTAGTGTACATTGATTGGAGACTCCCGGCGCCGCCACGTCAGACGCCGGTTCTCAGCTCACAGCCCAATAATGCCCACCACCGTTGCGGCCTGCACAGGGATCCCCAAGAGTCTGGCAATTCTGTGGCCTTTCGCACCGGAGGCGGCCGGTCGGACCGTCGTTGTCGTCCCATTGCCGCAGAAGACTCGAGCGTTATCCAACTCCCAGTTCGGTCCTCAGTTGAGCCTCTGCGCAGCGCCAATTCTCCTGATCGTGACCAGATGGGCACCCCCGTGTCAGCCAGATAGTCCTTGCCCGCTCTGCGATCAAGTCATGGCTCAGTGGGACCGCCTGCAGGGAGGGACCTGGTTGCAGGATGGATGTGTCCTGCTTCAGCTTCTCGCTATTCGCACCGCGAAGCGGGATGGCATTTTTACTACTGGCCTGAACATCGTTGTCCCCGATCCGAGTATCGTTTCTGTCGGTTGTCCTGGGGGTCTTCATGAATCCTCCTTCTTGCCCTAATAGAGGGCACTGATGAATATGATCCTATTCCAGTCCATTCTCACTTTTTCGCGATCGCTTTTCTCTTCGCTGCGGACTGCCGGCGAGATGGGGCGAGCATCTCCAGTCGGCTATGTTCCGGCAGTGATGATGTGCATGACAAGCCCCGGAAAGGGGATCCCTCGGTTGGACCTCGGTGGCTGTGATTGTCTGCCCATTCAAGTTCCTGCCATGAACGCCGAGAACGGCGCAGACGCCCTCGCTTCTGGCCGGCATACCCACGAACCCGAATCCTCTGGATTCGTCGCCGTGGCGGCGTCTCACCACATCTGCCGTCTCCACTCGACCAAACGGCTCAAACACCTGCCGAAGATCGCTGCCCGTGATATCACTCGGCAGGTTCCCTACGTAGATATCCATTCTGTGCCCCTTTCCTCTGCATCGACAATTTGTGTTGGGAGGATGTGCCAAACCACGCGAAATGATTCGGGAGACGGGTCTTGAGGCTGGTGATGCGATCTACTGCGAACGATCGTGCTTCAAGGCTTCATCAGGCGATCACCCCAGGCTCACAACAACACTGAGCCAATATGTATTGTACTCGCCCACGGTGTGCACGCAAGCATTTTCTATCATTTTGCCTCCTAAATATTTACAAACCCCCTCTTTCGGACCGTAAATCCGGAAACAGCCACAAGAAATCCACTGTGCTCCAAACAAAGCGGTCCCTTTCGGGGTATAAGGACTGACACGCACGTTTCAGGACAGGTTTCCCATAACCAATGGCCGATCTCACAAGGATGAGAAGCATTCTCCAGAAGGGCAAGATGACTTATGACTCCACTCAGCGGGAACGAGGAACAACTCATATTTGACTATTGCTTTGGTCTGACATCCGAAGAACGAACTGCTCAGGTCAAGGCGTTGATCGCGTGCAACGAACGGGCCGCTGACATTCACGCGCGAATCCAAGCTGCTCTTGGACCTCTGGAGAGTCTCCACCCTGAGCCGTGTCCGGAGGAACTGGCAGAACGCACGATTGGGCGGCTGATAGAGGCCAAGTTGGCGCGTTCTGGGCAAGAGAAGCTCAACGCGGTGTTGGAGAAAGAACGGACCCGGTTTCCTACGATGAAGTTCAGTTTCTGGGGGAACTTCGGGGATGTCGTAGCCGCTGCAGCAGTGGTTATGCTCTTGGCGGCCGTGCTGGTGCCATCCCTGGGCTATGCCAGACAGAAATACTGGCAGCAGCGGTGTCAGGTCCAGTTGGGCAGCATCTTCCAGGGCCTGAGTAGCTATGTTTCAGACCACAATGGTCGGTTGCCTGCTGTGGGGAGAAAAGCAGGTGATCCCTGGTGGAAGGTCGGCTGTCCGGGCGATGAGAACCACTCGAATACCAGGCCGGCGTGGCTGCTGGTGAAGAATGATTACGTTGGTCCCGAGAAGTTCGTGTGTCCGGCTGCGCGGCAGGCGGACAAGCCGCAATTCGGCACGCTGCAGGTGCAAAACTACGATGACTTTCCGGGCAGAGCTCACATGGGATTCAGCTTCCGCGTATGTTGCCCGAAGGCCGAGATCTCCTCTCTAAATGGGCGAGAAGTCTTCATGGCCGACATGAATCCGCTCGCCGAGAGATTTCCCTCGGACTACTCTTCACCGGTCAAGATTCGCCTGTCTGACGAGATGCTGACCTTCAACAGTGCGAATCACAACCGTCGTGGTCAGAATATGATGTTCTGCGACGGTTCAATTCAATTCACCAAGACACGGTACGTGGGGGATCCACAAGACGACATCTTCTTGCTGCAAGAGATGCAGTGCGGCTGCGAGGTCAACGGCTGCGAAGTCCCCTCCTGCGAAACCGACGTCTTCTTATTCTGACACTGCTGCCTGGCGAGACCTCGCAGCATCTCATGGACCGAGCCCTCGATTCCCCGATGGAGCCATGACAAATCCCTCGGATTCGGCTGGGCATTGCCCATGCGTCGGAGTAATGGCTGCCATAGTATTCGGAAGCAGGGGAGAGGACGGCCGGGACGAACGACGGGTGAGCAGCCGACAAGGCTGCAATCCAGCTGGTGAAAGTCGAGCCGTGTCAGTTCTCATCAAACATCAGAAATCAGTCCCCGCAGTTACTCTGAAGTTGACGGAAAGATAGCAGTTTCGAATCCCGAACCGTTCAAGAGACACAAGAACCGTATGAGTCCCGGACAACCCGGGAGGAAATGATATGTTCACGGGCAACTCCCCCGCAATACATCCCTCGCCAGCACATCGCGGACACTCATAGTATCCCACGGCACCACAGCCGCTGCACGTGGGGCAACAGGCTCTGCCTGGAACGAGGATACGGGCTTGCCCGCCTCTCTGCGCCTGATCAGGCGTAATCGGCACTTCCACGGTAAGGCTCTGAATCTCCTCACTTTTAGGCTGGGCCAGGCCCCGGAGGTTATTCCACAACCTCTCGAAGATCTCATCAAACGAAGGCGCAAATGTCTGAAAAGACCGAACCAGTGAGATATCGTGGAGATGGGCTGGGCCCTGGCCTGGAATCAGAGGTTCGGCTTCTGGTTCCGAAGGTGTCACATATTTACTGAACCCCTGGTAGGGAGGTCGTGTTCTTTCGGAGAGTCTCTCATCGTACCCCCTGCGTCTATTCTCATCACCGAGCACGGAGTATGCTTCCCGAATATCCAGGAATGTTCTAAGGTTCCCACCATAACGATCCGGATGGGATTCCTTTGCCAGGCGTCGGTAGGCAGCTTTGATATCATCTCCCGTTGCCCTCGGAGAGATGCCAAGGATCACATAGTAATTCTTAGCCACGGCGATTCTCCTATTGCGTGATCAAAAACCTGTCTTCCGTTCATGACATGAGCCTCTTGCCCCCTGTTGCAGTGGGCCCGCTGAACAGAACTGCTACAACGTCTGCCGTGCCCACAAGGTCAGACTCTTTATGCCTTTGCTCCTTGTAGTGTTGTTCCATCGTAACCCCAGCCTTTGCAGGAGGGTACATTGACAAGGATGAACTCCGAGCGTTGCCGGGCACGGATGACCAGCGGGACTTCTATGTCTGCACGTGCCTGGTCTTTCTCTTGAAGGATATGATCATTCACGTCGAGCGAGCCCCGTGTGAGATATACGAACAGACGGCGCCCGTTGGTTTCCTCAAGTGATACCGCGTGGCCTGAATCCAGATCCGACCGATAGATGGTGGCATCCGTGTGTAAGGTCACCGTGTTCGGAATGCGTTGGCCGGAAGCTATCGGGCAGAGCCGGTTCTGCCAATCAGAGGGCTGATAGCCCCTCTGGTCATACGTGGGTTCGAGGCCGGATGTATCGGGCAAGATCCATATTTGGTAGAAGTGCACCGGTGTTTCTGCAAGGTTGAACTCGGAATGAGTCAGTCCGGTCCCAGCCGACATTCGTTGCACATCCCCAGCCCTGATGACTGCCTTGTTTCCCATGCTGTCCTGATGGGTCATGATGCCGTCGAGCACGACGGTGATGATCTCCATTTCTTGGTGAGGGTGGGTCGGAAAGCCAGTGCCTGGCTCCACAACATCATCGTTGAAAACGCGGAGGGCACCAAACTGAATGTTGTGTGGATCGAAGTAGTTGGAGAACGAGAACAGCCAATAGGTCTTCAACCATCCGAAATCAGAGTAGTGCCGGTGGCCCGCTCGCATGATGTCGATCATATTCTGCTCCTTCAGTCAGAGCCTCACAACCAGCCTCCACCGGAATTCTAACAAACGCACGATCTCGGGGGAAGGATTGAAAGTTGGTTTTCCCGGATGGGCCGTTTCCGCTCACCCGAAGCGAGGGGGCGGATGTATCGTGGCCGGGGCTTGGGATTCGCTTACTCCTTTGGACTGTGCTTGCCAGCAGGTAGGCGATCTCGTCCTATCGTGTGATCGTCAGATTCGGAAGGCTCTGCTTGAGTGGCTGTACACCTGCATCTGTGACGTTGGTTTCCACTGGCATTGTCGGCGGATCGAGTTCCACGCTCTCAACTCTCAGAAAGGGAAGGATCTCCGCATTCATCAAGCACCTTGATTTCGACGGCGTGCCAAACCAAAAGGGCGTAACTCTCCAAGCGCGCCCGCTTAAGGCCTGATAATATAAGGCTTTACATACGCCCTCAGGCCAGCCTCCATGCATGGGGAAACTTAGAGACGCTGAGCGTGCAAGCCCGACGACAGACTTCCATCCGCCAGGATCTTCCGCGCGTAGGGCAAGGTGGCCTTCTTTTTGTCACCGCGTGGCCCGCCGTTGTGAATGCGGGCCATCTCGAGGAGGCTCTTGCCCTGACCATAGTGGAGCAAGTAAGCCTTCACCACGCGCCGAGCCTTTTTCGGGTCAGTCGCGTCCCGATGAGGCCAGTTGACACCCAGGAGTTCCGTGCCCTCTTCCCAGTAGGCACGGTGAATCTGGTAGGCGCCGAGAGCTCTGCCGCCGTCGCCGACCGCATTGGGGTTGCCATGGCTCTCGATACGGGCGATGGCGTCCAGCAGTCGTTCGACGTCGTTGGGGTTCACGGCGGCTGCCGACGCTACCGCAACCCAGGTCGGCATGAGAACAACCAGGCAAAAGGCTGGGAGCTTCATTGGTCAATCCCCCACAGAAGTGCGTGGTTTCCTATCCACACTGCCTGAAAAGCAGCACCACATGATTGCAGATCTTGGAATCGTGGTGCCAGCAGCAGGAATGCCGCGGTGATTAGGCCGTGATCGCTTCCAGTACCCGATCTATCACAGTATCCAGCCGCGCCGCTACTTGGTAGGTCCCGTCCGCAATTTGGCGACGGATGTCCAGCACCTTGTCTCGTCGGTTGGGGGGGAGGGAGGTGATCCTCTTCAGCACCTCCTCCTGAGGCGTGGCATCCATCTTCCCAAGGATCTGTTCCGCCAATGCATCGCCGTTCGGCGAAGCATCACGCCCTTGGTCATTCCCTGCCTCCAGGAGTCTAAGGTGATCTGTAAGCGGACGCTCCATCAGTGCGGCTATCCTTGCCATGATTACCTCGTAGCTTGTCGTCCAAATATCTGGTTCGCAGTTCAAGTCCACAGTAATTTGCAGGCCGTCCGAATGTCCTCTTGGGCCCAAAATCAACACACCCGCGAGAAGGTGAAACATAGGTCATAGTCATCGTCCTTTCCTTTTTGTGCTGCATCCTTGTTGTGACGCACGCTGCCGCCTAAGCGGCTCCATACGAGTTGTTAACAAGGGCAAATCAGCCCGTGCCATCGGAGAACGTTTCATGCAGGAGCCTTCGGACACCCAAGCAATAATCGCCAGTGGGGGTAACACCCCATATCATCTGCCAAGGCTCAAGCATATCATCATGGGAGAAATCACCGCCAAAGCGGCGACGCTGTTTCATTGGGCCTGATCATAGCCCTCGCTGAAACTGAACACTGTCCAGCCTGCCCCAAGGCTGACTGGCGAGCCGGCTGGTGCCCAACAGGGTGAATTCCCGTGGGCGTGCAAACTGCAGGAATCGCGACGGGAAGTAATTCTACTGTAACCGATTTTCTGCAG
>DCUI01000245.1 GCA_002327785.1 Phycisphaerales bacterium UBA2218
TCGAAATCCGAAACAAACCCAAATGGGGCAAACTCAAATGACAGAAACGCTGACGCGATTCGCGGGTCTGTTTGGGACATTTGGATTTCGATCCTTCGTGCTTGTTTCGGATTCCGATATTCGAATTTCGAATTTGCCGCTTATTGGCGGTTCGCACCTATGACCACAAACGACATGTACGAGAAACTGGCGAAGACCGCGGCCCGACTGGGGATTCGGCCGGAACAGATCCCCCGCAACATCGCCATCATCATGGACGGCAACGGACGCTGGGCCAAGGCGAGGAACCGCCCGCGGTACGAAGGGCACGGCCAGGGCGCCAAGACCGCGGAGAATGTGGCCCTGTCCTGCGTCGATTACGGCTTGGAGTCGGTGACGCTGTACTCCTTCAGCATGGAGAACTGGAAGCGGCCCAAGGCGGAAGTGAACGCCTTGATGCATCTCTATGCCGACTATCTGGTGGGGATTCGACCGAGTCTGAAGCGGAACAACGTCAAACTGCTTCACCTGGGCCGGATTGAGGGATTGCCTGAGTCCGTCAGTAGTGCCTTGCGCGAGACGATGGAGCTGACCAGGGCGAACACGGGCATGATGCTGGCTCTGGCCCTGAACTACAGCGGCAGGGTGGAGATCGTCGATGCCGCGCGGGCGATTGCGCGGGCTTGCGTCGAAGGCCGGCTCAAGCCGCAAGACATCGACGAGAAATGCGTCAGCGAGAATCTGTATACCGCGGGGCTGTCCGATCCCGACCTTCTGATTCGGACGGCCAGCGAGCTTCGCGTGAGCAACTTCCTGTTGTGGCAGATTTCCTACAGCGAGTTTTATGTGACCGACACGCTCTGGCCGGACTTCAACGACGAATCGCTGGAACAGGCGATCCTGGCGTATGCGTCCAGAGACCGACGGTTTGGCGCCGTCGATCCGGATGCGCGGGCACGCGAAAAGAGTGAAGGTGAAAAGGTGAGAAGNNCACATACGAGAGCCATGCTCAAATATAGACTTCTATTCGGGTCCTTGATGACCGTGCTGTTTTCCGGCTTCGTCTTGCTCGACGGCTGGCTGGACGGTTCACTGACGACAGCGACCGCCGATGACCGGCAGGTGCAGGCGACGCTCCTGGCGCTGCTGGTCGCAGGCGTCGTGAGCCTTGGAGGGCTGGAGCTGTCGAAGCTTGCAGCCTCCAAGGGCCTCGTCGTGTTGAACCCTGCCTGTGCCATCGGCCTGATTCTGCTGGCGACGACATGGTGGGGGGCCCGCCTGGTGTCCATTCCGCAGGGCGTCTATCTCCCTCTGGCAACGGCACTTACGTTGGCCGGGATGTTGCTGCAGCAACATGTTCGGCTCGGCACGAACGGCGTGCTGGCCAACTGCGGGATCAGTTGTTTCTCACTGTTATATCTGGGGCTCCTTGGATCCTTCATCCTGGGGATTCGGATCGACGGGGGCCCGTGGGAATTCCTTGCCTTTGTTTTCGTCGTAAAGTCTTCTGACATAGGAGCTTACACATTTGGCAGGCTTTTCGGAAAATACAAGCTGGCGCCCCGCGTCAGCCCGGGCAAGACCTGGGAGGGGCTGGCGGGCGCCGTGGCGGTTGCGATCATCGTGAGCTTGGCGTTTGCCCTGATTCTCGGTATAATGGGGGTTTGGCTTGCCCTGGTGTTCGGGGCGTCCATGGCCGTGGTCGGCCAATTGAGTGATCTCGTGGAGTCCATGCTCAAACGCGACGCGCAGCAGAAGGATTCCTCGAACCGGGTGCCTGGATTTGGTGGTATACTGGATGTGATCGATTCGCCGCTGTTTGCGGCCCCGGTTGCCTACCTGTTCTTCGCCGTTGTGGCATAGAGAAGATTCACGGAGGAACAGGCCGAATATCGCAGGAGCGAGAAGACGGTTTTGGAAGTAACGGTACAATTGGATCCGAGCAAGCAGCTCGAGCTCTTCGGCCCCGCCGATAGCCACCTTCGTTTGCTGCGCCGGTCTCTCGGCGTGCAGATCACCGCCCGCCAGTCGGACCTGCACATCAGCGGCACGGAGACGAACGTGAACCGTGCCACCGAGGCGATTGACCGGATGCAGAAGCACCTGCTCAAGCACAGGCAGTTGACGGCCGAGGATGTCTCGGACCTGGTCGAGCAGGGGCCTCCGGCGGACAAGATGGAAAGCAACCAGGCGGTCACGGTCTATTCAAACAAGGTGATTGAGCCGTCGACGCAGGGGCAGTTGAAGTATATCGAGACGATGCTCAACAACGATATCACTTTCTGTATCGGTCCGGCGGGCACGGGCAAGACGTACCTGGCGGTCGCTGCGGCCGTGTCCATGCTCAAGAAGCGGCAAATCCGAAGGATCGTACTGGCTCGTCCCGCGGTCGAGGCCGGTGAAAAGCTCGGTTTTCTGCCGGGGGATATTGCCGCCAAGGTCAACCCGTACCTGCGTCCGCTGTTCGACGCGATCGAAGACATGATGGACTTTGCCCAGATGCGGAAGTTCATGGAGCTCGACATCATTGAGATCATCCCTCTGGCGTTCATGCGAGGCCGAACGTTAAATGAGGCCGCGATCATCTGTGACGAGGCCCAGAATACCTCCGGTCTGCAAATGCTGATGGTCTTGACTCGCCTCGGGCACGGTTCCAAGATGATTATCACCGGCGATATCACGCAGGTGGATCTGGCGGCGAACCAAAAAAGCGGCATGGTCGAGGCCATGGAGATTCTTCAGCGAGTCGATGGGATTGGCGTCGTGGAGTTGAGTCAACAGGACATCGTCCGGCATCGGCTGGTCCAGAATATCGTGGAGGCGTATCGCACAAGACAGCAGGGAGCCGCCCAGCCGAGGAATCGTGAGACCTCGTGAGGCGGCTCGAATCGGTATCTGTGTGCGGCCTGATCGTGTGTGTCCGCTGAGTCTGTCGAAAAGGCATGTGGCATGGCATTTTTTAGAAAGACGAGCCCTCGGAGAAGCCAGGTTCGCCGGACCATCGGTAGCGAACCGTCTTGGTGGGGGAGTCTGCACGCCGACGCCGGCATTGCCGTCTCCCTGCTGCTATGGCTGGCCTTTGTCGCGTCGTGCTTCGTCGTGCTCTCGTTTGGGCTGACCCAGCAGGGACGGTATCGCGCGCTGGCGGCCCTGGCGGTGCTGAACGTGCTCATGGCGGTCGGCGTGGCTTTCTACATCTGTCACTATCAATCCCGCCTGCTTCGCAACCACGCCCGGGCCTTCGCTTTGGTGGCGCTGGTTCCATCGCTGTTGGCGGTGGCGAAGATTTGTTCGCTATCCAGCCGGGAGGCCCTTTGGGGTCCCAGTTGGGGGACGGGCACCGCCGTATTTTTCGCGATCATCCTGGCCATTGCCTACGACCAGCGGTTTGCTACCGGAATGAGCGTTCTGTACTGCGTGTTGGCAACCCTGGCGGTCGGGCCGAAACTCGATCAGGGTTTCCAGTTGCAGGGGATCGGGCTGTTCCTGACCATGAGCACGGGGGCGGCGACCTGCTGTTTCTCGTTGAAAGAGATCCGCACGCGGATGAAACTGCTGGAGGTCAGCGCCCTGTCCACCGTCGTGGTGTTCGTCACGGCTTCCTCGGTGGTGTATTTGAATTTCCTGGGCGAACCGCCGAAGGGGACTGCGGTCTTTCAGGCGGCCGGGTTTCACGCCTGCGCCACGTTCATCGCGGGTGTGCTGGTCCAGGCTCTCTTGCCGCTGATCGAGAGGGTGTTCCGCATCGCCACGAGCATGACCTTGCTGGATTACTCCGACGCGAACCAGCCGCTGCTGCGGAAGCTGGCGATGGAGGCCCCCGGGACCTTCAGTCACAGCCTGCTGATCGGCTCGATTGCCGAGGCGGCGGCCGAAACGATCGGCTGCAACGGTCTGCTGTGCCGCGTGGGAGCCTACTACCACGACATCGGAAAGATCAACAAGCCCAAGTACTTCACCGAGAACGAGATGGGCTCCGTCAGCAAGCACAAGGAGCTCTCCCCTGCGATGAGCCAGTTGATTATCGTGGGCCACGTCAAGGACGGGGTGGAGATGGCCAAGGAATTCGGCCTGCCCAACGTGCTGCGGCAGTTCATCGAATCGCATCACGGAACGACGCTGGTCGAGCCGTTCTATCACGAGGCCAAGAGGAAGTACGAAGACCAGGAAGCCGATGAGTCCGGCCGAAAACCCATCGAGACCCCTCCGAGCGAGAGCGAGTTTCGCTATGCGGGTCCGAAGCCCAAGGCCAAAGAAGCGGCCATCATCATGCTGGCCGATGCCGTGGAGGGAGCCGTGCGGTCGCTGTCCGACGTGACGCTGGCCAAGGTCGAGGCGGTCGTGCACAACATCGCCATGAGGCGATTGCAGGACGGCCAGTTCGATGAGTGCGATCTGACGCTGCGGGAACTCAGCCAGATCGAGGCAAGCCTCTCAAAATCCCTGGCGGCCCACTATCACGGTCGCATCGCCTATCCAACCGCCCCGGATGCTCCCGCCCCGCGTCCGGAACGCACCTCGAAGCCGGGTGTCCCCAAGATGGTCGAGACGTGAGCGTCTCTTGCATGATTACGATCCGGATCACAAGACATTTTCGAGAGCCCCCCGCTGACGTATCGAAGCTCAGAAAGCTCGTGCGAGCGGTTTGTTCGCGTTTTGAGGTCCGGCAGGTCGTTGTCGGCATTGGAATTGTCGATGATGCCGAGATTTCCCAGCTTAACATGCGGTTCCTGAATCATGAGGGGACCACGGATTGCCTGAGCTTTGACCTGTCGGATGAGGCGAATCCCCAGGAGCCGAGGGTTTTCGATCTGATCGTCAACGGCGAGCTGGCCGCAAGGGAGGCGGCCCGCCGGGGCCACGGCGCCGACGCGGAACTGGCGCTGTACGTCACCCATGGCTTGCTCCATAACCTGGGATTCGACGATACCACCGCCGAGCAGGCCCGGAAGATGCATCGGACGGAGGACGAGATTCTACAACATCTGGGATATGGATTGGTGTATAATAGCGTGCCTCGGCCACGATAGGTTTGCGGGCCGGCATTTGATGGTTTCCTTGAGGGGTAGCTGCACGTGGGCTTCATCGGTTGGGCGACGTTGTTGACATGCCTTTTCGTTGGAGCGACATCATTCTTCTCCGTCAACGCCAACGCGTTGCGGGTATTCTCCCGCTTGCGACTGCAAGAAGCATTCAAAAGGGCCAACGGAGAGGAACGACCCGAGCTGGTCGAGAAGGTGGTCCAGAACGCGGACAAGCTGATCCTTGCCTGCGCGTTCTATCGTCTCGTTTTCAACATCGGCGCCCTGTTGCTCATGGTGGCGCTGATGGCGGCGCTGCATGAAGAGCTGACCGTGGGCGCCTACGCGATCGCGTTTGTCGTCTCGCTGGCGATTTTCTCCGTTTTCAGTCTGGCGATTCCCTATGCGTGGGCGAAGTACGCGGGCGAGAAGTTGATTAGCCGGACCTACTGGATTCTCGTGGCCTTCGCGGCTCTGGCGGCCCCGATCCTTCACATCCTGCAGCTCTACGACGGTTTCGTGCGCCGCCTGGCGGGCGTGCCCACGGCGACGCCGGAGGCCCAGCAGGACCAGATGCAGGAGGAGTTTCTCGAAGACCTCGAACAACGCCGGATGGAGGGGGCGGTGGACGAGGAAGAACAGGAGATGATCGAGAACGTCCTGGAATTCAGCGAGAGGACCGCCGGGGAGATCATGACGCCTCGCACCGATCTCATTGCCGTCGAGGTCAATGCTGATCTGGCGACGGTGCTCGACGCGATCCGTGAGGCCGGGCATTCACGAATCCCCGTATACGAGGAGACGATCGACAACATCGTCGGGCTGATTTATGCCAAGGACCTTCTCGCGGAAATCGGCAAACCGCCGGAGCAGTTCCGTCCGAAGGAGCACATGCGCGAGGCGTATTTCGTGCCGGAGACGAAACCCCTGCGAGCCCTGCTACACGAGTTTCAGAACCAGAAGCTGCACATCGCGGTCGTTCTGGATGAATACGGCGGCACGGCCGGGATCGTCACACTGGAGGACATCATCGAGGAACTGGTGGGCGACATTGCGGACGAGTACGACGAAGCCCGACAGGAATCGGTCAGGAAGATCGACGAGAACACCATCGAGGTGGATGCCAGGACCTACGTCGAGGACCTCAACGACGAATACGAGTTGGATCTGCCCGAGGACGAGGACTACGACACCGTGGGCGGCTTCGTGTTCTCCCGACTGGGGTACGTTCCAAAAGCCGGCGAGGATTTCGACTACGAGAACCTCAAGTTCACCATTGCCTCCGCCGAGCCCCGGCGCGTCAAACGGGTCAGGATCCAAAGAGTCATTGAGCGATAACCATGTTGACCAAGGATCGGGCAGTTTGCATCCGGACCGTGGATTATTCCGAAACGTCTCAAGTCGTCGTTCTGTTTGGGCGGCTTTCGGGAAAGATCCGCGCCCTTGCCAAAGGCTCCAAACGTCCCAAATCTTCCTTTGACGGTCCGATCGAGGTGCTTTCTTTCGGCGAGATTGTTTTCTCCGGTGTCCAGCAGGAGAAACTGGCGACCTTGACGGAATTCCAGCCTCAGCCGGTGCGGGGGGGGCTTCGTCGGTGCCTGTTTGCCCTCCATTGCGCCCAGTTTGCCGCCGAACTGGTCGATTTGCTCACCGATGGATATGATCCGCACCCCGATCTTTTCGACCAGTTTGTTCAGTTTCTCGAAGATGTCGAGGAAGGGCGTCTGGAGTTGAATCGGCGGGATATCCTGGTCCGTCTGATTCTCTTCCAACTCGTTCTGCTGTACGAGGTGGGGCTGCGGCCCGTTTTGAACGCTTGCGCGAACTGCAAGAGGGCCTTCTCGGAGGCCTGGGGTCAAGGCTATTTCAGCCATTCGGCCAACGGGCTGATCTGCCGGGATTGCGAAATGAGCTTCCCGGACAGGATTCTCTTGGGAGCACAGGCCGTAAAATACTTGACCGATGTGAGACAAATTGCTAATGCTGATAGCAAGACACTCGACGAGATCGAGAGGGTCCTGGTTCGTCACCTCACGGGAATACTGGGGCATCGGCTGAGAATGGCGGAGTATGTGCAGGGGACCCCCAACGCGAACTCCTAGGTTGGGGACCCCGAAAGGGGCTGATATGACAGTTGCAGAAAAAACATCTGCGGTGCCGGTGCAGAGGCCGTGGCTCAGGCTGGTCGGGAGGCCCAGCGTCGAACCATGCGTCGGGCAGCCCGTTCCGCAGGATCGTGTGAGCTTGCCGGCGATACGCCTGCAGACCCGTGGCGCTCTGCAGGAATGGATCATGGAGGTCCTGGCGTACAAGCACCTGCTGGCGGTGGCGACGGTGTTCACCGTAATTGCGCTGTGCGCGGACTACTACTGCGGCGTCTATGTCACCTCGCTAAAAGGCGCGAAGGTCCCCGACCTGATCCTGGATCAGTTCGAGGCGATCGACATGAGCTTCCTCTTCGTTTACGGCTACATGGCCTTGATCGCCGCGATGTTCCTGCAGCCGACCCTGTTTCGGGTGCGGACGCTGCACGTGGTGGCCATTCAATTCAGCCTTCTTCTTCTGTTGCGATCCGCGTTCATGCTCTTCACGCACATGGAAACCCCGGCGGGATCGGCCACCGTGAATTTCCCGTGGTTTTTCCAGGGACTCTATTTCGAGAACGACATGTTCTTCTCCGGGCACACGGCGATGCCGTTCCTCGGCTTTTACCTGTTCCGGCACAGTCCCTTCCGCTACGTGTTCCTGGTCGGCGCGATTGTGATGGGGATCGTGGTCCTGGCGATGCACCTGCACTACAGCATCGACGTCTTTGGCGCATTTTTCATGACGTACTGCTCCTACCGCATGGGTCAAAGGCTCCTGCGAAAGCTCGATCCGACCTACCTCGGATAGCACGCGGTGTTTCATTTTTCCTGCTTGGCTCGTTGAGACTCCATCGGGAAGTACAGCGCATGAAGCTGGTTGAGGAAGCGATAGGTACCGAGTTGCTCATCTGAGACAATTGCGCCAAGCTCCTTCATGCGTTGGAGAAAATTGTCCATGACTTCCTTCTCGTCAGGCGTGAGTTTGGGCGAGTAGGTCTTTCCGTCGGAACTGCCGTCCCACGAGTCGATCTGCCATCTTCCGCAAGATAGATCGGTAACGATCACGGCGGAGGACCTGGAAGACCTGAGGTTCAAGGAGTTTGCGGCCGACAAAAAACTCGATGGGCACGGGCTGGCCCGGGCTGAATGGGCTGGATTCCGGATTCATGTCTGCCTCCCATGCGATGGTCTGTCAAAATCGCGGGCGACATCTGATTACAGCGCGCCATTATAGTTCCGATGCCGGCAGTTGGTTAACGTCGAACAGTTCCGGCTCGTCCCCCGCCTGCTTCTTGGGCTTGGCAGCCAGGCCAAGGTGCTCGCAGGCTTTCGCTGTGATCTCCCGTCCTCGTTTGGTTCGTCGCAGGAAGCCGATCTGCAGCAGGTAAGGCTCGACGACATCCTCCAGGGTGTCTCGCTCCTCGCCCAGCGTGGCGGCGATGGCCTCGATGCCGGCCGGTCCGCCGTCGTAGACATTCGCCAGCGCCTTCAGGACCATCCTGTCGAGCTCGTCCAGTCCCAGGGCGTCGATCTGCTCCATCTTGAGGGCGTTGTCCACGATCTTCATGCTCAGGACGCCGGAACCTTTCACCTGGGCGTAGTCCCGGACCCGCTTGAGCAGCCGGTTGGCGATTCGGGGGGTGCCGCGCGAGCGGGCCGCGATCAGCTCCAGCGTGCCCTCCTCGCAGATCAGCTTGAGTAACTGGGCTGAGCGGCTGAGGATCTCGGTCAGCTCGCTGGTGGTGTAGAAATCCATGTGGTAGAGCATCCCGAACCGGCTGCGCAGGGGGGCGCTGAGCAGACCCGCGCGGGTGGTTGCTCCGATCAATGTGAAATGCTTGAGCGGGAAGTTGATCGTTTTGGCGTGCAAGCCGCTATCGACCGTGTAATCGACGCGGAAATCCTCCATCGCCGGATAGATAAACTCCTCGACCGGCGTGCTGAGCCGGTGGATTTCGTCGATGAACAGCACGTCGCCCGTGTTGATGTTGCTGAGCATGCCCATGACGTCGCCGGCCTTGACCAGGGCCGGGCCGGAGCTGCATCGGATTCGCGCCCCCATCTCGTTGGCGACAACGTTCGCCAGGGTGGTCTTGCCGAGGCCGGGGGGGCCGTAGAACAGTATATGCTCCAGGGGCTCGCCCCGTTGCTTGGCGGCCGCGATGGCGATGCCGAGCTTTTCCCGAACGTTCTTCTGGCCGATGCACTCACCCAGAGACTTCGGACGCAGCGACACATTGAAGCTCTCCTCGGCCTCGCTCAGAGCTTGTCCGCTGATGATTCTGCCTATTGCCATGCCGCCAGCTTACTGGTTTTGCGCAGAACTGCAAGCCTCAGCGGTTTGCGATATACCGCTCGTACTCGGCGCGGGTGTCGATCAGTTCGAGGTTGCTGCCGCCCCAGGGGTTTTCGCCCGTGAAGTTGGTGGTGTTGTAGGCGGAACTGTCGATCCTGCCCTCGGGACCCTGGATGCCCCAGGAATCCGTCTGGTAGACCCTGGCCCCTTCATTCTCCGCTACCCAGGTGCCCTGGCCGAGCGTGGTCTGGCTCCACATATGGGCGGTATAGTCCCGACTGCGGCTGGCGTTCTGCAGGCTGTCCATGTAGCCGTCGAACGCCTGGTTCGCTTCGGCGATGGATCTTTGCAGGTTGCGGTTGAGCTGCTGCTGGCGGACCGCCCGATCCTGCATCTCCTGGCCCATCCACTGCTGGTTGATCTGCATCGTCTTCTCAATTCGCATATACAGCGGCAGCCACTCGTCGAACTCGTTCTCGGGCGCCCAACTGCCCATCACGGTGACCTGCCAGACGGGACTCATCGACTGGGTCGAGCACATCACACTGAAAAGCCCTCTGATCGCCGCTCCCGTCGGGACGTTTTGGAAGCGGACGTGGAGCAGGCGCGAATCGACCTGGAATCCCTGGGCCCGCAACTGCTGGACCGCCTGGGCCGTCTCCGGCGACACCTGTTCGGCCCCGCACTGGCTGATGACCTGGACGTTTCGGCTGGTCTGGCCCAGCTCCAAGACGAGGCTCAGCGCCTGCGGCGGCGCCTGATACGGCATGTTGATCGCGCCGGGAACCTGTATGTTGTCCATCGGGATGATCGTGTGCCACACCCCGCCCATGCCATGCGTTCTCGTCTGCGGATTGTTCGTGAGAATGAACTGGACCTTCTGCCCCTCCAGGTTCCAGCCCTGGGGGATCTGGATCGACATGGACTGGTCCGGCAGGGCGGCCGGCTGGAGAGGAAGCTGCCTTCCCGGTCTCTGCGACGCCTGCTTGATGAGTGCCGCCGGTGAAAGCGCGGCTCCATCGACAACGGGTGTTGCCTCGGCCAGTTGCCGGGCCTCACCCTGCACGGAGGTCACGCCCTGCGGGGCAAAAGCGAGGTTGGCCATAATGGCTGTCAGCGTGGGGCGGAACTCGTTCCACACTTCGGACTTGGCGAGCAGCAGGTAGAAGGTCCCGATGTTCCGAGTGTAGAAGAAGTAGCCGTGCCCGGTGCCTTTCTCCCCCTCGTCCGTCAGAGTCAGCTCTGCCATCGTGCGCCCCCGGTCGGGCGTCGAGTTCATGTTGATCGCCTGCAGATCCGGATACTCCTCGCGCAGAGCGCCGATGCACTTGGCCGCCAGCGCGACGGAGTCCTTGATTTCCGAACTTACGGGGAACGTCATGAACAGGGCGACGGCATTCTCCTGCGGCTCCATCACGACGACCGTGTAGACGCCCTGGCCGAACATCTCGCCGTCCGTCACCTGCCAGCCCTGCGGCTTGTAGAGCACGACCCGGCCGTCGGCGGATTCGTATCTCTCCATCGCGGGTCCGTCGGGCCTCGGAGGGTCTCCCGCCTGAACCGGCGGCAATGTCACGGCGGTGGCGACTGTCGCGACGATCTTCTCCCCACACGCCGGACAGAATTTGGCTCCGGGTGGAAGTTTCGCGCCGCACTTGGGACAATTGGTCGGGACCGCGGGCTTCAGCGGCTCGATCTTGGTCCCGCATTCGGGGCAGAACTTCGCCCCGGCCTGCACCTTCGCCCCGCACTTGAGGCAACGCAGGTCGGCGGTGGACTGAACCGTCGGACCGCTCCGAGGCTCCTGGGCCGGAGCGGTCATGGTCTGGGCCGGCGCCGGGGCCGGCCTGACATTGGTCGAGGCCAGCGTGATGGTGATTTCCTGGCCGGCCATCTCCATGACCTGATGCACAGGCCCGACCCCATCGGCATACCAGATCGTCGCAGCCATGGTCTGGCCCTGCCCCATGTCCATGGTGGACCGGACCTTGATGCAGTCGAACGTGCCGCCCGGCGTCTGAATCTGCTCTTTGCCCGCAGACTGGAAGCTCGTGGTCATCGCCATGCCCATCTGGTTGATTGTTGCTTGCCACGTGTCGCCCTCCCGGTAGGGCAGTTTGACCCGCATGACCGGCGGATCGTACCGAAATTCCTGCCCCTGGGCCTGACTCAGGTAGGATTTCACCCCTTGGGCATCGGCCGCGACGTACTCCCGGCTCGTTTGCCCAGCCACGGTGGTTTCGACAATCGCGCAGCGGACCGCGCCGACGTTCTCGAACCCTGTGATCTTCGTCGTGATCTGCATCCCATTGGACATCGTGTAGGTCCACTGGTTGCCTTCCTTCAGCGGCAGGTAGTCCGCCGCCGAAGCAATCGAAGCGCAGACAATCAACGCGCCCACTGCTGCTCGCGTCGGGTACATAGCGACCTCCCTTTTGCCTGATGATGGGGTCTGTTCATTTGCCAAATCACGTGACGGACTGCTGGCATCATACGCAAGCGGACAGACCCCCGTCAAGACCTGTCAGAAGGCAAACCGTACGGTCAGGTGGGTCCGCCTGTGCACGGCCCGCTTTCCACGCGTCCCAACCTCTCGGCATTGGCCCCGATCCAAACGGGGGAATCGGCAACGCCGATTGTCTCGGTGATGTCAAAATCGGTTTCATCCGCGACCTCAACAGAATCTGGGGCCGAATCGCCCCTCGATTAGACTTCGATGCCTTGCTTGAGGCGGTAGATGAGCGGCACGAGGGTTTCGGCCGTGTCGATCTCGGGGTGTCTCTGGCCGGCCTGCTCGATCAACTCCGTGATTTCGGTGCGTTTTTCGCCCCAGGCGACGAGGACTTCGAGCGCTTCGATCTGGAAGGGCTTGAGTCTGGCCTGGACCGGCCGGGCGGGCGCCGCTCCGAAGGCGAAGCCCTGGAGTTTGCCCTTGAGCTCGGCCACGATCTGCTGGGCCATCTTGCGGCCGATGGCGGGCAGCGTCATCAGCATCTTCTCATCGCCCGCCTCGACCGCCCCGGCGATGTCGGCGACAGGCATGCTCAACGCTCGCAGACCTTTGCGGATGCCGAACCCCTTGACGCTGGTGAACAGGGAGAAGAACTCCCGCTCGACCGGGCTCAGGAAGCCGACCAGACGTGGGATGAGATTGCCGCCGCCGAGACTGCCTTCGTAGTACTCCATCGTGCACAGCGAGATCTCCTCGCCGATTCGGCCACCCAGCGCGCTGACACAATACCCGGGCAGCATGACCTCGTAGGTGACGGCCCCGACCTGGACCAAAGCGGTCTCGGTCCCAAGCTGAACAAGTTTTCCTTCGATTCCGGCAATCATGTGGCCGCCAGTTGATAGGTGAATTCTGTAACGTTCATCCGTTCGTTGGATTGCCTTTCTACTGAGCAACGACACGAGTCATTGTGTTCGCACAGCACAGGGCCGCGGCCATGGCGTCGGCCACGTCGGGCGGCGACGGCAACTCCGGCAGGGCCAGGACCGTCTGTATTGTCCTTTGCATCTGCTCTTTCGACGCCCGGCCGTTGCCCGTGATCGACTTCTTGATCCGGGTGGCGGCGAAGCTCCTGACCTCGATATGAACCCTGGCGCACTTCTGCAATATAACGCCGCGAGCGTGTCCCATCAAGATCGCGGTTCTCGGATGGGCGTAGTGCGAATAGACCTCCTCGACCGCCACCATGTCCGGTGTCAGCCGGGTCAAGAGCGTCTCGATGTCCCCGGCGATCTCGTCCAGACGCAGCTCGATCGGCAGGTCTCGCGTTGTCTTGAGCACACCCGCCTCGATGACCACCTCTCTGCCGCCATCGGCCTCTACGCAGGCATACCCGCAGACTTGAAGGCCCGGGTCGATGCCCAGAATCCGCGTCGAATTGCCGAAGGACGATTTACTATTCACGATTGAACCGACCATCGACAAGGCCATCTCCTGAACAGTAAATATTCAATAGTAAATAGCAAATTCAATCACTTCCACCTCCACTGGGTGCCTTGCGGACTGTCTTCCAGGACGATGCCGGCCTCGTCGAGCTTCGCGCGGATCGCGTCGGCCCGGGCGAAGTCCTTTGCCTTTCGGGCCTCCGCTCGCTGGGCCATGAGGATTCCGACGAGCTTGTCGACCGCCTGCTCGTCGACGCCGCCGGCCTCGCAGCCCTGATCGGACACGATGCCCAGGACATCGCCGCCGAGCCTGGTGAAGGCATCGTGGATGGCCCCGAGCGTCTCCCGTGTGGTCCCCTTGCTCTCGATGGTCTTGTTGCTGATTCGAACCAGATCAAAAAGAACGGACAGGGCAACCGCCGTATTGAGGTCGTCATTCATCGCCTGTTCGAATCTGGCCCTGGCGTCCTCCAATTGCTTGAGGATTTCCAGATCGATCTCGCCCTGCGGCGCCGCCGTGATCTTCTTTCGAAGAGCTCGGACCGCCTCGTTGATCTTCTGATTGCCGCTGTGGGCGGCGAACAGGGCCGCGTCGGAGAAATCCAGCGGGCTGCGGTAATGGCTGTTCAAAACGAGCTGGCGGATCGAGAGTGGCTCGTAGGCGCGGGTCAGTTTCTCGTGAGCGCCGGCGAACGCCTGCTTGAGCGTGATGAAGTTGCCCAGGCTCTTGCCCATCTTCTGCCCGTCCACGGTGACCATATTGTTGTGCACCCAGTAGCGGACGAAGGGGGCGTCGTTGGCGGCCTCCGACTGGGCGATCTCGCACTCATGGTGGGGGAACTGGTTCTCCAGCCCGCCGCCGTGGATGTCGAGGGTCTTGCCCAGGTACTTCATGGACATGACCGAGCACTCGAGGTGCCAGCCGGGATAGCCCATGCCCCAGGGGCTGGGCCATTGCATGATGTGGTTGGGCTCGGCCCGCTTCCAGAGCGCGAAGTCCGCCGGGTTCCTTTTCTCCGCTGAGACCTCCACGCGGGCGCCGGCCATCATTTCCTCGATATTCCGCCCCGAGAGCCTGCCGTAATCTTTGAACTTCGAGACGTCGAAGTACACGGAGCCATTCACTTCGTACGCGAACCCCTTGTCGAGGAGGGTCTTGACCAACTCGATCTGCTCGACGATGTGGCCGCTGGCCCGCGGGCTGATGTCCGGGCGGGCGCAGTTGAGCTGGTCCATGTCCTCGAAGAAGCTGCGGGTGTAGGACTCCGCCAGGGCCATCGGGTGCTTTCGCTCGGTCCGGGCGGCCTTGGCGATCTTGTCCTCGCCCGCGTCGGCGTCGTCCGTTAGGTGTCCCACGTCGGTGATGTTCTGCACGTATGTGACGGCGTAGCCGAGATACCGCAGATACCGCACGAGCACATCGAAGCTGACATAGCTCTTGGCGTGCCCGAGATGCGCGTGCCCGTACACCGTCGGTCCGCAAACATAGATTCCCACCCGGCCCTCTTCAAGCGGTCTGAACTCTTCCGTCCGTCGCGTCAGACTGTTATAGAGCTGTAGTGCCATATGGTCCTTCTTGATATTGTTCCGATGTCATCATCACCAATCACCACCGATAGACGCATTCTACCGATGGGATCGGATCCGGTCAACGCTCGCGCCAACCACGAGGAATCCGCCCCATCGGCCGCCCCGGTCCACCCGAAGAATCCTGTTGACGTATAATGCCGGAAGCAATATAATATAATTATGGATACGATTCGCTTCTCGTGGGATGACCGCAAAGCGACGCAGAGCGCTGAGAAGCATGGCGTCTCATTCGAAGAGGCAATGACCGTGTTCTTCGATCAAGGTGTGATAGTGATTCGGCAGTACGCACGACGCCAACGTTTGGCTGCCGTGGTCTGTGAATAGGGCCGACAGGCCCTTCAACGCCTCGGCCTTCCACTTGGCCACCTGCGAGGGATGAACCCCGTAGGAGCCCGCAATCTCGTTCACCGTCCGTTGACTGCCCATCGCCTCGACCACGACCTGCGTCTTGAACGCCCCGTCATGCCGCCTACGCGGCGCCATGGAAACCTCCTGTCAGACCCCACCATACTACAGCAATATTACCTGATCCACTGGTCCAAGAAAGCGGGAGTATCATAACGGTCGCGACGCGACCGCGTCGTGGTAGGGCGTGGGAGGATTCCAGAATTCCGCCGCCGCGGTGCGAACCATGGGCCACAGGCATGCTGCCACTACGACCCCACCAAGGAGTGCTGCGAACCTTCGCGGCCCAGTTTGCCCCACAGGCCACAAGTCAAGAATGACAAGTGAGAGCCCCGCGGTCAAAATCAGGCATAGACTGACCAGCCCAACCGTGGCGCCGGCAGGTTGACGGTTGTGTTCGGGCGTCGCTGGGTTTCGCCACAGAGAGCCGAATTCGTTCTCGAATACCTTCTCAAACCGGGGTGGGGCATCCAGCCGTGGCAGCCGAAAGGCCCGCCCTGGTGGCAGAGTGGGTGATTGCTTTGGCTGCACGAGCGCAAGATAGTCACAATCTTCGGGGTCGGGAGGCGCCTCAGTCAAGCTCACATCAGACAACATGCCGTTCGATGTCCACCTGCCCGTCGCCCCTGTGATCAATGCGGCCACCGGAGGATCGGGGACGAAGACCACATCGCCCTGCTCGGTGTTGCGGCGCATGGCTTCCAGGAAACCCTCCACACCCGGCTGGTGGATGAAATCCATGTCGCCAGGCCCCATGGGCCCAGGTCCTTTACGGCGAGCCTGCGGATCGAACAATCCCGGCAGGGTGGCGGGTGGGCAGTGAATCTGCCATCCGGAACCCATGTCCTGCGACGACCTTGGCAGCCCGGCCAGCCCCGGACCGCCTTCGCCCCCCGGCGGCGATCCGAGCTCGAGCGAAGGACAGGCAAACAACACGGCGGCCAAGACGAGCACTTGAAGCACGTGGCCGAAGGTCCGCAACAGCCAAGACCGGGCAAACCGCCCGGCGAGTTGGCCCAACCCCAATCCCCCCAGGCACGCCAGGGGCCAATGCACGTTGAACGTGAGAAACCGTCCGCCAAAGCCGAGTGGCAGGACGACCGCGAAACCCAGCAACGGGCCTATCAGTGCCAGCGTTCTGCCTCGACGGCGCCACAATGCGGGGATCGCCAGCGCCGTGCAGGCCAGGGGTATGAGACCCAGGTTGACGCCGTGGCCGCCCAGCGACAACGTGCCACCTATACGCTGCGGCGATAGCAGGGACCGGTTCGCCCACACGTGAGCCATCCACGGAGCATAGAAGAACACGGGAACGGCGGCGGCCAGCAGACCCGCGATGATCTTCTTACGGCGAAACAACGTATTGAAGACCAATGCCGGCGGTAGGAACAGTCCCATCGGGTGCAGGCTGACCACGATGAAGTTGAGGACGGCGCAGGTGAGCAATCTCTCTGTCTCCAACGCCAACAAAGCCAGCGGGGCGAGAGCCAGAACTGATGCATTGGCCGTGTGAGCGGCCTGGTTGAAAAAGAACAGGGGGGGACTGCACAGCAAGACCAGTGCGAACAGCGCGGCCCTCGGCCCTGCGACTCGCCTGAGCCAAAGCCAGGTCGTCAGTAGGCAGCCCGGGTAGAATGCCCAACTGAGAAAGGTGATGAACGTGCGGGGTGTTACGCCGAGATAGGAGAGCAGGCAGCCCGCCGCATGGAGCCCCGGCGGATAGACGTGGACGCGCCCCACCGGGGCCATCTCCCAGTAGGTCCGCGTGACGATTCCACCCGCCTGTCGGAAGCCCTCCACGACCGCCATGTGATAGTGGGCATCCACAAACACCGGATACGACGGCCACTGCAGGGCGGTGAGAACCACAACGAGGGACACCACGGCGAATCCGCACCGGCTGTACCAGTGGACGAACACGTCGCCGCTCCCGATATCCTGCCCCTGATTCATTGCTTGTGTCATCTCATCATCCTTCATGGCAGTTCTCGCATTCCACCACAACCTGTTCCACGTCGTCCTTTCGGGATCCGGCCTGCCCTGCTGCCTCGCGTATCTGCGATAGGTTCAATCCCATGCGGATGGCTACCGGCAATCCCCACAGCAGATTGAAGACCTTTCGCGTACCGTGGTCGAGTATAGCCACCACGAGAGCCCCGTCGAAGTCAGCGCCAAATAGAACCAGCACACCGGCCATGACACCCTCGTAGATGCCGACTCCCCCTGGCGTGCTGGGCGCCGCTTTGCCGAAGGTGGCGATCGAGACGGCGGCAAACGCCGCCATAAGAGACGTGTGCACTCCGACCGCCACCGCAATCGCGCCGCAGGTCAGTCCCTCACAAAGCACTATCAGCAAAGAAAGCGCCGTCGAAGTCAAGAGCAGCCTTCTGTCGGAAAGAATCTCCCGATAGCGGTCGTACGCCAATCGCACGGCCGCCAGAACCCGTTTGAGACACTCTCCTCTTGCTCTGCCGCCCAGTCTCTCCAGGAGGGCCGCGCCGGCGTTGCGCGTGTCCAGCGCCGCCAGGCCCACAGGGACCAGGACCGCGGCGCTTCCCAGGAAGAGGGCCATCAGAATCCAAGGCGGCACGCGCTCTCGAAGGAGCGCGACGAGGGCCGGCAGCGCCAATAGGACCAGGCCGAAGGCATCTAGAATCCGGGACTGAACCACAATGGCGGCCGATCTTCCCCAATCCATCCCTTTGGCCTTGAGAAATCCGGCGGTGACCAAGTCGCCGAGCCGGGCTGGTAGGATCGAATTCAGCGCGAAACCCGCAATGTACAACTTGAACAAATCGAGCGTCTTGACTACGGTTCCGCCGCGATTCGCGAACAACCTCAGCCTCCACGTTCGCAGGAACCAGGCCGCAGCATAGAAGACCACCGAGACGATCATCCAGGAAAACGACGTCCGGGCCGCGATCTCGCGGAAACGATCGAAGCCTGCACAGTACACCAGGGCGATGAGGATCCCAATCCCCACGCCCAGGGTAGCGAGGTAACACAACCAGTTGTTCTTCGTTGGGCTCATTTCATTGCCTCGGCACGGAGGTCAACTCACACACAACCTGCTCCCCCATTGCCAGGATGTCGTGAATCGATGCGTGCAAGAGTCGGCCGTTTCGGCCGGTGACTTTCAGATTGGTGAAACGGTGTAGAAAAGACTGGAGCTTGCGGACGGTGTCCGGCGTGTCCACGGACAGCACGGGATAAGCGCACTTCATCCGCACCATGGCAGAATCCAGGATCTCGCGCGGCCTGATCCAACCGATCTGGATGAGCCGGGAGCGAACCGTCTCGACCCATTTCTCCTGCACCGCTCCGGGCCTTGGCGAGTCTTCCTCGTCACAGGAGATCTCCGCCACCAGAGAGGTCTGGCCCGGGGGAGACATCTGGGCGCTGCGATTGCACGGCTCATAGACGCGCGTGAAGGGGAAGGCCGTCTCCGGGAAGTAGACTGTGGCGGTCTCGGTCACGCGGGGGCGATCCAGAAAGAGAGCCACCAGAATCAGGTCGCGAAACTGAAGACTCCGCGCCAAAGCCAGAACCTCCTCCGGCGGCGGCGGCTCCATCATCTTCAGCAAATGAGGAAGGGGCTGCGTGCTGACCACATCCTGCACGTCGATTCGGTCCTTCCCATTGATCTCCACCGCTCGAATACGGGCGTGATCATGGAGTACTTTGGTGATGGTCGAATTCACATGAATGCTATCTGGGCCGCAGTGCTCTGCGAGCTTCTCCGCAATGGTCCCGATTCCTGCACGGGGATAGAGGAACGCGCCGTCCAGGTGCCTTGTCCTGGTCTTTCTTCCGAGGATGGCCTCGGCCAAGAACGTCCTGAGGTCCAGTCCTTTCAGCCGTTTGACGGCCGCTTCCGGCGACAGTTCACAGCAGGGAATCCCCCAGAGCTTCTGCGAGTAGTTGAGCAGAAACCGTTGTGCAATCGTCTTGCCGTAGGTGTACAAGGCGAAGCCCTCGAAGTCCCGTCCCCGCCGTTGCTGGCACAACCGCGCGTACAACACTTCCAATCCCACCTTCCCCAAACAACGCCAACCCAGACTCTTCATCAGGTTCAGCGGCGCCAGGGGGAAGTCGATGAGCTGGCCGTCATAGTACAGTTGGCTGGGCGCATCGGTCTGCTCCAGGGCTTCTCCCAGCAGTTCCTTGACCATCGCCGTCACCGCAGGGTCTCTGTCGTGAAATCGGTGGGCACCCGAATCAAAGCGAAACCCCTGGTGGTCCAGGGTGACGCAGTTTCCTCCCAAGCGATCCGCTGCCTCGTAGATTGTGAATCCCAGGCCTGCTCTCCGGGCGTGATACCCCAGCGCCAGACCGGCCAGCCCGCCGCCCAGAATGCTCAGGTGCGTCGGCCCGGACGTTGTCCGGCCGCCCGAACCGCACGTAGGCGCCGGCCGACAGGCCGTGCTGACTGTTGCAAGCGGGTCTCGTTCCAGGCTTCTCTCGATTGTCGCCATGGTTGTCTATACTCCTACCCTTGAGTCTTCCGATGCAGTGATGCCGTTGCCGGATCGTGGCAGCCAAGTGTTGACGATCTGCCTTCACTCCTGCAATCGTCTGGGCGGAGGCATGGGTTACAAAAAAAAAGAAAGGCGTCACTTCCATCAGCAACGCCTTTCTTCGTCATTCGCGGTTGAACGCACGAAGTCGTCACGGCGGGGGTGGTTGCCCTTGCGATCCCGGCAGTAGCGCGTTTGCGCTGATGGAATCGAGAATCGCCTGCTGCTCGTGACTCAACATCGGCCTCATTTCGGAGAGGGTCCGTTCCAACCGTCGCCAGATCTCCGCACCATGCACGCGCCGCATTGCGTCCATGTCTTGCACTGTCCGGTGGACGACTTCCTCCACCATGGGGATTTGATCCGCTTTGAGACCGAGTTCCTTTTCCAATCGCCTCATAAGAAACCGGTGCAGCACCTCAGGTCCCGACCGCCTCATCACCCGCACTCGCCAGTCCAAGTACATCTGGCCACTGAAGAACCCTATGACCCCGCCCGAGAAGAACACAATCAACAGAGCGATCCACGTCTTTGTCTTCGTCCGCATACTCATCTCTCCACCCGCAGGGCCCATCCGGAGACCGTTCCATCCTGCTGTAATTGCCAGACCAACTGGGCCCTCGATGGCACAAGGTTCATGGTGACGGCGGCCACAATGACCGCAACCGCCCCCGCGATGCATGCCGCACGCCAAGCAACTTGTGCGTCCACATGAAGATGGACCACCCGGGGCACTACGGCCTCACGGTGCACCCGCTGCATCACCGTCTGATACCAAGTCCCTGATGGCTTCAATACGGGCTGGCGGCGGTAGGCCTCGGCCGTCGCCTCTTCCAGCCGTCTTCTCGTTTCATGATTGCGTTTCATGCCTGCCCTCGTTGCCTTCGTGGCAATCCGCCACTGCCAGTCTTTCAACAATATCGCGCAGCCTTCGCCGCACACGATATGCTCTGATCTTCGTCTTGGCAACCGACCAGCCCAAAGTCGCCGCCACTTCACGCAGCGGCAGTCCTTCGAAGTAGACACACTCCACCAGCGTGCGATCCTCAGGCGTCAGTCCACGTAATGCCAAGTGCACGACCTCTTGTGCCTCTCGCCGCTCGCACTCCTTTTCGAACTCCTCCTGGCCGGCACCGATTGAGATCCGCTTCAGCCACTGATGTTGCGCATCCGAACACACTGTATCCATTATCTTAGGCTGCCGTCTTCTCTCTCGCCAGTAGTCACAGCATCGTCTTCTTGCGATCCGTCGAAGCCAATGTCGAAACAATTGCCGCTCTTCGTAGGCATCCAGGGACCTGAACGCACTGATAAACACCTCCTGAGCGACACCATCGACTTCATCTGGTGGAACACGTCGGCTTACCACCTCGAACACATCCTCGCTGTACCGGCGTACGAGTACCTCGAATGCATCCACATCGCCGTCAAGGACCGCCTTGACAACACGTGCGTCGCCAACCACTCTGATATCAGCCTTGGGCTCCAGCTTCGTCGCCCCACAAGTCAACCGTCAATGTTCCACATCCATGTAGTCTATCGCTGCGCGCATAGCGCAGGTTACCAAAAAGAGTTGGCGATGATGGGATTTCGGTGCTTTGCTTGGGCAGGTGCCGACCGAACACCCAGGTATGTACCTCAAGTGCGACGTTGCCGGATCTCTCGCCGGATGTGTGCCAGGAGAAGAGAGCGACGGGCACCGACGACGGTCATGTAAACGGCACGATTGACTTGGCGCGAGACGTGGCGCCATCGGTCGCTCCCTCATGCACTGTCGTGCACGCATCAGCACAGACCACCATCGCTGGCGCTGTCGAAAACGGGGTTCTGAACGCGCCCGGAGGGAAGCGAACTATCCCCGTTTCGGGCTCGAAAACGCTGATTCCTGAAACGCGCGGCACGGGGGAATTAAAGGTACGCGGTCCCTTTTCGAGGGGGAGCCGGGGGGGAACGGGGGGGAATTAAAGGTACGCGGTCCCTTTTCGAGGGGGAGCCGGGGGGGAACGGGATAAGTGATAGGTGGCTCATCCAGTTTTAGCGTACTTCTGTGGTTGCATAACGTCCCGCGACCTGGCATTTTGCGCTTTTCGCCAGCAGCATGGTAGTGGGGGGGCGGCGATGGTCCACCGGATGGCCTCGCCCATGATATGTGTAGAAAGACAACGAGCGAACGCGGGCCCGGGCACCAGGGCGTTTGACCGTTCGGCTGCCTCTATGTTCATGCCATTGGCCCAGAGCAAAAAATGCCGGGGGGGGGCAGAGCCCCCATCGCACAGGGAAGTACGCAAAAACCGGATGAGCCTGATAGGTGATAAGCAACAAGTTGGCTGCGCTTGCGCTTGTCCGATGGGCGGCTGGATGGCTCGTCGTGGGGGAAGCGTGAAGCGTTTGCCCCGGCCTGCGGCCGGAAAGCCGTCTCTCGTATCTCGTCACGATGCCCAGGAGAGGTTTGGCTTCTTGCCGGCGCGGGCGCATTCTCCCAGGTAGAGGTTGATCAGGTTCTGGTAGGGAATGCCCGTCTCGTTCGCGAGCTTCTTGAAGTACTCGATCACATCGACGCCCAGCCGCAAGGTGACCTGTTTCTTGAGCCGCTTGGCGTAGGGGTTCCTGCGGCCCTTCATGTTCGCGAAATCGTATTCTTTTCTCATAGTGTCGTCCAAGGGTATGCCTTTGCCTCGTTCTTCGTTGCCTTCCTTGCCGAGATGATGCGAATTTGCGTGCCTCGCTCCCGCACAGTGTCGTGCACGGCGAGGAGCCGCAGACGCCAGCGCATTCCGAGCATGAGAAACCGATCTTCGTTCTTGGAGTGGTCGGGATCGAAGAACTCGACGGCGTTCTCATCGAGAAATACGCTCATCGCCTCCTCGAACGAGACCTGATGCTTGCGAGCATTCTGAGCCGCCTTGCGATCATTCCATGAAAAGGATACATCATCCATAATTACAATATATTGCTACCGGCACTACGCTGCAAGGAGAAACCACGGCGCGCGACCCGTTTTCGGGGGGGCGAAAGGCCGTATCTCGTGGTTCGTCGCTCGTGTCTCGTGGTTCGTTGGAGGGCGGTGTGCACAGCGGGACCTCAAACACGGTCTCCGCGTTTGGGAACCTGACCACCCTACCGCTGTCGCCCGGCACCTTCGTCCCTCTTTGTGCCCGTGAACCGATTTGACTCTGTGGCTTCCCTGTGCTGTGTGGTCGAGGAATGAAGGCAGCCGGCGCGATCGCCGGCCTGGGGCAGGGGAGTGAGTAGAGAACTTAAACAACCACCGAGATAGCTGCGTAGCCAGTGTGTGCGTATCGGAAGACGTTTGTACGAGCTTTCCGCCGGAGATTCGGGTTGATAACATAGGCAAACGGGGTGTTATTGAGCCTTGGGTGCCGATCGTAGAGTGCCCGCAGAAGTTTCAAACTCGAAGTTTTAAGTGTCAAGCGGCCTGGCGGGGCGTCGAACCCTGTAGCTTCACACCTCAAACTTGTCTTCAGAAGCGTCTTCCGGCGTGACTGTGGACCGGCGGGGTGTTGTGCTGGGGCGGTTTTGCCGATAGAATGTTCATGGCCCCCGATGGGCGCGGCCGGTGAAGGCCGGATCGGGAGCCATATCCCCCGCGTGCGGGCGGGGATTGGAAACCGTAGATCGCTATGCAATGCCAGATCTGTAATAAACGAACGGCCACCATCCATCTGACCGAGATCAACGACGGGGTCCGCAGCGAAATGCACATCTGCGAGCAGTGTGCGGCGGAACAGGGGGTGGCGGCCCAGAGCCAGATGTCCATCAACGAGCTGCTGAGCCATCTGCTGGCGGTGCAGCCGTCGGATGAGGAGATGTTCGGGCCGTCGGAGAAGGACCTTGCGTGCCCGAACTGCGGGTTCACCCTGGACCGGCTCCGCAAGGAAGGCACGCTCGGGTGCCCGATGGACTATAAGGTCTTCGAGGAGGGATTGCTGCCCCTGATCGAACGAGCCCACAATGGCAAATCGACGCACTGCGGCAAGGTGCCGACGAAGGTGCCGAAAGACACGAAGAAATTCGTGGAGCTGTCGCAGCTTCGCCAGCAGTTGGAGCAGGCGGTGCGCGACGAGGATTATGAGTTGGCCGCGAGCCTGCGGGACAAAATGAAGCAACTCGAATAGCAGGGAGGAAGGCAGAAGGCGAAAGGTAAAGGGCAAAGAGCGAAGGCGGGCGGCACACGTGGGACTCTCGTTTTTGCCTTTGAACTTTTTACTTCTAACCTACGCTTACGACCATGGAAATGAGTGAAATCAGCCACGATATCAACGATTGGTTCAGCGGGTCCGGGCCGTTGGCCGACATTGTCGTTTCGTCGCGGATTCGGTTGGCCCGCAACCTCGCGGGGCACCGGTTCCCCGGCAATTGCTCCGTGGAGGAGAAGGCGGAGATCCTGGAGATCCTCAAGTCCGTGCTGCTGTCGCTCGACCTCGGCGACGAGGTGTTCTATATCAGCGTGGACAAGGAATCGGACCTCACTCGCAACTTTCTGGTCGAGCGGCATCTAATCAGCCGCCACCACGCGATGGCCACCGGCCCGCGCGGCGCGGTCATCGCCAGGAAGGAGGCGTTCACCGCCATGTTAATCGAGGAGGACAGCCTCCGATTGCAGGTGCTCAAGGCCGGGTGCCAGCTTGCCGCCTGCGCCGAGCAGATCGACCGAATCGATAGCATGATCGAAGAGAGGGTCGAGTACGCGTTCAGCCCTCGCTTCGGCTACCTGACTGCCTGCCCGACAAACCTCGGTACCGGCATCCGCGTCTCCGTCATGCTCCACCTGCCGGCCCTGAAAATGACCGGCCAAATCGAAAAGTGCCTGGCCGCCGCCAAGGACATGAACCTGGCCGTCCGCGGCCTGTTCGGCGAGGGCACCGAGGCCGCCAGCGACCTCTACCAGGTCTCCAACCAGGTCTCGCTCGGCGTCAGCGAGAAGGACATCGTCTCCCAGTTCGAAAACGTCATCATCCCCGAGATCACCGAGTACGAAAAGGCCGCCCGCAAGCAGCTCCTCGCCAAGCAGCCCGACGCCCTCGACGACAAGATCGCCCGCGCCATGGCCCTGCTCCAGAACGCCCACCTCATCAGCTCGCAGGAGGCCCTGTTCCTCCTGAGCCACCTGCGCCTGGGCCTGAATATGCACGAGCACATGGGCGCCTCCACGCCCGCCATCGAGCGGCTCTGCGCCCTGCGCAGCAAGGCCGAAGCCGACGCAGGGGCCTCCGGCCCGGAGGGCCCCTCCGATGCGGAGCCCGGACGCACAGCGGCCCTCGGCTCCAAGGCTGCGCCGAGGGAGGCCGACAAGCTCACCATCCGCACGATCAATCGCCTCTTCATGCTCACTCTCCCCGCCCATCTTCAGCTCAACTACGGCCAGCCCCTCGACGCCACCCATCGCGACGCCCTCCGAGCCCAGATCATCCGAGACGCCCTCAGCCAGCAATAAGACCGTCGCTCGTGCCCCGTGGCCCGCGCCTTGTATCTCGTCGCTCGGCCCTCGTGCGGGCCGTGACCCGTGCCTCGTGGCGAGGTCATCCTCGGTCTGCGCGGGGGCAGGCTCTGCCCTTGCGTCGCGCGGGCGTCTCGCCCACGGTACCGTAGCACGGGCATCTTGCCCGTGGTCTTGTCGTGTCGCGGTCGTCCCGCCCGCGATCTTTCCATATCGTGGCATGGGCATCTTGCCCGTGTATCTGACCGGTCCCCTCGCGAACGACCTTCACACCAGAGACGCAGAGGACGCTGAGAAGAGGGCGTCAGCGGTAGGGTGGTCGGGTTCCCAAACGCGATTCTTGGCGTTTGGGGTCCCGCTCCGCCCACCGTCTTTCTTTTCGTGCGAGATACGAGCCACGCATGACGAACCACGGCTGTCCCGCCGCAGGCCGGGGCAAACGCTTCTCGAATCCCCCTTCCATACGAGCCACGAGGCACGAGCGACGAACCACGAGATACGGCTTCTCAGACACGGATTCGACTCTGTCATTCCTGCCACACCTGCCCTCGACTTGATCGGAGGCAAGGCAGAGGAATCCAGCCTCCCAACGCATTACGCACCCCGCCACCGGCTCGTGGCCGGTCCGACAAACTCGGCCAACTTGTCGCTTATCACCTATCACTTATCCCTTTCCCCCCGGCTTCGCCCCCCCCGTCGAAAATGGGCCGCACACCCTCGATTTTCCTTGACATTATATCAAATCTGACATATTCTGATCCGTCATGAGTCCGAACGACAAACCGTTGGTTTGGCTGCACGGCGAGATTCAGACGCCGCCGTTCTCGAAGGAGGCCAGACTGGAGGCTGGGTTTCTCCTGCGGCTGCTTCAGAAGGGCGAGCTTCTGTCCTTGCCCCATTCCCGGCCGATGCCCTCGATCGGCCCGCGATGCCACGAGCTCAGGGTGAATGACAAGGGCCAGACCTGGAGAATCGTCTATCGTACGGACTTTGATGCCGTGGTGATCCTCGACGTCTTTGCGAAGAAGACGGCCCAGACGCCCAAGCGAGTGATCGACACGTGCAGACGGCGTCTTCAAGAGTATGACAGCCTATAGTGGTTCAGGGGTGCCTTATGAATAGCCCGAAGAGAGAAAGACTGGCAAAGGCCGGATGGAAGAGCGGCAGCGCTGCGGAGTTCCTGCATCTGACGCCACAGGAGGAATTGTACGTCGAGTTGAAGGCGTCGCTCTGCCGGCAGCTCAAGCGGCAGCGTCAGAAAAGCCATCTGACCCAGGAGGAGCTGGCCCGGCTGGTCAGGTCCAGCCAGTCGCGGATTGCGAAGATGGAGCGGTGCGACCCGAGCGTATCGATTGACCTGCTGATCAAGTCCCTTCTGGCGCTAGGAACGACCCGCCGGGATATCGCACGAGCAATCGCCTGAAACCCCTCCGGGACCGTCGCAACCACGAAGTCCACAGCCTGCCCTCGCGAAGGCGGGGGAAGGGCGCGAAGAAGATGGAACCGCTGATGAACGGGGATGGACGCCGATGGAACCCTTTGGGCTCACACGAAGGCACGGAGACACGAAGGAAGTCCATCCGCAGATTTCGCCGATCAGACAAGCGCGAGCGAAGCGCGGCAATCCGCAGATTACCTCCCGCGAGCCACAAACGACGAGATACGACTTCTCAGACACGGATCCGACTCTGTCATTCCTGCCACACCTGCCCTCGACTTGATCGGGGGCAAGGCAGGAATCCAGGCTCCCAACGCATTACGCACCCCGCCCCCGGCTCGTGGCCGGTCCGACAAGCTCGCCCAACTTGTCGCTTATCACCTATCACTTATCCCTTTCCTCCCCGGCTCCATCCCCCCTCGAAAACGGACCGCGTACCTTTAATTCTCCTCGCGTGCGAAAACGACGATGAGAATCGTGCCGGCTTCGCCGCTCTCTCCTCTGATTGCCTTTCCTATCTTCCCCGCTTCTTGCGTTTCGCTGGTTTCTCGTCCTTGTCGAGGAAGGCAATAATCCTGCGCCGAAGCCAATCCTCACGCGACGCCCTGATCTGGCATTCCCAGATGACCAGAAGTTCCCAACCGAGCTTGCGCAACGCTCGACGCGTGCGTTTGTCCCTGGCGGCGTTGCGTCCGATCTTGGCGACCCAGTAGTCACGCCTTGATGACGGTATCCGGCACCGCCCACAACCGTGCATGTGCCAGAAGCAACCGTTGACGTCGATGATCTTTCGAAGTCGTGGGAATACGAGATCAGGTGTTCCCGGAAGCGAGCGGACATGCAAACGGTAGCGGTATCCGAGAGAATGCACAAGTCGGCGGATATGCAATTCAGGAGTCGTATCTTTCGACTTGACCGCCGCCATGATGCGCGATCGTTCGATCTTGGAAACAGTATCCGTCATGAAACACGTAAGTTCACTTCGGGTCTGGATCGCCGCTGACTATACGCAAACCGCTTGCTCCTGCTCCCGGAAGCCAGCCTTCGTTGTAGATTCGAAAGAGTTCCGTGAGGGTCTCCACAACTTTCGCTTTGTCGAAGCGCCCGATTTCGGAAACGTTCTGCCCAACGAATTTCTCGATAGCGCCAACAAACACCCTGCCGGCAAGCTCCTCGGTGAATTGCTCATCAACGGCGTTCTGCCACTCCCCGCAGTCTTGCAAGCGAACTAGAAGCCAGACGTCCATGGTCGTGTTCTTGAGAATCTGCGATATCTGCGCGAGGTGACGTGTATCTACCGGATTCACGGTTGTTTCGATGGCGGCGTCGCCAACCCTAAAGTCAGATGGCTCCTCTCGATTGGGGGTGTTGACATTCTTGGGCGTCGCGGCGTCCTATGCGGATCGCGCCGGTCGCGGAACGTGTTCGCGCGAGTTAGCTAAGCATCCGTTCCAGTACGACTGCGCCCCACATGTCTTTGACGGTAGCGTGGCCCTTGCGAACTTCGACGACGCACAGCGGATCAGTACGATCCCCATGGACGAATACTCGCCACAAGCCTACGCCGCGTTCGATTACTACGTCGGGCGTGTCCTCGTCGCGTGGATCGCCCATAAACACACGCAAGCCCTCCTCTTCGCGCAGTGTCAGCGTCTGGGGCCTCGTGTAGTCGTATTCTACCTCCGAATTCGGGTCATACGTTGGGATCTCAATTTTGATCGTCATCATTTTCGTCTCGTTAGAAATGTTGGTCTCACCCGGAGAGCAGTCAAGACAACTATCCTTCCAGCGCCACCCTTGAAGTCCACACCGCCGCGATGCTTCGTTGGTATCGGCACCGTACCGTCAGCTCGAGGTGGGGGTCTTTCCAAAGTCGGAAAATAGGCGTCGTGGCAACGTTGCCTACAACCACAAGCCAATACTCCGCCCTACGTATCTTTGCCTCTGACCATTCGCGATCTGTGAATTGAATTGCACCGTAATCACCGCGCATGCCTTTGACTTCGATGGCACGTTCCGAGAAGCCCGCAACACCAAAGTCAAAGCCAAGCGCGCAATCCCGCATGTCGAGAACGTCAGAACGGGCAATCCCGAGCCACGCTTCACAGTTGCTCAAGAACAGGTTTTCCGCCCGACGGCCCGTAAAGAGTCGTTCCGCGACGTTGTGGACAGCAGGCCGGACCTCTATCAGCGAATTAAGAAACTCTTCTGTTGCGGTCTCGTCTCGGTCGAGGATGCGGTTCACCGACTCCAGCAAAGCATCGTCGCTCACCTCGGAAAGATCGCCCATCACGCGCTGGCGACTCGTCCGAAGAGGGCGATGCCGCCAACCTTTTCGCGCGTTGTCGTGGAAGGGATCGAATTCGTCACGCAGATTCTTCAGACTCGCAGGTCGTACTCCCAACACTTTCGCGGCACGCTCAAACGCCGCTTTCCACGTTCCCACTCGCTGAGCTCGCAGGTAACGATCATCGAGGCGGCTCATTGCGTATCCCACGAAGATGGCGGCGGTCTCAAGCCGTTTCCGGTTCGACTCGGGCATGGCGTTCTTGACTCCAATCGCTTTGCTGCGCGGATGAGTAAGCTAATGCGTGCCTCACGCTCATCTGGCTCATGAAGTAGTCAGCGCGCTCCTTGTTCCACCAGTGAGGATTTTCGTCTGGGAGGTCTTCGATGATATCCTCCAACTGTATGCGCGGCGCCGGGAGCGGAGGCAGGTCACGGATATTCGATCGAATGTCGGGATGGCTGCTGATGAAGTCAAAGAGCGCCTCTGGTCGGACATCGGACATGAGCGCACAGGACTGAGTTTTCTGGCCTTCATCGCGCTCTGCAATGACGAGTAGGCGAGGACGACTCTGAGGCGCCCAATGAATCGCATTCAGAATGACCGCGTCTACGGCGTAGCCAAGTTCATGGACCGCCAATAGCGCCTGCTCGAAGTCGCGTCCTTTGTGCCTCATCAAGAATCCAAGCACGTCTTCAAGCATAATGAGGGGAGGCCGACGGCGACCCGTCTCCCGGAGAATCCGAATAAGGCCCCAGAATGTCGATGACTCCTTGCCATTTAATCCTTCCCAACGGCCAGCGATGGATAGATCATTGCAGGGAAATGACGCCATAAAAAGGGTGCAGTTTGGCACGTCGTCCGCATTTATCTCATGAATGTCGCCAACCTTAAGGTGATCGTCTTTCGGCCAGTTGTGGCAGTACATCTCTGCTTTCTTGGGGTCGATGTCATTCGCGAAGACCACATGCCAGTTCTGTCGCTCAAGCGCAAGACGCACCAAGCCAATCCCAGCGAAGAACTCCGCACATTCGAGCGCAACAGCTTGCGCACGCGGTTGAACTGAAAGACGATAGGCGCGTTCAGAGAGTCTCTCCAGAGCCAAGAGAGCGCCTGGCTTTACAGCGTGATATTCAAAGAACTGACGCACCCATTCCCTTCCTCGGAGGAACCCTCGTGGTTTTCGAGTCTTGGCGTCGCTTCCAATGTCGGTCTTGACTGTGCGTCCAAGTCCCTCAAGTTCTATCTCGATGGTGTTGGCCTTCGCCGTGCGTTTTGGCCCACCGACGCAATCAGACGGAAAGAAATCGCGGTGGCGGCTAACGTACAGATGACTCCATCTAACGTTGCCGGCCGTCACGCGCAGCAGGCGTTTCTTATCAGCCTCATCCTTTAATGCAATCATCCAACAGGTGTCCGTTCCCGGTTTGTACTGGTGTTTGTAATGTCTTCTGAGACGCGTTCTACTTGTCCTTCTTTTCTATGCGGAGTTGCACGTTTCTCACGAACTTGGCTGGAGGCACGTCGAGCGCTTGACACAGCCGAAAGAGCACGCCGAGCGTGGGGCTCTTTACGCCGCGTTCGATCAGACTCACGTAGGTTCTGTGGACCCCGGCGTCGAAGCCCAATCGTTCCTGGCTGATCCGCTTCTTCAGGCGACAGGCTTTCAACTCCGCGCCGACGGCTTCTTCCATGTTCATAGAGCAACTCCATTCGATGCAGGTAGGGTACAGGGGTGAGAACGGGGTGTCCTCAGACTATAGTATGCAGGGGAGATTGATTACGGATGCTTTGGGATGCACCGCAGAGGCACAGAGTCTACGGAGAATCTGTGCAAATCGGCGAACGACCCCCGCCTTCGCGAGGGCAGGCTGTGCGCTTCGCGGTGACAGAAAGACGGTGGACGGCGTCCACCCTACCGCTGTCGCCGGATCTTGGGGTCCTTTGAGTCCGCGGGCCGCGGCTTATGCCCCTTGGGCCGCCGGGATTTCGTCGCGCGTTTCGCGCGTCGCGTTTTGCGCTCAGGCCCCTTGGGAGCCGCGGCCTTCTGGCCTTCTGACCCTCTCACCCTCTTACCTTCGTTCTCCCCGGCGTCCCGCTGCGCTCGGACTTGGGCTCGGCGTTCCGGCGGCCATTCTTCCGGGAAGTTCAGACGGGCGGAATCGCTGAGGTACAGGACCGCCGCACGGTCGTAGGCGCGGGCGGCTTCGAGCTCGTCGTCGAAGGCGCCGACATATTTTTGTTTGCCCTCCCCGGGAATCGCCACAACCCATTTCTCCCGGTTCTTGCTATAAGACACACCCCTGTAGCGAGAGGTGGCATTCGCGCGCTTGGCCCGGTTCTGGGCATTCTCGGACAGCGTGCAGACCCGCAGGTGGGCTCGGGTGTTGTCCAGGCGGTTGCCATGGATATGGTCCACGAACATGCCTTCAGGCGGATTCATGATCTGGCGGTGCATGAAGATCACCCTGCGCTTCTCGATTCGTGCGGCATAGCCGCCGCTGGCCAAGCACCACGTGTATTTGCTGATCTCCTCATAGTCGGCGGCGTCCACGTAGGCGACCATGCCGTTGGTGAGGAGGATCCGTTCGGCCTGGGCTTCGGGCTCGGGCGGCTTGCGTCGGTAGTTGCGGCAGGGCCGGCCGGGGACCTCCCGCGTGACGCCCGGCGTGTCCGGGTGGTTGGCGCACATCGTTCCGGCGGGAAAACCCGACCAGAGCGTCCGCATCCAGAGCCCGCCGTCCCACCAGCCGTACACGCAATTGTGACAACCGTCGGTCTTCGCCATGATGTCTCCCTTCCATTTTTCACGCGGTTTTCAGCCGGGTGCGATTCGCCGGTCCGCCTTGCGGTGCCCCGCACAGTGTTCAGTTGATAATAAACTATCATTCGCCACCTGTCCACAACGAAATCTGCAAAATCCGGGAGCATGCGCGGAGCCGGCCTGGATTGAGGGGTCTTGCGTGGAGCGGGCCGGCCAGAGGCCGGATGGCGCACCACAGAGGCACCGAGTCCACAGGGGGCGGAAAGCCTGTCTCAACGGATTCAACGATTCCTCTCTCTGGGTGCTCCGTGTCACCGTGGTGGACAATTAGACGAGCGGTGGGCTACCGCGGCCGCCCAAACGTGAGCCCCTTCATGTCCTCGCGGGCTCCAGGGATGATGCGAACTGTCTCGCCCATTCCATGGAGGATGAATGATCTGGGCTTTTTCAAGACGCCCACCTGCATCTGCGTGACGCAGGTGTTGTCTGTTATCTCACATCATCGATCATGAAATATGAGATTTCATGAGACTGCCCCAAGGCGCTGCTGTGGTCGAAGGCATGCCAAAGCCACCTCTTTGTCGCTGAAGTCGAATTTCTTGGCGCCGATGATCTGGTAGGTTTCGTGCCCTTTGCCGGCCAGCAGGATGATGTCGTCCGTGTGAGCGTAATCGACGAGGACGGTGAATCCATCGCTGGGGACTCGCTCCAGCCGGCCCACGTACCGGCGCACCTGGTCGTAACCGCCCGCGTAGCCGTGCTCATCCCGCAACCGCCGGTAGAGCTTCGCCGCCGTATGCTGCTGCTTGCGGGGGGCCTGCTCGTCCTCGGCCAGGATCTGCTCGATCAACGCCTTGTACGGACCCAGCCGGGGCGCCGGCCGATCCTCCCGCAGCGTGTACGGACGGGGCTCGCTCTCGGCCAGCACTCGCCGAACCTTCCGCCCCGAATGGTTGAACCGCCGGGCGATCTGCCGAATGCTCATCCCGTCCCGATGCGCGATCCGGATCTTACAGTACTCTTCCACCGTCAGCATCCTTCCGTCTCCGTCACTGAGGGCCTCTTCAAAAAGCCCTCAGCCTACGGAGATCACTGCGGTGGGTCCATTTTCGATGCCGATTCTACTCCCCGACGTGGGTCCCTTTTACATGCCGATTTCCACTGGTCGCCCAGACGTCCCTGAAGGTGCTTCTCCAGGCTCTCCTTGTGCTCGATCAACCGATCCAAACCGGCATACAGGCGATCCGTATAAACCTTCGGGACCGGGACTCCCAAGAGGTCCTCCAACGCCGTGCGTGCATACCAGTGATCCTCAATATGCAGTTCACTCGACGGCTCACAGAACCGAGCGATCGTCAGGATCGCCGCCACCGCCGGCCAGGGAACCTCTGCGCGACCGTCCGGCATCTTCTCGGCCAACAGGGCATCGAGTCCCAGCAATCGCCACAGCCCCAGGGCCAGCCACACCTCCCCAAAGTCCCGCAACCGCTCGGAGCGAACGCCCTGGAGGTTGACCTCTACGAACTCCTCGTCCGCAGGGTCCTCGTGAGGCGGGGGATCGAACAGCGACGGCTGCGGATGAGCCTTCTTCTCCAGACGCCGACCCAGAAATGAGGATTCCGTCTCGAAAATTCCTAAAAGAATCCCACAACCGCGTAACTTGGGTTACCTCTTTCGCCGATAGGTGGCTGTCATGAGCTGGTGCCAGCTTCCGTCTTCGCTCTGCATGTGCGAGGTCAGCACGCGAGAGTCGTGGCGAGACACCGTTTCTTCTGCGGATCGTATCCGAGCGTCATCATCGTGGTCGCGGGGCCGCAGCCGGGTGCATCGCCCTGTCCTTCGGCCAGAATCCAGAGTCCGCCGAGCGACCGGACGCTCTCGGTGCCCTCGTACTTCATGGGGGGCTTGCCCGGCTTCATCGTCGCCTCGCCTTCGCATGTCCACTCACCGACCATCCTGAAATGGTGGGTACGATTGCTGTAGCGTGTCGCGGGCATCCTGCCCGCGATTTGAGGGCAAGATGCCCTCGACACAAGCGTTGCCGCCCACCCAAATAGCATGGACGGCACAGTAGGATGCGTATCACGCACCATCTTCATCTGCCAGAGCATGGCCAAAGACCTGCCGTTTTGTTATGATCGAGGCGATGATCGATAGCAGATCACAGACACAAGTTGCTTTGTCGTTTGACGGCGGGACTCTTTTGCTGACGGGCCCCCAGCCGGAGGAGTTGTCCGTCCTGCCGGAGAGCGCGGTGTGGAAGTGGGATGCTCGCGTCGGGGCGTGGCGGTGCGACGCGATCCACTACGCTGCGATGCGGACGGCGCTGCGCCGGCGGTTCGGGGCTCGTTTTCGCGATGAACTGCCGGCGCCCATTCGGGTTTCGTGGCCGAGGATGGATTTGCCTGAGCCTCGGGCCGAGCAGAAAGAGGCGCTCCTTACCTGGGTGCGGGCGGGCCGGCGGGGGCAGATCATCATGCCGACCGGGACCGGCAAGACGGAGGTGGCCTTTGCCGCGATGGCCGAGACGCAGGTGGCAACACTCGTCGTGGCGCCCGTGCGGGACCTGATGTATCAATGGCATCGGCGGATCCTGGCGGCGTTCGGCTACGACGCCGGCATCGTCGGCGATACCACTTTCGATATCCGCCCGGTCACGGTGACGACCTACGACAGCGCGTACATCCACATGGACAAGATGGGAGCCGGTTTTGGCCTGTTGATCTTCGACGAGGAGCACCATCTGCCGGGCCGGTGCCGGCGCGAAGCGGCGATCCTGAGCACCGCGACGATGCGGCTGGGACTAACCGCCACGCCGCAACGATCCGACGGCCTGCACACGGACCTCGACTGGCTCATCGGCCCGGTCGTGTACGAGCTGCCGTTCAAGCACGTGCGGGGCTCGACGCTCGCCGACTTCGACGTGGTCCGCATCCCCGTTGCGCTGACGGACATTGAGCAGGCGACGTACGACCAGTGCAGCCGGACCGTGCGGCACTTCATCATGTCGCGCCGAAAGGAGCTGCCCGGTTATTCCTGGCAGGACCTGTGCAAGGAGACGGGCAAGGACCCGCAGGCCCGCCATGCACAGAAGGCGTACTACCTCAAGCAATCCATCGAGGATCGAGCTGCCGAGAAGCTCCGCGTCCTGGAGGACATCTTCCGGCTTCACTACGGCCGGCAAACCATCGTCTTCGCGGGTTCCAACGCGATGGCGATCGAGGTCTCGAAGCGATTCCTCGTGCCGAGCATCCTGTCGCATACGCCGAAGCGCGAGCGGCTGGCCGTGCTCGACGGGTTCGCCAAGGGCCAGTTCACCGTGCTGGTCGCCAATCGCGTGCTCGACGAGGGGGTGGATGTCCCCGAGGCCAAGGTGGCGGTCGTCATCGGCGGGCAGGCTTCAACGCGCCAGGCCACACAGCGGCTCGGCCGCGTCCTGCGACGCTCCGGCCAGGCCCGGGCCACGTTGTACGAGGTCGTCTGCGAGGACACAAAGGACGTCCAGCGGTCGCGCAAGAGGCGAAGAAGCGATGCTTACGAGCGAACAGTCCATCGTCGAGTATAGGGGCGGCCGCGCTGTGCCCGACCGCCTCACGCAGGGAACGCATCGGCACTATCGCGACTACGCCGAGCGGATGCTTGCGGTCTATCGCAACGGCGCCGGCCGGCAGCGCCGCTCGCTTCACAAACAGATCGAGGCGATCTTCGCCGACGAGGCGAATTGCCCGGTCCGCCGCATCCAGGCGTTCTGCAAGCTGCTCGACGACGCCAGCGTCTACGAAGCCGACTCCGCAGGCAAAGCCGCGAAATTGCGGCTGGAGGTCTTCTCCAGGGCCGCACGATTTCACCCACTCGTTCAGACGTCGGACCGGCTCTTCGAGCACCAGGAGAGCCAGGCCAAGACGAAGCTCGCGGAAGAACTCGCTGCGCCATGGGACCAGATCGAGCGGACACTCTATGCGGATGTCATGGCGTTCCAGCAGCTCGAGAGCTTCCCCGGCTATTCTGACGCCACCGCGTTCCTATCGCGGTACAACGTCGCCCAACTCCAGGGGGCCCTCTATCGCGCCGAGACGATAACCGTCACGGCGACTCGCGATCTCAAGACAATTGTTCGGTATGCCAAGCTGGCTCGGCTGCTGCACGAGATCGAACGGCTGGGCCCTTCCGAAGGAGTTCAACCACCGGATGAACGAAAGTTGGTGCGTGGTACGCCCCCTACGGCGTACCGCATCACGTTCTCCGGCCCGGCCTCGGTGCTTCACGAAACCCGCCGCTACGGGGTGAATTTCGCCCGGTTCCTGCCGGCCCTGTTGGCCTGCAAGGGCTGGAAACTAACGGCAATTCTGCAGACGCCCTGGAAAACGGCGGCGAAGCTCATCATCTCCGACGCCGACCGGTTCACGAGCCACCTGCCGGCGCCGGAGGAGTTCGACTCCGGTCTCGAAGAATCCTTCGCAAACAAATTTGGCACAACTCGCGAAGGCTGGCGTCTGATCCGCGAAGGCGACATCCTCCACGAACACCAGGCGACGTTCATCCCGGACTTTACGTTCCGCCACGAGGACGGCACGGAGGTGTTCCTGGAGATCGTCGGCTTCTGGACGCCGGAGTATCTGGAACAGAAGCGCAAGACGCTCCACCGCTTCCGCAAGCATAGAATCCTCCTGGCCGTCCCGCAGAGCTCCCTCCGCGAGGACGCAGCGATTGCCGACAACGTCATTGTCTACAAGACCGCCCTGAAGCTCGAGCTGCTCCTGGCCGCCCTGGAAGCCGCAAGAGGCCGACACGGCGTGTAGGGAGGATTCTCAACCATGCGGATGTGCGGATCGGCCGCAAAATCGATAACACCCGTCGATTACCCAAGTGGCGTTGCATTTTGCCGGCGGAAGCCTATACTGCATCGGCGATTGAGTCGGGGGCATCATGTAAAATGAAGGGGCGTTGGATATGACGGCAGGGATTCTCGCCGCCGGCAGGATGGCCATCGAGCGTATCGATGTGGCTGTGATCATTCTCTATCTGGTAGTCATCGTCGGATTGGGCTGCTGGGTCGGTCTTCGCCGCCGCAAGGGCGATGCAGACCGCAGTTACTTCCTTGCCGGCGGCACGCTGACGTGGCCCGTGATCGGGCTGGCCCTGTTTTCCACCAATATCTCAACGATCCATCTCGTCAGCCAGGCCCAGGAAGGCTACATGAACGGCCTGGCGCACGGCAACTTCGAGTGGATGGCCCCATTCCTGCTGATCACCCTGTCGCTGTTCTTCGCGCCGTTCTACTTCCGGTCGAAAGTGGCGACGCTGCCGGATTTCCTGGAGCAGCGGTATAGCCGGGGCGCCAGGGACTGGCTGGCGGCGCTCTCGATCGTCTCGGCCATCGTGATTCACATCGGCTTTACGCTCTACACCGGCGCCCTGGTGCTGGAAGGGCTCTTCGGCATCCCGATCCTGTACAGCATCGTCGGTGCGGCGATCCTGACAGGTCTGTACACGATCGTCGGCGGGCTACTCGCCGTCGTGCTCACGGAGTCGCTCCAAACGATCATCCTGCTCGTCGGCGCGATCACGATCACGGCCGTCGCTTACGTCAAGGTCGGCGGCTGGTCAGGCCTGGCGGCGAATGTCGATCCCGTGAAGCTGACGGTCCTGCGACCTGCGAACGATCCGGCGAATTTGCCCTGGTACTCGGTCTTCCTGGGCTATCCGGTCATCGGGCTGTGGTACTGGTGCGCCGATCAGACGATCGTGCAACGCGTGCTCGGGGCGAAAGACGAGAACCATGCGCGGGTGGGGCCACTGTTCGCCGGCTTTATCAAGATCCTGCCGGTTTTTATCTTCTTCCTGCCGGGGACGATTGCTCTGGCCCTGATCAAGCAGGGCAAGCTGCCGCCGCTGGAGGATTCGAAGGATGTCTACGCCTTCATGATCACGCATCTGCTTCCGCCCGGCTTGACGGGCCTCATGGCGGCCGCCCTGCTCGCGGCGCTGATGAGCACGGTCTCCGGCGCGCTGAACTCGATCGCCACGCTGTTCAGCTACGACCTGTATCGTCGCTGGCGACCGGACACACCAGACCGAAAACTGGTCATCATCGGGCGAATTGCGACGTTCTTCGCCATGGTGATCGCCATCGCCTGGTCGCCCCTTATCGCGAGGTTCCAGAGCATCTACCAGGGCGCCAACACGATCATCTGCTACATCGCGCCGCCGATTACGACGGTGTTCATCTGGGGCGTCTTCTGGCGCCGGGCCTCCAGTCGCGGGGCGCTGGCCACCTTAACGATCGGCTCGGCTCTGGGCTTGACCGTGTTTCTGCTGGACTGGTTCAAGGAGTACACGCACTGGAACCTGCAGTTCATGATGGCGGCGTTCTACCTGTTCGTGGTTTGCTCGATCATTCTGGTGGTGACATCCCTGATCTGGCCGCACCGGCATACACCGCAGAGCGAGCGGCTGGTCTGGAGACGCCCATGGCAGGCCCTCCAGGACCCCGGGTGGAAAGGGGTGCTCAACTACAAGCTCATGGCCGGCGTGCTGTTCGTCGTGATGGTGACCCTGTATGTCATATTTGCATAGTGCTGAAGAAGAAATGATGCGTGGTGCGCACCCTGATAGGGAACGACCTTTGTCAACAGGTTTGTTTCGATTCTTGCCTCGTTGAAAAGATTCGTGG
>DCUI01000181.1:0-36174 GCA_002327785.1 Phycisphaerales bacterium UBA2218
TAATCTTTATTGGACGCGGGCTGCGGTGTGTGTTCCATCTTGTGTGTCACTCAGCGACATCGTCCTTTCCTTTTATGGGACGGTCCGAGAACGGACGGATGATCGGACGTGGAGTGGAAGGTTTCGATAGGAATTCGGCCGTCGTTCTTATGGGACGAATTGATGTCACGGGGTCCGTGCGAAGCGACGCGGCCGCCGTGAAACGGGCAGAAGCGAATTCAGGAAAAATCTTCTGCCGACGAGGAAGATTCTTCCTGATCGTGAATGCCGGAAGGGCGGACGCCGCGGAGGTCGCCGGGAGACGCCGGCCTGCGGATCAGTAGCCCCACGCCGGTCCGTGCGATTTTATCTTTGCTGATTTTCGAGAGGACCCATTCGTTGGCACGGTGGTTGCTATAAGGTTCTTGTTGGAACGTTGCATGCGTCATCATGCGGCAAATGCGTGCCTGCTTGTCGTAAGGAGTGCGAACGAATGAGCATAGTATCGACGACCTCATCGGCCAGTGACATCCAGATGGACTACATGACGTTGCTGGTAACGCAACTGCGGAACCAGAACCCGTTGGAGCCGATGACCAACCAGGAGATGGCGGCGCAACTCGCCCAGTTCTCCCAGCTCCAGCAACTGGAGACGCTGAACAGGTCGTTCAGTGGGGTGCTTGCATCCGTCCAGCGCAACTACGCCAGCTCGCTGATCGGCAAGGAGGTCTCGTTCGAAGCGACCGCGGAGAATGGCGCGACCGAGACGACGACGGGCACGGTCACGGAAGTCTCCCTGGGGGATGAAGGTGAAATCGTTCTCAGCGTGGGCAATCAGAAGGTCAACTTGTCGGATGTGACATCGATTCGGGATTGATGCCGCATTCGCGGAGTTCAATGAATAGGAGAAGACGTTCATGTCATACGCGTTGTCTTCAGGCGTGACGGGGATGCAGGCCCATCAAGAGATGCTGGACGTGGCCGGCAACAACCTGGCGAATGTGAACACGACAGGGTTCAAGGCCAGCCGGGCGGATTTCGCCGCGTTGTTGAGCCAGACTCTTTCGCAGGCGTCGCAACCGACGGATAGCGTCGGCGGAACCAACCCGCAACAGATCGGCAGCGGCGTCGGCGTCGTGAGCATCACCGCGGATATGACCCAGGGCAGCATCGTGAATACAGGCAACCCCTTGGACATGGCCATCGAAGGGGAGGGTTATTTCGTCGTCAGCAATGGTGAGCAGGCTCTGTACACGAGGGCCGGCGCGTTCGGCGTCGATGCGGATGGCTATCTGGTCGACTCCGCCACAGGCTACCGAGTCCAGCGTATCGGTTTGACCGGCGAGGCCGATGGATTCCAGATCACCGGCAACAGCGACATTCAGGTCCCGTACGATGTCGCACTGCCGGCCCAGGCCACCTCCGAGATCTCGTTCACCGGCAATCTCAGCTCCGACGCCAAGGGCACAGAGGCAGCCCAGATCCTGATATCGAATCTGGCCTATACGACCGGCGACGGCGGCGAGGCCATGGCGACCACGGAGATCGATCAACTTGACCAGTTCAGCGGCGGCTCGGGCACGGACGGACAGTTGGGCGCCGGGCAGACGGGGACCATCACGATTTCCGGGTACAACAAGGACGGCACGGATCTCACCTCCGGCCTGACGTTTACGGTCGCAGGCACGACGACGATGGGCGATCTGGTCGATCATCTCAACAACAATGTCCTCGCCGATGCCACGGCGTCGTTTGCCAACGGCAGGATCCGGATCACCGACAATGAGACGGGGTACTCCAGGTCCGATATTTCGCTTTCCTATTCGGGTAGCGGCTCACTGAAGACCCCTGCCTATTTCGAGATTTCCACGGTGGGGGGCGATGAGTTCCAGAGCGCCAACATCGCTGTATATGATACGCAAGGTGGAAAGCACGTCCTGTCGGCGGCCCTGGTGCGCACCGGGACGACCAATACGTGGGACATCGTCTTGACCTCCATCACGGGCGACGTGTTGCACATCAGTCCCGAAAGTCGCCGGGTCTCCGGCCTGACGTTCAATCCGCAGAGCGGCGCCTTCTCGGGAATACCAGACACCGAGACGGCGCAGTTTGTTATTTCCTTCGCACACGACGCCGCGCATACGCAGACCATCGCATTGGATTTCGGGACGACCGGCTCTTTCAACGGTCTGACCCAGTTCGCGGGCAACTCGACGGCTGTGGCGCGGGAACAGGATGGGTATGGAGCCGGGAATCTCTCGGCCGTGTCCGCGAGTAGTGATGGCATGCTCGTCGGATCCTTCACCAACGGAGTCAAGAAGGACCTGGCGACTCTGGCTGTGGCCTTGTTCCGGAACCCCTCGGGTCTGGAGAGCGTTGGCGGGGGCTTTTTCGTCGGCTCGGCAAACTCCGGCGGGGCGGTGATCACTCAGGCGATGAGCACCGGCGCCGGCTCGATCCACGGAGGCGCCCTGGAGAAATCCAATGCCGATGTGGCCACCGAGTTTGTGACCCTGATTGAAGCCCAGAACGGCTTCCAGGCGAACGCCCGGACTATCAGCGTGGCAAACGACATTCTACGGGAACTGACGAATTTGATCCGATAAGGCGGTACGTTGCAGCATCATGCAGGGGATTGAGCACATTGCGTTGGCGCTGACCGTTCTGGAACGGTGGGAAGCCGCGCGTCGATTGAACGGCGGCCGTGCATCCGCGCATAGCTTCACGCTGTTGGCCGTCGTTCTACTCGTCGTCCTGGTGGTGCTGTTGATCTGGGTCAGTTACTCGCGATGGGCGCAGAGGCGAAGCCGGACGCGAGAGGTCTTCACGGAAAATGCGTTGCGGCGGGGGCTGGGAGTACGGGATCGCCAGATCCTGCTGGCCATCGTCCTGAGAAGCGGGTTGCGGCGCACCCAGGACGTGTTCACCGCAGCAAATGCCTTTGATCGAGGGGCGGTCAAGCTGTTGACCGAATGCACGCGGACCCGCACGCTGCAGGAAAACGAGCACCTTCGAGCGGAAATCGGCCGCCTGCGCGAGAAACTGGGCTTTCAGATCGCCTCCATCGCTGGGAGTATGGCGGGCCTGGGGCCCGCGACGAGCCACGATATCGCTCCCGGCAAGACCATCGAGTTGACTCGGATCAGGCCGGCGGACGGCGTTGTGGCCCGAGGCGACGTGGTGAGAAACGATGAGATCGAGTTGGCCGTGGCACTGACGTCGCCGATCGAAAGCCGGGCCGGTGACTCCTGGCGGGTCCGGCATTACAGCGGTCTGTCCGCGTGGGAATTCGATACGACGACCGTGCACTGCGACGGACGACGCCTGGTGTTGAACCATAGTGAGACGGTGCAGTTCACGAATCGTCGGCGCTTCCCGCGCGTGGCGGTCTGTGGGCATGCCCAGATTGCCTATCTGCCTTTCAGGCAAACCCATCCCTCTTCCGTGGGGACGGGGACCGTCGCGGGAGCGAAGACCACGTCGTGGGCCGCCGGGAGCGTTCCGATGAGCGAAACACCGACCTTTGTGGAAGGGTTCGTCACGGAGTTGGCTGGTCCCGGCTTGCGAATCGAAACCGCTTTGCAGGTGCACCCTGGCGACAGAGTCCTCGTGGTGTTTACTCCCGATCGCAGGGCCTCGGATGTGCCCGGGGGTTGGGGCACGATCGCAGGCATCGGCCGGGTCAGACACTGCCGGGGCGCCGACTCCGAGAGGTCGATTGCGGTCGAGCTCACCGGCCTGAGCGATGCCGAGATCGACGAACTCGCATACATCACCGCGGAGATGTCATCCCGGGAGGATGACTACGGCAGCCAAAACCAAACACGAACAGCGGCGGCGTCCACGCCCGTGGCGGGCGCGTCCATGGATCTGACATAACCTCGGGAGTCTGACGTGACAGATGTCGGTGCCCAAGTCAATGCGAGTTTGAATTCCTTGACCAAGGAATTCGACATTATCGCGCACAACATGGCCAATGTCAGCACGACGGGCTTCAAACGCCGGTGCAACAGTTTTACGCAGGTCCTCGCGGCCCAGGAGGCTGCGCAGGGCCAGGACGAGGGCGGGGAATCGCAGGGGCTTTTCGATTTTTCGCAGGGCAGCCTCGTACAGACGGACCGGACGCTGGATTTCGCGCTGTATGGGGAGGGTTTTTTCGTGATCGAGACACCGGAAGGTCCGGTGTACACTCGGCATGGGGTATTTCACACGAATCAGAACGGGCAAATCGTGGATACGGCGGGCCGGCTGGTTGCCGGTACGGCGGGGCCCATGATTGTGCCGCCCGAGGCGGATGTGGCTGATCTCTACGTTACCGACGACGGACGGGTCATCGCCGGGCAGACCCCGATCGGACAATTCCGGATCGTGGAGTTCCCGGATGCCCAAGACAAGCTGCAAGCCATCGGGCAGAACTGCTTCCAGCCACCCAAAGACGTGGAACCGGTGGACGCCACGAAGTCGATTGTCAAACAGGGCTACCAGGAGGCGTCCAACGTGAAGGTCGTCGAAGAACTGGTGAACATGATTCTCGTCTCCAGAATGTACGAGGCGAACATGAAGCTGGTCGGTGTGAAAAAGGACTCGTCGAGCACCGTGCTCGGCGTTGCCATGGGATGAACGTAGTTGATGATTGATGATTGACAATGGATGATTCGTGGATGGGAAAAGCCCGTGTGGCTGACCGGTCACCCAGAATCAGTCATCCGTAATCAATGGAGAAATGCGTATGATGCGGGCGTTTTCCACCTCCGCCACAGGGATGATGGCGCAGGAAACATTGGTGGACGTGATCGCCAACAACCTGGCGAACGTCAATACCACGGGTTTCAAGCGCAGCCAGATCGAGTTTCAGGACCTGCTGTATGCGAAGATGAAGGAGCCGGGCACGGAGATCGCGCCGGGCGTCAACGCGCCGACCGGAATGGAGGTGGGCACCGGGGTGCGGATCGCGTCCACGCTGCGGGTCTTCAGTCTGGGGGAATTCCAGAACACGCAGCGAAACCTCGACATCGCGATCCGTGGGAACGGGTTTTTGCAGGTGCTCATGCCCAACGGGGACCTTCGGTACACGCGCGATGGGTCCTTGATGGTGAACGCCAACGGGCAACTCGTCACACAGGCCGGATACCAGATTGAGCCGGCGATTTCCATCCCGACGGACGCCGCGACGATCGATATTGCCACGGACGGCGGGGTGAACGTCACGGATTCGGCCGGGGTTCGTTCGGTCGTCGGCGCGATCCAGATCTCGCGTTTCGTGAATCCTTCCGGTCTGGTCAGCCAAGGCGATAACCTGTACTCGCCAAGCGACGCCAGCGGTCCGGCGGTGCCCGGGACGCCGGGGCAGGAGGGCTTTGGTGAGATTCAGTCCGGATTCCTGGAGAAATCGAACGTCAACATGGTGAACGAACTCGTGAACCTGATCACCGCCCAGCGGGCTTATGAGATCAACTCCCGGGCGATTCGGGCCGGCGATGAGATGCTCCGGAATTCGAGCAACCTCTTCCGATAGGAGCGGATCATGGATTGTAGGCTCTCTCATATTCTTCTGCTTGTGTCGGCCCTGTTGCCGTCGCGGTCGTTCTGTGCCGCTGGGGACGCGGCCCCTGTGCAGGTCGCGCCGCTGCAGATTCATTTGCCCCGCGAGGTGACGGTCCGGAGCGGTCTGCTGACGCTGGGGCAGGTCAGCGTGATTCGGGGCGAGCCTTCGTTGGTGGCGACGGCGGCCAAGATCGGCCTCGGGCAGCTTTCGACGCCGGGGCAGAGGGCCGTGCTGGATCGTCCGACGATCCTGAGTCGGCTGGCTTCACACGGCATTTCCTCCGCGGAGGTCCGGCTGACCGGGGCCAATGCCGTGGCGGTCCGCCGTTTTCACAAGATTATCGGTTCAGAGGAGTTCGTCGAGATCGGCCAGACGTTCCTTCGGCAGCATCCGCCGGCCCCCATGATCTGTGAAATGATTCCCGCCATGAAGCCGAAAGACCTGGTTCTGTCGGGAGAGGTGGAGGATTTGCAGGTCTTGCCACGGTTTGTCAGGAGTGGCGCACGCGGCCATGTGGGAGTCCAGATTGTGATCGTGGCCGACGGCAAGGAGGTCGGCGTACGGGACATTTTGTTCCGATTGAAGTATCAATGCCGGCGGGCCGTGACTGCCAGGGAGGTTGCCGAAGGGGCGATCCTGACTCCTGAGGATCTGAAGATTGAAACGGTGGTTTCCGATCAACCCGAGCCTGCGGGTTGGAAGCCGCCATATGGGCTCGTGGCCGTCCGCAAGCTGGCGGCGAACACGGAGTTGCGCACCGATATGGTGAGCGTTGCGCAGTCGCCGGTCGTGATTCGGCGCAATGAGTCCGTGGTCATCCGGGTCGAGCGTCCGGGACTGATCGTCACGGCGGTCGGTACGGTCCTCCAGGAGGGCCGGACCGGCGAGCACGTGAAGGTGCGAAATGCCGATTCGAGCCGCGTCATTGTCTGCAAGGTGAATGCCGACGGAACCGTCGAGCCGGTGCTGTAGAATCTACAATTTCCTATTTGTCGTTTACTATTGTAAGCGACCTATGCTTGCGAATCGAGCCCTGTGTCGCGCGACTCAAATAGTAAACTGTGAATCTTCAATCTTTCAAGGAGTGCCCTATGAACAGCAGGCCGATACTTGTTTCGGCGACGCTCATCTTGATGTTTGCGATGGCCGACTGGGTGTATGCCGGGTCGATCTGGGCCAAGCGGGACAAGAACATACAGACGGTGTACGCCGATGATGTCGCTCGCGGAATTGGGGATATCCTCACGATCAAGGTTGCCGAGGAAAGCACGGTGGACAACAAAGCCAAACGGGACCTTCAGAAAGAGACGTCCCGGTCGAGCGATTTCGACGGCAAGTTGAACATCGATCACATTCTGCCGAGCATTCCCGGCTTCCAGATGGAGGCCGAATCGAGCAACACACTCAAAGGCAAGGCCGACTACAAGGATGAGCGCAGTTTCGTGGACCGCGTCAGCGTGGTCGTGCTCGACGTGCTGCCGAACGGCAATCTCGTCGTCATCGGCACGCGAGACCGAAACATTGCCGGGGATGTCCAGACGATCGAGGTCAGCGGCATCGTCCGCCCCAGTGATATCGCGTTCGACAACACCGTCAAGAGTGAACAGGTCGCCAACTTCCGTATCGTCACGAAGAACAGCGGCGTTGCGGCGTCGTACACCCGGCCGGGTCTCATAGGGCGAATCTTCGATGTTCTCTGGCCCTGGTAGTCGAGTGGGGGCAAAGGACTCGATCCGCTGTTCCCGAGCCGGGATCAGGAGGTTTCTTTTGGAGACTCGATTGGCAAACAAGAACGCGTTCATCGTCGTTGCGATAGGGGTGTTGCTGGGTGCCGCCGGCGTGGGACGTTGCGAGCGCATCAAGGATATCGTCGATATCCTTGGGGTGCGCAGCAACCCGCTCACCGGGGTTGGCCTGGTGACCGGCCTGGCCGGCACGGGCGACAAGACCTTGCTGTCGCGGCAGATGTTGACGAATGTGCTGCGGGACTCCGGGTTGGTCCTGTCCCCGTCGGACCTGACGGGCGACAACACGGCGGTGGTGATGGTCACGGCCGAGCTGGGGCCGTTCGATCGCGAGGGGATGAGGATCGACGTCGATGTCTCAGCCCTCGGCGACGCCAAGACCCTCCAGGGGGCGATGCTGTTGCCGACGCCGTTGCGGGGCCTCGACGGCCAGGTCTATGCCGTAGCCCAGGGCGGCGTGTCCATCGGCGGCTGGTCCGTCTCCGGAAGCCAGGCCTCCGTCTCGAAGAACCATCAGACCGTCGGCCGGATCCCGGACGGCGCCCTCGTGGAGAAATCGGAACTCGCCACGTTCATCGAGCAGGCGGCCGGGCTGCGGTATCTGACGCTCAATCTCCGCAACAGCGATTTCACCACGGCCCAGCGGATCAGCGACGCGATCAACAAGGTCCATCCCGGGATTGCGATGGTGCTCGATGCCGGCGCCATCCGGGTTGGGGTGCCGCCGGAGATTACCGCGGCCGGCATCGTCGCCTTCATCGACGAAATCACGCTCAAGGAAGTGACGGTCGATATGCCTGCCACCGTTGTGATCAACGAACGCACCGGAACGATCGTGGTCGGCGAGAATGTCGGCATCTCCTCCGTCGCCATCGCGCAGGGCAGTCTGGTCGTGAAAGTGAAGGAATCGGCTCAGGTCTCGCAGCCGACGGCGCCTTTCTCAGAGGGGGCTTCCACCGAGGTGATCCCCGAGACGTCGCTCGACATCGAGGAGCAGAACGCCTACCTGATCCCCATGACGCGGGCGGTGACGGTGTCTGAGCTGGCCAAGACCCTCAATGCCATTGGGGCCTCGCCACGGGACCTGATTGCGATCTTCAATGCTCTCAAGAAGGCCGGGGCCCTTCAGGCGAAGCTGATCCTTATGTAGGAGCTGTCGATGGACAATGTCGAATCAATCGGAATGCCCGTATCCCTGCCTCTCGCCCAGGCCCCGGACCGGACTCCGTATAGTGTGTCTCTTCGCTTTCGCCAGGCGACACAGGCCGTAAGCGATATACAAACCGGCAACGGGGAGACGGTCTCCGTACAGCATCGCGACGAGCAGGAAAAGCAGATCGGCAAGGACTTCGAGTCCGTTCTGTTGACGAAAGTGTTCGAGCAGGTGCAGGCCTCGATCGACGACAGCGGTTTCGATGACGAGGACGGCGGGGCCCAACAGGTCCGCGGGTTGTTCTGGCTCTACCTGGCCCGAGACGTTGCCGACAAGGGCGGTTTCGGGCTTTGGAAGGACATCTATCAACACATCAAGCAGATGGAAGGCGCCGGCGCCTCCACGGGTTTGATTGACGAGGAACTGTAGCGATGGGATTGCCGAGGATGGAAGGGGACTGCCACCGCGAGGAACGACGTGTGGCGGTCCAGACACGAGTGACCGTCTTGTTGGATGTGCTCGATGAGGATATTCGACACGTGGAAACCACTCTTGTGAAGCTGGATACCCTTCGAGGGCTGCTCATCAAACGGGATGATGGGGCGCTCGAGAGACTGTTGGAGGATATCCACAAACGGGGCGAGGAATATGCGGCCACGGAGCGCAGGCGACAGGACCTCCGGCGGGACCTGGCAACGGATCTGGGCTGGAAAGAAGGGGATGTGACCATGACGAACCTTCTGACGCAAGTGGCAGGCCACCTCCGCAGCGCACTGGCGGAACGGCAGACGAGACTCAAGGTCCTGATTGCCCGACTGAAGCGTGAACACGCCCTGACGGCTTTGCTGATCTCGGATTGCGGGAGATTCAACAGATCGCTGCTGCAAGTCTTCCTGGGTCCGTTCGGCAAGGCGGGCGCAACCTACAGCCCCACCGGCGCCGCGCAACGCCCGGCCGGCATGGCGCTGCTGAACATGCAGTTCTGAACGAGATCATCGTTGGACAGACTACCGTCGGATCAGGATTAGAGATGTCGAATTATTCAGTAGGACTGAGTGGTCTCAACGCCGCCGCCGCCGCATTGGAGGTCATCGGAAACAACATCGCCAATGCCTCGACAGACGGGTATCACCGTCAAAGGGTGGAGCTTACTCCGTCTACGTACGGTCAGACGGGGACAACCGTTGTGGGTGCAGGGGTGGATGTATCGGGGGTCACCCGTCTGGTGGACAAGCTTCTCGAAGCAGAGATCCTGGGGCAGAAGTCTTCCTATGAGCAGATCGCCCAGGAGCTTTCCATCATGACCACGGTGGAAGCGACGTTGGGTGAGTTCTCCGAGGGCAACGGCCTGAACGCCACGATCGACGCGTTTTTCGATGCCGTGCAGGGGCTGTCGGCCCATCCCCTGGAACGCGTGTACCGCAACGATGTGATCAGTTCCGCAGAGGTTATGTGCAGTGAGTTTCAGCGGCTTGGCACATCGCTGGCGAACCTGGAGAGTCAGGTTGTGCTGGAAGCCGGGAATATGGGCGATTCCATCAATTCCCTCATTGTGCAGATTGCCGAGTTGAACGGGAAAATCCAAACCATCGAGGTCAGCCGCGGGCAAGCCAACAACCTGCGAGATCAGCGTGACCAACTGATTACGCAATTGGGACAGCTTGTGAGCGTCGAAACCCAGGAGCGAGAATACGGCATCGTGGATGTTTCCCTTGCCGGACTCCCCGTTGTCACCGGGGCGGTCTCGATCGGGATTCACGTGGGTCTCGATGACAATGGGGCGCTGGGGGTTTCCCCTGCCGACAACCCAGGGCGCAGTCTTGGCGTCTCCGGCGGGCGGCTTGGGGCGCTGCAATTGTTGAAGAACGAATTTCTCCGCGATGTGGTGACCGATCTGGACACTCTGGCCCAAGCGATCATCCACGGGATGAATCAATACCAGGTCCAGGGCCTGGGCGTGGACGGATCGTTTACGGAACTGTCCGGATGGAGCATCGGCACGACGGATCTGTCCTCGCTCGGCGCGGGCGTGACGGACGGGACGTTCTACGTCCGTGTGACGAACACCGCAACGGGCGAGGTCGAGCGACATGCGATCGAAGTGCATGTCACCGGAACGCCGGCCGATACGCCCGAATCGATTGCGGCCAAGATCGACGCCGTCTCGGGCCTGAGCGCCTCGATCCTTTCGTCTCAGTTGCACATCGTGGCGGATGTGGAGCACACGTTCGATTTCCTGCCGGCGGTCCTGCCCGAGCCAACGGCCACGAACTTCACGACGGCCTCGCCCGGGACCGTGTCCGTCGCCGGGATCTACGATGGGGATGAGAACCAGACGTTCACCTTTACGGTCGAGGGCACGGGGTCCGTCGGCAACGGCAGCCTCCGGTTCAACGTGACCGATGGGGGCGGGAGTCTCGTCAGCACACTGAACATTGGGGAGGGGTATGCCGCCGGCGATTCGTTGAGACTGCGCAACGGCATCAAGATTGTCCTCAGCACGGGACAGTTCAACGACGGAGACAGCTTTGCAGTCGAGGCCCTGGCGACGACCGACACCTCCGGTTTTCTGGCGGCGGCCGGGATGAACACGTTCTTCTCAGGGGCCAGTGCATCGGAGATGCAGGTCTGCAATGACATTTCCGACCTGCCGGATCGGATTGCCACGGCCTACGGTAGCGACCTGACGGACAATACGGCGGCGCTGCAACTGGCGGCCGTGCGGGATGAGGCGGTGGACGGCCTTGGGGGAATGACCGCCAGCGAGTACTACCATCGCCTGGTGGCCGACATCGGCCAGCAGGTGGATTTGCGGGAGTCTCGCCAGGAGAATGTCGAGACCATGCTCCAGAACCTGGAGAACCAGCGCAACGAGATCAGCGGGATCGACATCAACGCCGAAGCCGCGCAATTGATGGTGTTTGAGAAGATGTTCCAGGCGATGGCGAAGTACCTCGCTACTCTTCAGACGACAATGAACACGCTGATGAATATGGTGTGAGAGGCGTTCATGAGTGGATCACTGGCCAGCATATGCAATAACGTCAGCTATGCCTTGAACCTGCACTCCAAAGCGATCACGCTGTTGCAGGAGCAGGCGTCGACCGGCAACCGGGTCAACCGAGCGTCCGATAATCCTTCGGAAGCCTATCGGATCCTGGGGTTGAACTCCCAAGAGCGTTCTCTGCAAAGCTACCAGGAGAGCGTCACGGAGTTGATCGGCAATCTGGAGATCTCGTCGACCATCATCGCCGACATGTCGTCCGAATTGTCGTCCACTCAGACGCTCTTGACGCAGATTGTCGGCGGCGTCTACGACACCGAGGGCCAGAAGCGTATTGCCGACAAGATCAACAACTCTCTGGAGCAGTTGGTTTCCCTGGCAAACACCAAGCACGCGAGCCAATACCTGTTTGGCGGCAATGATACGGGTGGCGCGCCCTATGAGGTCGTTCGTGAGAATGGCCAGATTGTCCGGGTGGTCTATCAGGGCAGCGATACCTCGCGGAGCATCAATGTGGCGCCGGGGTTGTCTCTTGAGACGTACCATGTTGGGGATGCGGTTTTTCGTTCGGATGATCGTGAGACCCCGGTTTTTCTCGGCAAGACGGGGGCATCCGCCGGAACCGGCACGTCCAATGTGCAGGGCGATATCTGGCTGACTGTGGAACATGACGGCGCCAATTACCGTATCTCGATCGATGATGGGGCCACGTTTGCAACGGTCCCGGCCGGAGGGGACTCGAATCAGGCCGTGACGGACTCCCGCACGGGGCGCGTTCTCTATGTCGACACGACCGGGATCGACAGCACGGGTACGGAATTGGTCCGTGTGCCGGGGACCTATGATATCTTCACCACCTTGATCAGCTTGCGGGATCTTCTGTTGAATAAGCGGGGATTGGGAACTCAGGAGTTGCTGGGCTACGCGAATGAGTGTGTGGCCGGGGTGGAGGAGGTCTACAACCGTCTGATCCAGGCGGATGTCTCCACCGGTTCAAAAATCGGTTTTCTCAGCACCCTCAAGGACAACCTCGAAGACATGGAATATGACACCCAGGACGAGACAACGCACCTGCAGGAGGCGGATATTGCCCAGATTGCGATTGATCTGTCTCGTCGCGAGGTACTCTACCAGATGTCTCTCTCAGTAGCGGGCAGGCTCATGAGCATGTCGCTATTGGACTTCATCACGTAGCTTCCCGACGCGGTCTTCCAATCCGGGCCAAGGATGATGGGGTTTCCACCCCACGACGACCATTCCAAACCCGTATGGCTGGTTTGCATACGCCGGTGTTCGATTTCTATCCAGAGGCGTCCGGTGTGGCCCCCGGGACGAGATTTGTGCGGATTTCTGCGGAACGGCATGCGGTTTGCAGTAATAGGGGGCGGATTATGACTGCCCTGTGACGATGGCCAAGAAGGGAGTAGAACAGATGACAACGCAGACGGATTTGAACTACTACCAGAAAGGGCTGGAGCTTGCCTCGGCCGGCAGGCACCAGGAGGGGTTGAACTGCATCCGCGAGCACCTGCGTATTGTGCCGAACGATGCACAGGCCCTCAATGACGCCGGTGCGATCCTGCACTGCCTGGGGCATACCGATGAGGCGATCGGCTGCCTGACGAAGGCGTACAGTCTCAAGAGCCACAGTGCGGAGATCGTGTGGAACCTCGTGGAGGCGTATCTGGGGGGCGGACGGGCCGTCGAGGCCGGCTCCCTGTTCGATAGCATGGAGCACATGGGGATCTTGAGCGTCGAGGTGCTGAACAGGACGGCCACGATGCTGCTGGATCAGGGCAAGAAGGGACAGGCCATCGAGGTGCTTCTACGTTCGTACCGGTTGTGGCCCGAGCAGGAGGTGCTCAGGCCGATGCTCGATGTGATCCGCAGCAAGCGACCCAAGGTGGCGTTCTTCCGGAACGTCGATGCGGAGAGCTGTGGGGAGGATGGCGTGCTTGCCGAGGCATGTGAGTTCGTCCGGCAGCGGTTCCAGACCGAGTTTTACCAGGGGGGCAATGGGACCCCCGGTGCGCTGCAATGCCGAAACGACCCTGGGGCTACGCCCGACTCCAACGGCCGGTCGGAAGGCATTGTCGATCTGGTGCGCTGGAGTGACATCGCCTGGTTCGACGGGGGCGGCGAGCCGGCTGTCGAAGCCTCTCGGCTTGCCGACGATTCCCGGATCATCGTCAGTCTGCGACGTTCGGACCTGCGCGGCCGCTGGGCGAAGAACGTTCGATGGGAGAACGTGAGCATTCTCGTCCAGATCGGCGGTCCCGCAACGCCGCTGTACGTCGGGTCGCCTGTGGATGACGCGCTCCTTGAACAGGTGCCCGACATCCGCAATCGCACGCGACTTGTCGTGGTGCCCAATGGGATCGACCTTCGCCGCTACACGCTTCGCCGGCGTGAACGGGGCAAACACCTTGCCTGCATCGGCTGCCTGACGACGGAGGCAAACCCGGCGTTCCTGGTGCAGTGTATGCAGAAGCTGCACTATATCGATCCGGGGTACAGGCTGTCTTTTGCGGGAACGTTTGAAGGCCCGCTTCTGGAACAGTACCTGCGCCACATGGTTCGAACATTGGGTCTGGAGGATGTCGTCACGTTCGAGCCATCCTGTGGCGAACTGAACCATTGGTTGAGCGACAAGCACTATATCGTGGCCGCCGGGATCAGCGAAAACCAGATCGAGGCGCTGTTGGCGGGAATGGCCTGTGGACTCAAGCCCGCCATTCACAATTTCCCCGGGGCCGACAAGCTGTTCCCGCAGCGGAACCTGTTCAACATCGCAGAGCAGTTCTGCGAGCTGGTGCTAGCCCGCGATTACGAGCCGGAGCAATACCGCCGGTTCGTGGAGCAGCACTATCCCATCGAAGAGCAGTTGAGCCGGATCAACGGGATTCTCCAGCAGATCGAGACCGAGATCGAATCCCGAACGGTCGCAGAGACAGACCGCTTTGTCTCTCCCTCCTTGGCGAGCCTCACGAGGCGATAGTCGGCGGTTGTGTGCATGATGGCAAACTCTTTCGGAGAAACGACAGGTCGGCTGTACTCGAATGGAACGACGGGCAGGGGCCCGTTGGTAAGCGTGCTCCTGCCGACCTACAACCGACGACGGTACCTGGCCGGGGCGCTGGCCAGCGTGCTGGCGCAAACGCACCGCGAGCTGCAGGTTCTCGTCATTCGCGACGGCGGCGAAGAGGTTGCCGACGTGGTCCGCTCGTTCCATGACTCGCGAGTGGTCTTCATCGACAGGAAGGACAATCGCGGCAAGCCTCGTTCCCTGAACGAGGCGCTGACCCGGGCCCAGGGCAAGTACGTCGCCTATCTGGACGATGATGATGCCTGGTATCCCAACCACGTTGAAACGCTGGTCCGCGTCCTGGAAACACAGACCGACTGCCAAGTGGCCTACAGCGATCTGTACAGGGTTTACTGCGAGATCCGACCGGGGGGAGAGCGGGTCGTCCGGAGCAAGTACGTGGAGATCAGCCGAGATTTCGACCGATTCCTGATGCTGTATTTCAATCACGTCCTGCACGTATCATTGATGCACCGCCGGGATTTGCTCGACAAAACAGGACCTTACACCGAGAAGCTGAATATCCTGATTGACTGGGACATTACGCGGCGTCTGGCCTTTTTCTCGGACTTTCATCACGTCTTGACGGTTACGGGGGAGTTCTACTGCCCGCTGAACGAATCGGACCGCATCTCGGATGTACGGCGGAGGGATTCGGAAGACTATCTCCGTAATGTTCTGACGATTCGAACGACACACCCGCCAAGACCCTGGCCGAGGATCGATGAGTTGTCCATCATCCTGGTCACGGACCGGCTGGATCACGAAGTCGGGCAGATGCTCATGCGGCTGTGGCGGCATACGTTCTATCCTTATCGTTTGTACATTCCTCTTCCGGCGGCGGATTTGTCACGCCTGGAGATTGAGATGCCGAACGTGGTGCTCGTGCCGGTCGAGCCTCAGAGTTCCGTCGACGAGCGCGTGGACGTGGCGTTGCAGCGGACCGAAGGGAAGTACGTCGCCCTGGTGCCGACGGGGCTGCCCATCGAAGACATGTGGGTCGAGGACCCGACGTATGCGATCATCCGCAACGGGCAAAACCGGGAAGGATTCCTGCTCGAAGGAGCAGAGGGGCGGCGGTGGGGGGCCGTCGTGAAACGGACCGATTTACAGTGGGCCAGACAGGCACATCCGCATTTGTCGGTCGAGGCTTCTTTGACGGCTTGCGGCATCAGGGTGCGGCGTCCGACGCCACAGGAGCTTCCATTCCAGTTCGATGAGCTGCTTCGACGGGGCAAGCTGGCCGAGGCGGATGGGAACTGGCCGGCTGCAGCCGATTTGTTTGAGCAGATGGGGCAGCGATACCACAATGAGTTGTGGATGAGAACGATGGCGGCTCGGGCGCACTTCGAAGCGGGCCACCGCGAGAAGGCCGGCCGGCTCAGCAACGAAGTGAATCGGTTTCGTCCGACGGTTGACACGTTGTTGCTCGAGGCCAAGGTGCGCCGGCAGGAGCGTGATTTCGCCGGAGCGATCCGGCTTCTCAGCGAGGCCGAGCAATGGCTCTCGAACCGTGTGGATTCGGCGTTCGCATCCCGTGAAGTGGGCGTTCAATACGGACAGACTCTTGAACGAGTTCAGGACTGCAACCACTATGGACATCATCAAGACCAATGAGATCGAGAAGCACAAACTGACGCAGCATTATGAAGTGTTGCGCGAGCTGGGGGACTGCTATACCTCGGTTGGCAACTACAGCCAGGCGCACCGCTGCTATGAGAAGGCGGCTTCGCTGGGGCCGGATGAGCCGGGGCCGTACGTGGGGCTCGGCGTTGCCGCATTGCAGGTGGGCAGGCTGGAAGACGCCGAGATCGCGTTCCGCGTCGCCTGTCGCCTGGACGCCAAGTGCGCCAAGGCTTACGCCGGCCTGGCGATGGTGGCTCAACAACGCTGCGAGTACCCACAGTCCTTCGATCTGTACATGAAATCGCTCGAGCTGGACAGCGACAACATCACGGCCTTGCTGGGTTTGTTCCAGGTCTCGTGCGAGATGGGCTCTTTTGCAAAGGTGATCTACTACCTTCGGGTGTATCTCCAGATGCATCCGGGCGACACCTCCGTGATGTTTGCCTTGTCGGCCCTGTATCTCAAGGACGGCCAGACGGAGCAGGCGAGAGAGATGTTGCAGAACCTGTTGGCGCTGGAGCCGGTGAATCAGGACGCCGCGAACCTGCTCGAAGAAGTCGAGCACACGCTGGCGGGGGCGGGGCAGGTGTAACGATGGCGTACGACCGTCAAGCAAGTTCCACACAGGAAAGGGAAGAGCTGGTGGCCGGTCTGCGTCGCCTCCTTGAGGGGCAGTTGGCCGCCGGACGGGAAGGGGATTTTGCGCGGGTCGAGCAGTTGAGCGAGCAGGCGAATGCCGTCGTAGCGGCAATCGTCCGGCACGCAACTGAAGTACGGGCCGGCGTCGGCACCGAACCGCATGATCTGGAAACGCTGTATGGTGAGTTGATCCTGATGCTGCAGGCCCAACAGGCGGATGTCCAGAGCAGACTCAGGCAACTGCGTCACGTGAAAAGGGCCATCGGCGCCTACGGAGGGAATGGCAAGACCGTGAGAAAATCATTATTGCAGCTTGGTTGAGAATGGAGTGTGTCCGATGAATGTCTCTTCTGTCGGCTTGGGAAAGCTCGGCCTCTGCTCGGCTGCGTGTTTTGCGAGCAAGGGGCACCATGTGATTGGTGTTGACTCTAATGGACGGCACGTTGATGCCCTGCGGGATGGCCAATGCCCCATCGATGAGACAGGGTTGCCCGCTCTCCTAGCGCGGTGCCGACACAACATGGAGTTCACCACGAACTACGGTCATGCGGTGCGAGACAGCGACATCACTCTGATCACGGTGCCCACTCCGAGCGATGCCACAGGCCGGTTTTCAAACACAGATTTGGAGGCCGTTCTCGACCGCATTGCTCCGGCATTGAGAGCCAAGTCGATGTTTCACGTCGTCGGCGTGGTCTCCACCGTCATGCCCGGCACGTGCGAGCGGGTCTTCAAGCCTCGCCTGGAGAAGTTGACGGGCAAGCTCTGCGGGCGGGATTTCGGGCTGCTGTATAACCCGGAGTTTGTGGCCCTCGGTTCGGTCGTCAGTGATTTCCTCCATCCCGATCTGCTGCTGATCGGGGCCTCGGACGGCCGCTCCGCCCGGATTGCCCGGGAACTGTACTCGACCGTGGTCGAGAGCAATCCTTGCTACGCCCTGATGGGCCTGACCAACGCCGAGATTACGAAGCTGAGCCTCAACTGCTACGTGACCATGAAGATCAGCTTCGCGAACGAACTGGCTGCGATTTGCGAGAAGATCCCCGGAGCAGACGTGGACGTGGTCACCACCGCGATCGGCGCCGATGTGCGGGTGGGACGCAAGTATCTCAAGGGCGGTCTCGGCTTTGGGGGTCCCTGCTTTCCGCGGGATAACCTGGCGTTTCAGCGATGCGCCGAGGATGCCGGGACCTGTGCGCATCTGAGCCCCCGCGTGGTGGAGGTGAACGTCGAAATCGTGAACCGGCTGTGCGCGATGATTCGCGGGCACGCTGAGCCTGGATCGACCGTCGCGCTGCTGGGTCTCTCGTACAAGCCGGGGACGCACGTCGTGGAGGAATCCCAGCCCGTGATGGTGGCCGAAAAACTCCTGGATGCAGGATACGTCGTCCGAATGCACGACCCGAAAGCGCTGGAGAGCGCCGCTGAGGTTCTCCAGGGACGAGGCATATACTGCAATTGTCCCTATGACGCGGCTTCGAACGCGTCCGTCGTGGTCATGCTGACGCCGTGGCCTGAGTACAACCGTCTGGATATCCACCGATTGGAGGAGCGGGCGGGTTCATTGCCGCTGTTAATCGACTGCTGGCGGATCTACAGGAATGCCCCGTTCCGGAAATTCACCTACCGGGCGTTCGGGACCGCCGTGCAGCCTTCAGGAAGAAACGTGTATGACTCTCTCGCAAGCATTCTCCACCCAGACGATCGACGACGTGCGCCGGTACTGGAACGCCCGCCCGTGCAACATCCGGCACTCACCTAAGCAGGTGGGGACCCGCGAGTACTTCGACGAGGTCGAGGCCCGGAAGTACTTCGTGGAGCCGCACATCCCGGTATTTGCCGAGTTTGAGCGGTGGAAGGGCAAGAAGGTTCTGGAAATCGGCTGCGGCATCGGGACGGATACGATCCGTTTCGCCCGCGCGGGCGCCCGCGTTACCGCCATGGATCTCTCCGAGGAGTCCCTGGCGGTGGCCAGAAGGCGGGCCTCCGTCTTCGATTTGGAGGATCGCATCACGTTTCACCAGGCCAACGCCGAGCGGCTGTCGGAGACCGTGCCCGTCGAAACATATGATCTGGTTTATTCCTTCGGCGTGGTGCATCACACCCCCCATCCGAGAAACGTCATTCGCGAGATCCGCAAGTACATGGGGTCTCGGAGCGTGCTCAAGATCATGGTGTATCATCGCTATTCCTACAAGGTTTTCTGGATACTCCTGAGATACGGCAAGGGCGCGTTCTGGAGACTCGACCGTATCATCGCCCGCAATTCCGAGGCCCAGACCGGTTGCCCGGTGACCTACACCTATGGCCGCAGGACCGTGCGGGAGCTGCTGGAAGGATTCGTTGTGGAGTCAACGATGGTTGACCATATCTTTCCCTACAGTATTGCCCAGTACAAACGATACGAGTATCGAAGGGCCTGGCCGCTGCGGTGGATGCCGGATTCGTTGTTCCGTCGCCTGGAGCGGCGGTGGGGGTGGCATCTGTGCGTGACGGCTCGCATTGAAGATCTGGATTCGGGGGAAAGCCGATGAAGAAGGTGCTTCTGATCCAGCCTTCGTTTCAGTTCATTCCCATCGGCATGGGATATATCTTGTCCTGCCTGGATCGGTCGGGGATTCCCGTGGACTTCCTCACGCCCTCCGAATTGACGTAGGCCGTCCGACATTGGAATCGCAACAGTCATGAGCCAAAATTACAAGATACTTCCGTTGAGTGAGCTGCCCTGGGCGCTCCAGCCGCACCGCGATGCCGGCCGCAAGATCATACACTGCCACGGGGTATTCGACCTGTTGCACATCGGCCACATCCGCTACTTCGAACAGGCCCGCAGCTTCGGCGACGTCCTGGTGGTGACTCTGACAGCGGACGTGTACGTGGACAAAGGAGACAAGCGCCCGGCCTTTCCCGAGCAACTCCGCGCGGAGGCGCTCGCGTCCCTGAGCGTCGTCGACTACGTCGCGGTGAACGAATGGCCCACGGCGGAGGAGACGCTTCGCCGGATCAGGCCCCACGTCTACGTGAAAGGATCCGATTTCAAGTCGGTGGACGGCGACCGCACCGGCAAGCTGGCCCTGGAGGAGAGAATCTGCAAAGAGCTCGGAATCGATCTGCGATTCACTCAGGATATCGTCTTCAGCTCCACGAACCTCATCAACCGGTTCTTCTCGTCGTTCTCCAAGGAGTTGCAGGACTATCTCGATTTGTTCCGCAGGCGATACTCCCTCGATCGGGTCCTGGAGGTGGTCGATGGCATGGCCCGACTCAAGGTGCTCCTGGTCGGCGACGTGATCATCGACGAGTACTGCTACTGTAGCCCGCTGGGCGCCTCGGGCAAGTCGCCCGTGCTGGCGATCAAGTACGGCTCGCTGGACCGCTTCGCCGGCGGCGTCCTGGCGGTTGCCAATCACCTGGCGAATTTCGCGGAGAGTGTTAGGCTGCTGGCGGTCGTCGGCGCCCACGATGATTACCGTTCCTTCATCGAATCGGCCCTGCATCCGGGCGTTTATCCGGACTTCTGGGTCCAGGACAGTGCCCCGACCATAGTCAAGAGGCGCTACCTCGATGGGTACAGCCTGCACAAATGGCTGGAGATCTACACGATGGACGACTCCGGCTTGCCGTCGGATAAGGACCGCGATCTGGCGGAGCGGTCCCGGCAAGAAGCTCCCCAATATGACATGGCGGTCTCCGCCGATTTCGGGCACGGGGCCGTGAGCCGATCCCTGTGCGAATCCCTCGCGAGCCATTCGCCGTTCCTGGCGGTGAACACGCAGGCGAATGCCGGCAACGCCTCCATGCATACGATTTCGAGGTACTCGAAGGCCGACTATATCAGCCTGACCGAGCGGGAATTGCGGCTGGACACGCGGGACCTGAAAACGGACCTTCGCTTGCTGGCCTGCGACACGGCCCGGCGGTTCCAAAGCAGGGCCCTGGCCGTGACCAAGGGCAGGCAAGGGGCGTGTATGGCCGCCGCGGATGACGCATTCGTGGTCGTGCCGGCATTTGCCAGCAGGGCCGTGGACAGCATCGGCTCGGGCGACGCCTTCTTCGCCATCAGCTCGCTGGCGGCCCGGCTCGATGCACCCCTGGAGATCGTCGCCTTTCTGGGGAATGTCGCGGGCGCCCTGGCGGTACAGATCATCGGCAACCAGAGGGCCATCGACAAGCCCGGGCTCACGAACTACGTGACTTCCCTATTGAAATGAGGCGCCATGGCCAGCAGATACCCCCTATTCGACAGGTCGCAACTGTCGCTCAAGCCTCTTGGGCAGCGGTGGCACGACTTTGCAGCAGCGGAGATTCTCCCTCTCCGTGCGGTCGGGGTGTCTCACCCGGAGCTGGCCGAGGTGGCCCGACATATTTCACAGGCCCGGCAGCGGGACGCAGAGGTGATCCTGATGATGGGGGCTCACGTTCTGCGGTCCGGCGTCCAACGGTATATCATCGACCTCATGGAACGGGACCTCATCACGGCCCTAGCCGGCAATGGCGCCTGTGCCATCCACGACTTTGAGCTGGCCCTCATCGGCGCGACCACCGAGAGCGTCGCCCGGTATATCCAGGACGGACAATTCGGACTCTGGCAGGAGACGGGCCGGCTGAACGACGTGATCGCCAGAGCGGCAAGCGAGGGGATGGGCTACGGCGAGGCCCTGGGCCAGGAGATCGCCGAGAACAACTATCCGCGCAAAGATGTCAGCGTTCTGGCCGCCGCATATCGGTTGAAGATTCCCTTCACCGTTCACGTTGGCCTCGGCTGCGACATCATCCACGAACACCCCAATTGCGACGGCGCCGCCGTTGGGGCAGCCAGCTACTGCGATTTTCTCATCTTCGCCAAGGCGGTGGAACGGCTGGGGGACGGCGTGTTGATGAGTTTCGGCAGCGCCGTCATGGCGCCGGAGGTCTTTCTGAAGGCACTGGCCATGGTGCGCAACGTCGCCATTCGCGAGGGCAGAAAAATAGGCGGGTTCACGACGTTGGTATGTGATTTGCATGATTTGCCTGCTGACTATCGACGGGAAGCCGAAAAGAGCTGCCCGAGTTACTACTTCCGGCCCTGGAAGACGATGTTGGTTCGCACAATTGCTGATGGTGGGACGAGCTACTATGTTAAAGGACGTCACGCAGATACGATTGCCCAGCTTTGGAACGCAATCCGAGACGACCGAGGGCGTTAGCGTAGCCCCGGCGTCCCGGTGGGCCGAGCATATCCTCGCACTGGGCCGGTGTCTGAGCGGCATGCAGGCCACCGTCAACGGGGATATGCCGCTCAAGTGCGATCAGGCTTTCGAGTTGTGGTGCGACAGCACGGACGACGTGCGGCAGGCGGAGCGCGTCATCTACCTGATGGGCAATGGAGCCAGCGCGTCCATGGCCAGCCACTTCGCGGCCGATCTGGCCAAGAACGCGGATCTGCACACGCAGGTTTTCACGGATGTCTCACTGATCACCGCGGTGGCCAACGACATGTCGTATGACATGGTGTTTGCGGCTCCGCTCCGCCGGCGGCTGAGGACCGGCGACATGGTCGTGGCGATCAGCAGCTCCGGGAACTCGCCCAATGTGGTCAAGGCCGCCGAGCTGGCGGTCTCGCGAGAGGCCACCTTGGTCACCCTGACGGCCATGCAGCCAACCAACGCGTTGCGGCAGTTGGGCACGCTGAACTTCTGGCTGCCGGCCGACACCTACGGCATGGCGGAGACCGGCCACGCCGCGATTCTGCACTATTGGATGGATCAGATGTCCTTGGAGCATTGATGCCTGAGCTGAAATCTGCGACAAAACAAGAATCCGACGAACTTCGGATCGATCATCACAAGCTCTTGTTTCATCCAGGCCGTGTGAACGACTGGCTCAAGGGCGAGATGATCTACCCCATCTACATGGAGATTTCCCCGGCGGGGTCCTGCAATCACCGCTGTGTCTTCTGTGCCTTGGATTTCATGGGTTACAAACCCCGCTTTCTGGACGCCGATCTGCTCATGACCCGTCTGACGGAAATGGGCTCGCTCGGGCTCAGGAGCGTCATGTTCGCGGGCGAGGGGGAGCCTTTTCTGCACCGCCGGATGGTTGAGATCATCCGGCACACCAGAATGAATGCCGGCATCGACGTAGCGTTGACCACCAATGGGGTCCTGATGCGTCCGGAGGTGTCGGAGCGAATCCTCGGCACCACCGCCTGGATCAAGATCAGCCTGAACGCCGGCACTCCGGAAACCTACGCGGCGATTCACCGCACGCGTCCGGAGGATTTCGCAAAGGTCTGCGACAACATTGAGCAAGCCGTGGCGATCCGGCGAAGACAGGGTACATCCTGCACGCTGGGCGCACAGATTCTCCTGCTGCCGGACAACAGGCACGAGGTCGTGCCACTCGCCGAGCGCTGTAGCCGGATGGGGCTCGACTATCTGGTTGTGAAGCCCTATTCCCAGCATCCGCAGAGCCGGCACCATGGGTTCGAGAGCGTCTCCTACAACGAGTGCGATGATCTGGCCGAGCAGCTCGACCAGGTCTGCACGGATCGTTTCAAGGTGATCTTTCGCCTCAACGCCATGCGCAAGTGGGACGACGGAACACGGCCTTATCGCTGCTGTCTGGCCCTTCCTTTCTGGTCGTACCTGGATGCCGGCGGCAGCATCTGGGGGTGCAGCGTTTATCTGGGCGATGAGCGGTTCCTTTATGGGAACATCGAAACGAGCACCTTTGCCCAGATCTGGCGCAGTGAGAAGCGCATGGCTTCGTTGCGCTGGACGATGGAGCATCTCGATGTCTCTTCGTGTCGTGTGGGCTGCCGGATGGATGAGGTCAATCGATACCTCTGGGAATTGAAACATCCGCATCCGCACGTGAATTTTATCTGATTGGGATCATGGAATACCGCTACATCATTTTCGATTTTGACGGGGTCCTGGCCGAGAGCAACGAAATCCGGTTCCAGGGTTTCATCGAGTTGTTCCGAGATCTTCCGGAGGACAAGATGACCCGGTTTATGGACTTCGTCCGGGCCAACGGCGGTCTGTCCCGTTATGGCAAGATCAAGCATCTCCACGAGACCATTCTTGGCCGGTCCATTTCCGACAGTGAGATTTCCGTCCTGGCCCAGAAATACTCCCGGATCGTCATGGAGGACATCATCAAGGCCAGGCCGGTGGAGGGCTCGCTGGAGTTTCTGGCCGAGCACAGGGGGCAGTTCGAGTTCGCCGTCATTTCGGGGTCGGACGAGGAGGAACTGCGGAAAGTGTGCCGGGCCAGAGGGATCGACCGGTACTTCCGAGCCATGTTCGGGTCGCCGAGGGAGAAGGGTGAAAACGTCGCGAGGCTGTTGACCCGCGAGAAATGGGACCCCGAGGCCAGTCTCTACGTGGGGGATTCGCAGAACGACTATCACGCCGCCATCGAGACCGGGATCGGTTTCATCGCCCGCCGTTCCGGCGTGATGGATTGGTGCAATCTGGATGTGGTCTCGATTCTCAGTCTACACGAACTGCCCGCCGCCATTGAGGAACTATCCCGGCGAAGGAGCAAAGCATGAAAAGAGTCGTCATCATCGTCGCACAGAACTTCCAGGATGAGGAATTTGTGTACCCATACTACAGGGTGCTGGAAGAAGGTATGCATGTGGAGGTGGCCACGCCGGGCGGGCAGAACATGATCGGCAAGTACGGCGTTCCGGCCCGAGCCACTACGTCCACGGACAACCTGAAAGCAGCGGATTTCGACTGCGTCATCCTGCCCGGCGGATTCGAATCCCCGGACCGGCTTCGCATCCGGCCCGAGGTGCTTCGGTTCGTCCGCGAGATGGACGAGGCCGGCAAGCTGATCGCCGCCATTTGTCATGGGCCGTGGATTCTCATCTCCGCCGGTGTCGTCAAGGGACGTCATGTGACCGGGTATATGTCCATCGCCGACGATCTCGAAAACGCCGGGGCGATGTACGTGGAACAAGACCTCGTTATTGATGGGAATCTGATTTCCGCTCCCCACTACAAGAACAACGGAGTCTTCATGAAGGCGGTTGTCGAGGCCCTTCGAGGCTGATTATGATTCACGCAGTCACGAGAAAGATCGCCGACAAGCAGTGCCTCGGACAGCCGGGTGCGTCCGTAGGGTGTGCTGTGCACACCGATTCCCCAGCGGCTGCGAAGAGCGGTGTGCACAGCACACCCTACGAGGACGTGATCGTCAAGAAGCCCTGGGGCTACGAGTACCTGGTTTTTGAGAACGAGCACGTGGCCATCTGGATGCTTCAGATCGTTCGCAAGCGGAAGACCTCCATGCACTGCCATCCTCGGAAGCGGACGGGATTGACCCTGCTTTCGGGCGATGCGAAGTTCCACCATTTGGAGGGAAGCATTCCGCTGGGCAGACTGAGCGCCGTGAATATCGACCCCGGGACGTTTCATTGCACCGAGGCTGCGAGCTCATTACCCATCGACCCAGTTTCCGAGAACGGCATCTGGGTGATGGAGATCGAGTCGCCGCCGCTCAAGGAGGACCTGTGCCGGATGAGCGACGCCTATGGGCGGGCCGGCGCCACCTACGAGGGAGCCGACCACATGGTGCCCCAGCCCAAGGAGATCCTCAGACTCCAGGAACCGGAGGATGGGGAATCCAGGTGGCACGGGACCTTCCAGAACCTGGTCTTCACGGTCCGCAGAGGGACCATTCGCATGGATCGAAACGTCCCTGGCCCCGACTCGCTCGTCGCGGTGATCGCTCGCGAGGCCGACAGAGAATATGCCAATCCTTTCATGGAAGTGGGGAAGGTCTTCTCGTTTCAGGAATTCCACGAGCATACGAAAGACGAGGATTTCGAGGGAGTCACCGTGCTGACCATCGAACAGGAGACCAAGGTGGTGAAGATATCCGACTACATCGCATCGAGCATCGCCGACCTGGGAGTCCGGCACGTCTTCGGCGTCTGCGGCGGCGGGGCGATGCACCTTGTGGACTCCTTCGGCGGCAGCGACCGCCTGGAGTACGTCGCGACCCATCACGAGCAGGCCGCGGCGATGGCCGCCGAGGGGTACGCCCGCATCAGCGGAGTGCCCGGCGCGACCCTCGTGACCTCCGGTCCCGGCGGGACCAACGCCATCACCGGCGTCTATGGCGCCTGGGTGGATTCCATCCCTGCGATCTTCGTCTCGGGTCAGGTCACGCGCGACACGCTGATCGGCGAAACAGGTCTTCGCCAATTTGGGATCCAAGAGGGGAACATCATCGAGATTATCCGGCCGATTACGAAATACGCCGTGACGATCACGGACCCCCAGACGATCCGTTATCACGTGGAGAAGGCGTTCCATCTGGCGACGACCGGCCGGCCCGGCCCCGTCTGGATCGACGTTCCCCTGGATATCCAGAATAAGCTCATCAACCCCGAGGAGCTTGCCGGGTACACTCCGGAAGCGACACAGCCCTGCGCTCCTCATATGCTGAACGGGCTCGTGGGCGAATGTATTGAAATGCTTGGCCAGGCGAAGCGGCCTGTCCTGATCTTCGGCTATGGAGTCCGGCTGGCGGGGGCCGAGGATTCGCTTCGAGAACTTGTTCGCCGGCTACGGATCCCCTGCGTCTCTTCCTGGACGACTTCCGACATCCTCCCGACCTCGGACGAGAACTACGTGGGTCGCAGCGGCATCATGGGCGACCGCGCCGGGAACTTCGCGGTCCAGAACGCGGACCTCGTCCTCATCGTCGGCTCGCGGATGTCGATCCCGCAGGTGGGCTACAACTACAAGCTCTTTGCCCGAGCGGCGAAGAAAATCATGGTTGATATCGACGAAGTCGAGTTGAAGAAGCCCTCGCTTCGTCCCGATCTGCCGATCCACGCGGACGCCGGCGAGTTCCTGCGGTCATTGCTGGCGAGGGTCGAGGCGGATGCAGCATCGCTTGGGATCGACGACTGGCGCACTCGATGCGGACGGTGGAAGGACAAGTACCCGGTGTGTTTGCCTGAATACCGGGACAATCGCGACAAGGTGAACTCGTTTCATTTCGTGGACTGCCTGTCGGAGAAGCTCGGCGCCGGCGCCGTCGTGGTCACGGACATGGGCACGAGCTTCACCTGCACCATGCAGACGTTCCGCACCAAGGCCGGCCAGCGGCTGTTCACGTCGAGCGGTTTTGCCTCCATGGGGTTCGGGTTGCCCGGTGCGATCGGGGCCTGCTTCGCCCAGGGCCGGCGAAAGACTATCCTCATCACGGGTGACGGCGGCCTGCAGATGAACATCCAAGAGCTGCAAACGGTCGTCCACAACAAACTCCCCCTGATCATCTTCGTGCTCAACAATCAGGGGTATCTGACGATCAAACTGATGCAACAGAACCATTTCGGGCGGTACATCGGCTCCGACCCGTCGAGCGGATTGACTTGCCCGGACATCGTCAAACTGGCTGCGGCCTATGGGATCGAGGCCGAGCGCATTGGCGATCGGGAGACGCTGGATCGTCGATTGGACGCAGTCCTCGCCCACCCCGGCCCGTACATCTGCGAGGTCATGATGCCGCCGGAGCAGGCGCTGATCCCCAGGGTGTCTTCGCTCAAGCTGCCCGATGGGCGGATCGTCTCCAAGCCGATGGAAGACCTGTATCCTTTCCTGGACCGCGAGGAGTTCCGGGAGAACATGATTGTAGACCCTGTGGAGATCCTGAACCGATAATGGAAGAGTTCGACATAGGATATCCGCACAGCAGCGCCCAACGGGTCCTGAAGAGAGGATTCCGGACCATTCACAATCGGATGGTGGCTGCCGGTCTGGGGCGGGAGTACTACGACGGTCGGCGAGAAGACGGCTACAGCGGATTCCGCTACGACGGCCGGTGGGCCCAGATTATTCCTCGGCTGGCAGATCGCTATGGGCTGACCTCGAACTCGGCGGTCCTCGACGTGGGCTGCAAGAAGGGTTTCTTCCTGCACGATCTCAAGCAGGCCTTCCCCGGCATCCGTGTCAAGGGGGTTGAGAACCACCCGTATCCTTTGGAGTACGCGATGGAGTCGGTGAAAGACGACGTGATTCTGGCTCCGTATGAGGAACTGCCGTTTGAAGACGGCCGGTTCGATTTCGTCATGGCGTACGCGGCCATCTACATGCTCAATCTGCGAGGGGTGATGGAGTCTTTACGCGAGATTCAGCGGGTCGGCACCGGGCGCAGTTTCGTGACTGTCGGGGCGTACAGGACCCGCGAGGGGCGCGAGCTGCTGGAGGAATGGACCCTGCTCGGAACGACCATCCTGCACGTGGACGAATGGTTGGAGGTCTTTCGGGAGACGGGTTACACGGGCGATTACGCATTTACGATGGCTGAATCCTTGAACCTGGTTCGAGGGTGAGGAAGGATCGGTAGGCATGGGCTTGCTGTACACGAAAATGAAGGTGTTCCACTACAAGGACAAGATCGACTCGCTGCCGGCGAGCCTTCCGGAGGTCCTGCCTCCATTGCACGTGCGCGTCAAGCCGACGAATGTGTGCAGCCACAACTGCTGGTATTGCGCCTACCGCAAGGAGAACATCCAGTTGGGCAAGGACATGGGCGCGAAGGACCAGATCCCCAGAGACAAGATGCTGGAGATCGTGGAGGATTTCGCTGCCATGGGCGTCAAGGCCGTGACCTTCAGCGGCGGGGGCGAGCCCCTGTGCTATCCCCACCTGGCCGAGACGGTGCAGATGCTCTCGGATAAGGGGATTCGGTTCGCCACGTTGACCAACGGCTCCGGATTGCGGGGCCGGATCGCGGAGCTGTTCGCTCACAAGGGGACCTGGATTCGAGTCTCCATGGACGGCTGGGACGGCCCGAGTTATGCCCGCTATCGGGGGGTTTCCGAGAAGGAGTTCGCCAAGGTTATGGGCAACCTGGAGGGATTCAGGGCCTTTGGCGGCCCCTGCTATCTGGGGGTGGTGGTCATCGTGGACAAGACCAACGCCGCCCACGTGTACGAAATGATCGAGAGGATCAAGGACGCCGGGGCCGACAGCGTCAAGGTGTCCCCGTGCATCGTGAGCAATGACGGCAACGAGTGCAACGCCTATCATCGGCCCTACTTCGCGGCAGTGGGCGAGCAGGTCGCCAAAGCCACGTCGGACTTTGCGGGCGAGCGCTTCGAGGTCTTCAACAGCTACGGCGAGCAACTGACCACGTTCCAGAAATCCTATGGCTGGTGTCCCTACATCCAGATCAACCCGGTCATCGGCGCGGACCTGAACGTGTACTCCTGTCACGACAAGGCCTACAACCTGGACGAGGGGCTGATCTGCTCCATTCGCGAGCAGCGGTTTCGGGACGCCTGGCTCGGGGACAAGTCGCAGTTCTTCCGGATCGATCCGAGGAAGCACTGCCGCCATCATTGCGTGGTGAACGACAAGAACAAGATGATCCTGGAGTATTTGGACACGGACCGGGATCACGTGATGTTTGTATAGGGAATAGTGTGATGTTTTCGCTGCAGGGCAAGAGGGTTCTCATCATCGGGGCCTCCCGGGGGCTGGGGTCGGTCTGCGCCCGGGCGTTCGCGGAGCAGGGGGCTAAGCTGGTGTTGATGGCCCGCTCGAAAGAGGCGTTGGAGGAGGTCCGGACTTCGTGCAGTGGTGCGGCGGATCATCTGGCCGTCGCCGTCGATCTGACCGATGGGGCATCGCTGGAAAAAGCAGTGCAGGAGGCGATGGCCTTTCTGGACCAGATCGATGCGGTGCTTCATGTGGCCGGGGGCGGGCTTGGTCTGAGGGAGCCGCTGATCTGTGCCGGGGACCTGCTCAAGCTGGTCTCTCTCAACGTGGCCGTCGCGGCTGAGATCAATCGGCTCGTGGCTCCATCCATGGTGGAACGCGGCAGGGGCAATCTCGTGCATGTGGGGTCCGTGGCGTCCACCGACGCTGTGGCCTCGGTGGGATACAACACGGCCAAGGCTGCACTGGCCGCTTATGTGCGGAGTCTGGGGAACCACCTGGCTGCTCACGGCGTCGTGGTTACCGGGATTCTCCCGGGCGGGTTTAATGCCCCCGGGAATTCCTGGCAGCGGCTCAAGGCCAGCAAGCCCGAGGTGGTAGATCGCTTCATCGCTGAGCGCCTGCCCCGAGGCCGGCTGGCGGAAGCCGAAGAGCTTGTGCCGTTGATTTCGTTTCTCTGTTCCGATGCGGCGAGCATGATGAGCGGATGCCTCGTGCCCATCGACGCCGGCGAAGGAAAGACTTACGCGGTGGCCTGAATCGAGATGACCGATAGACAGAACAATCCGAATGTGAATGATGCTTTCCGTGCGTTTGCGACCGGACTTCGGGAGCGGTTCGGCCCGGGCAAGAGACTGTTCTTGATCCAGGCGCCCCAATTTCTCTTCGAGACGATCAATCCGGAGGTGGTCAGGAACCGGGGCTACTACGCCTATCCGCCCACCGGGCTGCAGAGGTTGGTCGAATCCCTGGCCGGACGAGACATCGAGGTCGAGATTCTCGATCTGAACCTTCATGCCCTCAGACAAATCGCACAGGACGGCGGCTTCGACCAACAGAAATGGCTCGGCGTTCTGGACGAGCATCTGGATCGGTTCCGGCCGGACATGGTGGGGGTGACCTGCCTGACCGTGTACACGGACCTCTTCGCGACGAATCATCCGCTGACCGTGATCCTGCGTCACCTCGCCGGCAGAGGCGACCATCTGGTCATCATCGGCGGCCCGACGGCGACCAACGAAATGGATCGCTATCTCCAGGAGGGACTGTGCCACTTCGCGGTGGAGGGGGAAGGCGAGGACCGGCTCAGTTATCTCCTGGATGTTCATGCAGGCCGGTCCGATCCGTCGCAATCGGTCTCAGGCATCTCGTTCCTTTCCCAGGGGCAGGTGCTGCGCACCGGCGGGACATGTGCGAGCGTCGAACTGCGAGGGAACCTGGTCGCGTCGTACGCGACTGTGGACGTGGAGGAGTACTGCCGCGTGGGGAGCCTCAATCCTTACTCCCGCATGGTCGGGCAGGACACGGTCTACGGCGTCCTCCAATTGAGCCGAGGGTGTCGGGGCAACTGCAAGTTCTGCGGCGTTCGGTCTTTCATGGGCAAGGGCATCCGCACCCATCCGGTAGATGAGCTGGTCGAGGAGGTTCGGTATCTCGTCGAGCGGCGATCCGTGCGTCACTTCGAGGTGCTGGACGATGATTTCCTGGCGGACCGAGAGGCGGTGACCGTGTTTCTCCGTGCGCTCGGCGATCTGCACGAGCGGTACGGCATCACGTGGGCCGCAAACAACGGATTGATGACCCATTCGATTACGCGGGAATTGCTCGACCTGATGCGAGACTCGGGCTGCCTCGGCTTCAAGATCGGCGTCGAATCGGGAAATGCCCGGATGCTCCGGCGAATCCGAAAGCCCGGCTCACTGGAGTCGTTTGCGAGGGTCGCCAACATGCTTCAGGACTATCCGGAACTTTTCGTCGGCGGCAACTACATCATCGGCCTGTTCGCGGAGGAGACGTTCGCCCAGATGCTGGACACGTTCGCCTTCTCGGTTCGGCTGAATCTCGACTGGTCCTCGTTCACGGTCTTTCAGTTCACCAGCAAACCCACGGTTGTCGCGGAGAACCTCAAGACCGATGGGGCCGGGGCCACCGACTTCATCCCCGGCAAGGACAGCCCTAGCCGGGAGATCCAGGACGACCGAACCCTGCCTCTGGGAGCGGACATCTTCTTGCTCCCCTCCGATATCGTTCCATCGCGGGCGTTGATCAAGAACGTCTGGCTGACCTTCAATCTCTTGTGTAATTACGTGGGCAACAAGAACCTCCGTCCCGGCGGCCGGCCGGAGAAGTTCGTATCCTGGCTGGATGCGGTCCGCGTGGCCTATCCTAAGAATCCCTACATGCTCCTGTTTGCCGGTCTGGGTCGCATCCTCATGGGGGAACCTACCGGGGCCCGTGCGCTGATTCGGGAGGCGACGGCGATTGTCGATGGCTCGCCGAACTGGCGATATCGCTTTGCGAAATTCGGGCTGGATGAATTGTTGGAGAAGGTCCCGAGTGACGCCAAGGAGGTCCAGGATCGTCTGGCCGAAGTGTGGGAGACCTCTGTGCCGTCCGGTCTGTGCGAGCAGGGGTGTACAACGAGAACACTGCATGGTTGACGTCAGGACGTGATCTGCATGGCAAGACAGAAGATATATGTGGTTCAGTTCGGCACCGGGTCCAAGATCAATCTTTTGCCCCTGGCGGCAGGACTGCTCTATTCCAGGCTGCGAGTGGACGAGTTCATCGCGGATCGATTCGATCTGCCTGAGATCATCTTTCGTCGCTTCGGCGACCTCCGTGCGTTTGCCTCAGAGTTGGGCGATGTATCTGTGATCGGCTTCTCCTGCTTCCTGTGGAATGTCCGGATCAGTCTGGCGGCGGCCAAGGCCGTCCGGGAGCGGTTTCCGCATGCGCTGATCGTCATGGGCGGGCCATCGATTCCCCAGGCTCCCACCGATGCGGCGGAGTTCATTCAGGAGCATCCGTTCATCGATGTGATCTGCCATGGCGAAGGGGAGGAGGTGTTCGCATCTCTGTGCCGCCGTCATTATGAAGGGCTTGACCTTCGGGAGGTGGCGGATGTGATCGTTCACGATCGGGCCCGTGGTGAGATCTGCGCGGCCGCAGAAGGACCGCTCCCCGCGATGGAGTCTCTTCCCTCGCCCTATGTTGACGGGACGTTCGACGCCCTGTACGCGAGGTATGCGGACGAGTTCTCCGGCGTCATCCTCGAAACCAATCGGGGCTGCCCGTTCCAGTGTTCTTTCTGCTCCTGGGGCAATACCTCGCATGGCGGGATTCGAGAGAAGGCGCTGCCCCAGGTCGAGGCCGAGATCGACTGGATCGGCCGGAACAAGATCAGATACGTCGCTATGTCCGATTCCAACTTTGGCATCCGCGCTCGGGACATCGCGATCGCACGGTATTTTGCGCGAACAAAGGAATCGTACGGATACCCCCACTTCATATCCATGAGCTGGGTGAAGAACTCGTCGGACAAGGTTCTGGAGATATCCGGGATACTCCGCAAGGCGCGCATCGGCTTCAAGGTGACGCTGGCCCTGCAATCGCTGAATGAGGACGCGCTCAGGGCCGCCCACCGGATCAACTTCAAGCGGGAATCCTACGAAGAAATCAGACAGTCGCATCACGAGGCGTTGCTCTACTCTTATACCGAGCTGCTGCTGGGCATGCCTCTGGAGACGTACGAGTCCTACATGCAGGGACTGGAAGAGCTGTTGAGCGACAGCGTGTTCGATCAGATCTACTCGTACCCCCTCCTGTTGTTCCCCAATGCTCGGATTGCTTCAGAAGAGTCGAGGCGCACGTACGGTATTGTCGCCCAGCTCATGCACGGCAAATACACAAAAAGCAAAGTGTGCTCCGCCTTTCCCGAGACCATGGAGGTCATCGTCGGGACCGGCACGATGTCACCGGACAAGTGGATCGACTCCTTCGTCGACGGGTACAGCGCGATCGGGCTTCACGACGATCGGCTGGCATTCTTCATCTTTTGGTATCTCAAACGCCGATATGGCGTCAGCATCACGGACTTGGTGGTGTGGATGAGGCGGGAATCCGCACGATGTCCGGAAGCGTATCCCCGTATTCAGGGAGCCTTCCAGCGATTGATCAATTGCGCGAGAAACGTGCAAGAGAAGGGTTGGTCCCATTTGATCGAGCTGGAGGAATATGGAGGGGTTCCCTATGATCCGCCCGACGTAGTATTCCTCGAACTGCTCTGGCACAAGGACGAGTTCTATGCGGAGTTTCATGACGCGACCGAGGCGTTCCTCCGTGACCGCGGGATCTGCCACGACGAATCCGAGTTGAAGGACCTGTTTGGCTTCCAGAGTGCAGTCGTCGCCGGTCCGAACAACCACGACGAGGTGCGAAGAGTGGTTTTCACATACGATTGGATTCGGTACTTCTGGCAATCGTTCAATCTGACGCCGGCGACGGAATTGGAGAGACTGGAAGCCAGCTACACCGTTCACGACAAGACGCCCTGCCGCGGGAACGGCGAGAGGTACCTCGATGTGCACTTTCAAGTCAGAGGTGTCCCGCCCTTCAACGAACTCCGCGACGGCGATGGCCGCAGAGTCTTTCCTCCGGTCGAACTGCACGTGACCGAATAGGTGCTGCACATGAATCATCAGCCACAACACGGCAATGTTATAGCAAAAAAGAAACTGGTTTTGGCGTATCCCAATCAGCGCTGGCTGAAAGAGGACATCGTTACCACGTGGAGATTGGACCCGCGCACACTGGCCGTGATGGCGGCTGTCGTGCGAGACATCGTCGACGTGGAGATTCTCGATGCCAATGTCGATAACCTGTCGCCCCGGGAGTTTCGGGACGCCATCCGTGTGCGGCGGCCGGACTACGTGGGGATATCGCTCCTGACAACCGAATATGCATCCATCCTTTATCAGGCGGCGGATATCGTCAAGGAGGTCGATCCCTCGACTGTGGTGGTTGCCGGGGGTGTGCATGTGACCCTGCACTACGACCAGGTGATCCGCCATCCGGCGATTGACTATTGCTGCCGGGGCGAAGGGGAGCACGTGCTTCGCGAGTTGCTGCTCCATCTCCTCGGACGCGGATCGCTGCCCAGGGTGGGATTGATCCACAAGGACAACGGCCGGGTGGTCGTGCAGGAGAAGGCGGTCGTCGAGGATCTTGCCGGGCTGCCCTGGCCGGACTACGACCTGATCGACTTCCCGAAGTACTGTGAGACGGACGCACGCCAGGGGGCGAACCGTTTCCCGGAGTTGCCGGGCATGGCGATGCTGATCTCGCGGGGCTGTCCCTACCACTGTTCGTTCTGCCAGGTCGCCAGCATCTCCGGACGCCAGGCGCGCGTTCGCGACCCGGCCGACGTTGTCGAGGAGATCAAGTTCCTCCGAGATCGCTACGGGATTCGCTCCATCACGTTCTTCGACGACAACTTCTTCGTGCCGGTCAAACCCATGAAGGAATTCCTGTGGTTGATGTATCGGGAGAGGGTGGGCATCAAGTGGCAGGCGGCCGGGGCCGCGATCTGGGTGCTCGACGAGGAATTCCTCGACCTGATGCAACAGTCCGGCTGCGTCGGCGTCACCGTGGCGCTCGAATCCGGCGTCGAGCGCGTGCTCCACGACATCGTCAACAAACCCATCGAGAACATCGGGGGCATCCCGGCCAAGATCGCCCGGATTCACGACCGTGGCATCTGGGTGGCCGCCAACTTCATCGTTGGCCTGCCGGGGGAACGATGGGAAGAAATTCGTCAGACCGTGCGATTCGCAGAAACGTGCGGAGCGGACTACGTGAAATTCTACGTGGCGGTCCCCCTGCACGGCACGCGTATGTATGAGATGGCCAAGGAGATGGGCGTGCTCGCTGGCTCGCAAGGTCGGACGAGCGTGGACTGGCGCTATGGGCAAATCCTGTCTGATGAATGGACGCCCAAGGACGTGTCCACGCTGCGAGTTTATGAGTGGGACCGCATCAATTTCGCTCCCGAGCGGATCGACAAAGTCTGCGAGATCTGGGGTATGACCGTCGATGAGATCAGTCGAGTTCGCAAGGCCACGCGGGATAGTCTGGTCTTCTGATCTGAGTTCTCAGGAATGTCGGGCCCGTGGGGCCGCAAGGTGCAAGATATGAGTTTTCTCTCGGACGCGAGTTACAGGGACTTCCTCGACCAGCACATCCGTACTCTTGGCGATGCCACGGTCCGGGAGCACGTGGCCCGGATGTATGAAACCTGGCGCCGACGATACCGCGGCCATCGGTTGATCGAGCGGGCTGCCGAACTGTTGACCTCCGAGAAGGAGCGGCCGAACGTGCTCCACCTAAGCTCGGAGGCCGACCTGGAATTCCTTCGCGTCCTTGCCCAGCGGCATCGGTTCGATGCCCGGTTTTTCCGAGGTTTTCTGGCGGCGGACGGGCTCTGGGAGGGTCTCAAGCCCGAATGGTTCTCTCCTTTTCCGCTGTGGCGGGTGAGCGACTGGCGGGATCAGGAGGACACGGTCGTATTCAGCCTTTCGGAGGATCATCCGTTGCGGGAGAACGGCAGGGACCGCGGCAACGACTACAGTGATCGTCTCATCGATCTGTCGCGGCTATCCGTCGCCGGTGAGACCCGGCGTAGATTTGCCGGCCGTCGGGTCGTGCTCTACGTGAGCTACCGCATGATCCAAACCCTGCCGGCGCTGTCGGAACAAATCCGCAAGAGCTCCGATCTGGCCACGGTGCTGCTCGTGAATGCGGCGCCGGCCGGCTCCCGGCAGGAGTTTGACGCGGTCATTGAAGAGCCGTTTCTCTATCTGTGGCCGTTGGTGTTCCAACACCTGGGCGCAGACCTTCTCCACGTCAACGTGGGCTGGGGAACCCAGGGGACGCCGTTCATGCCGTT